>JBFHOZ010000044.1:0-13804 GCA_041592975.1 Desulfuromonadales bacterium
AGCAGAACCGTTGTCCCCCGGGCATTGGCGCTCTTGAAAAGTTCCATGATGTCGAGGGTCACCTCCGGATCGAGGTTGCCGGTCGGTTCGTCCGCCAGCAGGACCAGCGGCTCCATAACCAGCGCCCGGGCGATGGCAACCCGCTGCTGCTCGCCGCCGGAAAGCTCGAGCGGATGCTTGGTCAGCTTGTGTTCGAGACCGACACTCTTGAGCGCGTGGTAGACCTTCTTGCTGATTTCGTATCGCTTGCGGCCGCGCACCTCGAGGGGGAACGAGACATTCTCGAAGATGGTCCGGGTCGGAATGAGCTTGAAATCCTGGAAGACGATCCCCAGTTGACGGCGCAGGTAGGGGATCTTGGTGGTCCCCATCCGGGTGACGTTCTGGCCGTTGATCAGGATCTGCCCGCGGGTCGGCTTTTCGGCGGCGTAGAGCAGCTTCAGCAGCGTCGACTTGCCGGCCCCGGACGGGCCGGTGATGTAGACGAAATCCCCCTTGGGGATCTTGAGGTTGATGTCCTCGAGCGCGTTCCCCTCCCGGGAATAGGCCTTGCAGAGGTTGAAGAGCTGGACCATGGCTACCAGTCCCTGTAGGGAACGCCGTTGAGACCGACCAGGTTGCTGCCGCTGCGCACGTCGAAGACCCCCCCCTCGGCCAGATCGCCGCTGTCCGGCAGCGGTTCGGGAGGGACGACGACCCAGGAATCGGTCCGCTCGGTGAACGGATCGCGGGGAACGTCGCGCAGGTACTTCTGTTCCGCAAGCTCCTCGAGGGAATCGGGGTACTTCGCCTTGTCGGCGAAGTAGGCATCGATCGCCTGGCGCATGACGTAGAGATCCTCCATCAGCACCGCCTCCCGCGCCTTGATGGTGTAACGCTTGTAGCTCGGGACGGTGATCGCCGCCAGGATGCCGATAATGGTCATGACGATCAGAAGCTCGATCAGGGTGAACCCCCTGCCGGATGTAATTAGGCGAGTCGGTTTCATCTTCTCCACTTACCAATTCCTGTATTCGGTGCCGTCGAGGGCGATGCCGTCGCTCTGCGAATAGACATCGTAGATGTCCTCGCCGCCCCAGACCGTTGAATCGGGATCGTCCTTGTAGGAGCGGAGTCCCCACCCCTCGTCGTACCGGTCGAAGGGGTCCTTCGGAATACGCCGCAGGTACTTCCGCGGGTACGGGTAGAGATCCCCCCACTCCTTCCCCTTGACCAGGTCCTCGAGCTCCTCCGGGTAGCCGGTTTCGCCGACGGCGGTGATAATCTTCTTTTCCGCCTTGGCCTTCTCGTAGTCGGCCTTGTAGGCGTCGATAGCGTCGCGCATATCGCGCAGCGCCCGCTGCAGCTCGATCTCCTTGGTCCGCTTGACCGTCACCTCGGCCAGCGGCAGCACCGCCGACGCCAGCACGGCCAGCACCGCCATGGCGATGACCAGTTCGATCAGGGTCACCCCCCGCTCGTGTCGCACGACGCCCCGGAGCATGTCCCTACTGAATTTCAACGGCAAACTGTTCGACCTCGACCGCCATGCGCTCCCCGGCCGGATCACGGAAATTGACCCGGTTCGGTCGGATCACGGCGCTCCCCGGCTGTTTGGCGCGGAAGACGATCCGGGCCAGGGCGCCGCTGCCGCTGGCCCCCTGGCCGCCGGCGCCCTGCTTGTTGCCGATGATCAGTTCGCCGCGGCTCCGGTTCGGGCTCGAGGTAAAGACGGTCGACTGTCCGGGCGCGCGCAGGAAATCCCCTTCGTCGGCACGGACGAAATCGAGCAGCGCCGGGTCGTAATTGACGAACAGAGGGGCGCTGTAGAGGTTTTCGACTTCGGCGACCTGCAGCTCGACGGTAAACTCGTCGCCGACCTTGACCAGCTTTGTGCCGGTGGCAAACAGCTTGGCAGCCGCCACCGGAGCGCTGATTTCGGCCGGCGGCACA
This sequence comes from Desulfuromonadales bacterium, assembly GCA_041592975.1. GTDB lineage: Bacteria > Desulfobacterota > Desulfuromonadia > Desulfuromonadales > UBA2294 > BM707. The sequence continues at coordinate 1,933 of JBFHOZ010000044.1, forward strand.
TCGATCCTGGCAACCTGTTCGCCCTCGTCAGCCGGTGCCTCCGGCGGCAACGCCTGCGGCTCCGGTCCGGGGTCGTCGCTCTCAGCAGGCGGTTCCGGAGCCGGACCGGGCTCCGGCAGATCGGCCGGAGGGGACGGGGGTGACGCCTCACGCGGCGGCGCGGCCTCGGCCGACGGAGCCGGAGGTGCCGGGGTGACGCCGGTCCTTGCCGGAGGCACCTCGTCCGGGTCCGGTTTCTCGGCGAAGGCGGCAAAGTTGGGGCCGGCCTTGAGCTCATCCTCCCCGCCCGACCAGATACGCGCTTCGCCGCGGTCCGGCACGTCGATCTTCTTGACGATGTGCGGTGTGACCGAGAGCAGGATCTCCCGCTTGCCGTCGTCGAACTCGTGCTTGGTGAACAGGGCGCCGAGCAGCGGGATCTCTCCGAGCACCGGAACCGTCTTGCGCGACTTCTCGTCGGCCGTCCTGATCAGACCGCCGATGATGGTTCGCTCGCCGTCCTTGAGGATGAGCGACGTCTCGGCGTTGGTCGTGCTGATGGTGAAGATGGTCGTCGGGTTGTTGGTGCCGCCGACCGTCTCCCGGTCGCTGACCGAGCTGACCTCGAGACGGAGCTTGGTCTGAACGGTGTCATCGAGCTGGATCACCGGCTCGACGTCGACCTTGACGCCGACATCGATGTATTGAACATTGGTGCTGACGTTGTCCCCCGAGGTCGTCGAGGTAACACTCGGCTCGCGGGTGCCGACGTGCACCTTGGCCTTCTCGCGGTTCTTGACCCGGATCTTCGGCGTCGCCAGAACCACGGTGTCGGTCAGCGACTTGGAGAGCTCGAAGGTCGCCGTCGGCAGGGTGAAGAAGACGTCGATCCCGCTCGCGCTGTCGATCAGGTTGCCGATCCCCGGCGGACTCGGCAGGGTGCTGTCGATCTGGCTGCCGTTCTTGACGCCGACGGCGCTGACACTGTAGGAGCTCGGCTCGATACCGAACTTCAGCAGGTCGCCGTGGCTGACTTCGATCAGCTCGAGGTCGAAAACCACTTCCGAATCGGCGAGGTCGGCGTTGGCGAGGATCTGGCCGACCAGCTCGATGGTATCGGGGTTGTCGCGCACGACGATGGCGTTGAGCTCCTCGTGGACGTAGATCTTGCGCAGCTGCAGCATGGTCCTGAGCATGTTGACCGCCTTCTTGGCGTCGATGCTGGAGAGGTAGAAGGTCTGGATGATCTGGTCCTCGTACTGCTTCTGCTTGTCCTTGGTGTTGGAATAGATGATCACCGTCTTCGGGTTGAGCACCCGGCTGCCGAGGTTGTTCATCTTCATCAGCAGCTCGAGCGCCTGGGAGAAGGTCGCATCCTCGAGCAGCAGGGTCACCTGTTCGCCGCGCAGGTCCTCGTCGAAGATGAAATTGATGCCGGAGAGCCGGTTGAGGATCTTGAACACTTCCTCGAGCTTGGCATCCTTGAACTTGAGGGTGACCGGCATCTTCGACTCGACGTCGAGCTCGTAGCCGCCCAGGCGGGTCTTGCTCTCCCGTCTGAGCTGCTCGCGCAGTTTCAGGGCGATCTCGTTCTCCGGATCGATCGCCAGGGCCTCCTCGGCCATCTTCTCGGCTTTGCCGAGGCGGCGGGCCTGCAGATGGTTCTGCGCCTCGACCGCCAGCTCGCGTGCCTCGATCAGCTTCTGGACCTGGCGCAGTTCCAGGGCGGCGACATCCAGCGTCGGGCTCAGCGCCGACGCCAGACGGAGCTCTCCGGCAGCCTCGACGAACTTCCGCTCCTGGCGCAGGGTCCGCCCTTTCTGCAGGTGGTGCCAGCCGGCCTTGCTCCGCGCGGCGGCCAGCCGGGCCGAGTATTCGGCGTTTCCGGGGTCAGCCTTCAGGGCCTTGGTCAGCTCGGCCACCGCCAGGTCGTAATTCTCATCCTCCATCGCCTCGACACCGACGGAGAAGGCTCGCTGGCCGGCACACCCGGAGAGAAGGAGCGCCACGACCAGCAGCAGAACAGGAACGAACAACACTCTTGAATTCATATCAGATCCTCTTTACGACCGCTTGACTCATTTCTTGGACAAAGTCCCCCATCAGTTTCCGGACGCCGGCGGCGCCGGGGGTTCCCGGAACCATCTGCGCCGTTGATCCTCCGGCGGCTCAGGCTGTTCCGGCGGCGCCGGTTCCGGATCGGACGGTTCAAGCACCGGCGGGGGGAGGTTCACCGACTTAAGCTCCCCGGGAGAGAACGACGGAATCAGCGGTTCTTCCTCGACCAGCCGGATTTCGATCAGGCCGCCGGCACCGGACTGCCGGATGGTCAATTTTTCCGGGCTGACACCGACTACCTCGAACCGGTTCTCGTCGCCGAAAGAATCCCCTTTCTTGACCAGAAACAGCTCGTCCCGCTTTGACAGGAAGACGGTCCTTTCGTTTTCCTTCAGCAAAAAGCCGAGGAAAGTGAATCGGGCCAGCTGCTGCCGGACCTGGGGGGTAACGACCGGTACCGGCTTCGGTTCGACGACCGGCTGCGGCGGCGGCTTGACGACCGGCTGCGGCTTCGGTTTCGGCTGGTAATAGTTGAAGATATCGCGCTTGTACCCCCGGTACTTCTTCCCGCCGGACGCGAGCAGCTCGAGGCTGACCCTCTGCTCGTCGACAGCGCTGCCGGGTGACAGAGCCGGTGCTCCATTGCCGGATTGCCCGGAAATATCGCCTGCCGGCGGGGCGACCTGCTGCGCCGGCGACATCCACCAGGCATAAAGCAGGGCCAGCCCGAGGATGACGATGAGGGCGAACAGTATCTGCTTCTGTCGGTTCATGACGGATCTGCCCTGAAAAATGTCGTCAGTGTCAGGCTCAGGTTGACGCTGTCCCCCTGCCGGCCGCTGTTCAGGGTCATCTTGTCGATGATCAGCAGCCGTTCGGACTGTTCGATCTTGTGGGTGAATTTCTTGACCTGGTTGTAGTCGCCGGCGACGTTGAAATCGAGTTCATACCGGAGCAGGCGCATCTCCTTGACATGCGTCGGCTTGTAGCTGATGCGGTCGATCTGCAGTCCGGACGATTCCGCCAGGGTGAACACCTCGCCGACCAGCCCGGTCAACTCGCTCTTCGGCGGGATCGCCTGGCGGAAGGTCTGCAGGTCCTTCGTGCCGCGGGCGTAGACGACCAGTGGCGACTCGGCCGACCGCCCTCCCTGCTCGGCCTTGCGCACCTCGGACTGCTGGCTGATGTAGGTTCTCTCCAGCTCCTCGGCCCGTTTTTCATAGACTCCCGTCAGCAGGAGGTAGGCGGCCATGTTGAGCAGCAGAAGCCCCCCCAGGGCCGTCGGCAGAACCCGGTTGATGCGCCACACCGCCTTCCAGATCGGTTCGCGTCCCATCAGAATGCCCCCAGCAGATCTATGGAGAACCGGATCCCCGTTTTCACATTGCCCGTCTCCTCGACATCCTGGTTGAGCAACAGCACATCACCGTAATTGCCGGACCCGATCAGGTTGTCGAGGAAGCGTTTCATATCCTTCAGGTCCCTGGCCAGACCGGTTATCTTGACCGATTTTTTTTCGTGGTCGGGCGCGATACTCTGGATTTTTACGTTTTGCGGGATGACCGCCTCCAGCTGGTCCAACAGGGCGGTCCAGCGAAAGCTGTCCCGCTTCAGGATGCCGTTGGCCAGCCTGATCTCCTCCAGAACCCTTTCGTAGCGTGCGGCGCTGTAACCGGCGGCCTCCCCCCCTCCCTGGCTGGCCAGGATCTTCTCTTCAAGCTCCTGCAGGCGGGATTCCGTGGCGGCGATCTGGCTGCGCAGGCTGAAATAGTACCCGGTGCTGTAGAGCAGCCCGGCAACAAGGATGACGCCGCACACCAGGTAGATCAGGTGCAGTGCCTTTTTGTTGACATATGTGCGACTGGCCATGTTTATCGAATAGTTCATCGCGGCTCTCTACATCAGCCTTTCGGCCGCGCCGATCGCCGTGACCAGCGAGCGGGCCTGACGGTCGGTCAGGGCCAGTGGTTCGGTGCAAAGCTTTTCGATCGCCGGGTTCAGCAGCACCGGTTCCTGCGCGAAGAGGCTGCCGATCATCCGCAGGATTTCGTCCCGGTCGTCCCGGTTGCTGTGCAGATAGACGGCGGCACGTTCGATGCCGACCAGCTTCTCGCTCTCTCCGGCAAGCGAACGGTTGATCTCGCGGTAGACGTTTTCGATATTCGCTCCGACGATGCGGGAACGCTGGAATGACAGGATCCCGGCCTGATAGTAGTGCAGGTTGAGGGTGTCATCCTCGACGTGTACCAGGGTCAGGTTGTCGCCGGCATCGAAACGGGGACGGTAATAGTTGAACAGCGCCATCGAACGGAACCCGATCATCTCGGCGCCGTAGCCGGCCTGGTCGATGACCTCCTCGTACTGGCGGAGAACATCGACCGCCATGCCGGCGAGCAGGACTTTCTGCCGGCCGGAGTCGTCCCGATCAAGGACCTGGTAGTCGAGCTGAAGTTCGACGTCTGCCGGAAGCTTCTCACGCAGCTGCCACTTGAGGACGTCGATCCCCTCCGCCTTCGACTTGAGGACGGTTTCGATCTCTGCCAGCAGGACGATGCCGCACTGCTCGGGAAGCGCCAGAGAAAGGCGCTCCTCGCCGGCAGCCAGCGGGTCGAGAAGTTCATGCAGGCCATCGACGAAGCGGCCGATATCCCTGATGTTCGGATTGCGGAACGACGGCACCAGGACCTCGGCGTCGAGGCCGAGCAGGCGACCGCCGGTCAGCGTCATCGCCTTTCCGCTGCGCCTCAGGGACACCGCCCGCAGCGCCTGCGGCTGAATGTCGAGTCCGAGATAGTTACGAAAAATCACTGTTCACCCTGCTCGATAAAAGTGACACGGTTGATTTCCGGCAAGGTCGTGATCCCGGCGACGATCTTGTCCACGGCGGCCTGCCGCAGGAAAATGGTCCCGGCATCGCGGGCGGCCTGCTTGAGTCGGGAGACCGGGGCCTTGCCGACGATCAGTTCGCGCAGTTCGTCGTTCATGTCGAGAAGTTCCATGATGGCGCTCCGCCCCAGGTATCCGGTCCCGTGGCACTCCTCGCACCCCGCCCCTTCGAAGAAGCTGACGCGGCGGAACTTCTCGTAGGGAAGACCGGCTTCGGCCAGGGTCTGCTTGTCGTATCTGACCGGCTGCTTGCAGTGCGGGCAGATCTTCCTGACCAGCCGCTGCGCGGCGACGCAATTGAGGCAGGAGACGAAATTGTAGGCATCGATCCCCATGTGCAGGAAACGGCCGAGAACGTCGAAAACGTTGTTGGCGTGCACCGTCGTGAAGACCAGGTGACCGGTGAGGGCCGACTGCACGGCGATCTGCGCCGTCTCGGGGTCGCGGATCTCGCCGACCATGATCTTGTCGGGATCGTGCCGCAGAATCGACCGGAGGCCGCGCGCGAACGTCAGCCCCTTCTTCTCGTTGACCGGGATCTGCACGACCCCCTTGACCTGGTACTCGACCGGATCCTCGATGGTGATGATCTTCTCCTCCTCGGAGTGGATCTCCGAGAGGGCGGCGTAGAGGGTCGTCGTCTTGCCGCTGCCGGTCGGGCCGGTCACCAGAACCATTCCGTACGGCTCCCGCACCATCCTCCTGAAACGGACCAGCTCGTGTTGCGGGAAACCGAGGGCCTCGAGTGTCAATCCCTTGAGGTCGTTGGCGATCGACTCCTTGTCGAGGATACGGATAACGGCATCCTCGCCGAAAATACTCGGCATGATCGAGACGCGGAAATCGATCGACTTGCCGCCGAGACGGACCTTGAAACGGCCGTCCTGGGGGATCCGCCGTTCCGATATGTCGAGCTCGCTCATGACCTTGATGCGGGAGATGATCGGCCCCTGGAAGCGCTCGTCGAGCGGATCGGTCGCCCGGAACAGGACACCGTCGACCCGGTACTTGATAACGACGCCGTCAGCATTGCTTTCGATGTGGATATCGCTCGCCCGCTTGTTCAGGGCGTCGTAGAGGGTGGAATCGATCAGGCGGATGATCGGGCTGGTGTCGGCCGTCAGCTTCTCGATCGACAGGACCTCTTCCCCCTTGTCGGTCTCCTTGACCAGCTGCAGCTTGAAATCCTCGGAAACCTCCCTCAGGACCTGCTTCGAGCCGACATCGCCCCGCTCGAGGATCTTCTGGATCTTGCTCCAGGGGGCGACCTCGACCTGAAGGGTCGTGTCGAGCTGCAGCTCGAGCTCGTCCAGCGCCGTGACGTCGGTCGGGTCGGCAACGGCGACGACCAGCCGTTCTTCCTCGCGGCGCAGCGGCAGGAACCGGTATTTCAGCGGGAGATTCGACGGGATTTCCTCCGACAGGCCCGGATCGGGAAGGGTCTGGTCGAGGTTGACGAACGGAAGATGGAACTGCTCGGCCAGTGCCTGCGCCAGGACATCGTCGCCGAACATCCCCTCGGCGATCCCGGTTTCGCCGAAGCGCTTCCGGGTCAGGTTCATCTGTTCGAGAACCAGCTGCACCTCCGCCGGGGTGATCGCCCCCATGGAGACCAGGATTTCTCCGATCCTCTTCCGCTTGTAGTTGAACTGCATCTCTCCCATCAGCGTACTGTCGCCCCCATCTGGATGATCGGCAGATACATCGCGATGACGATCCCGCCGATCAGCAGGCCCATGGCCAGCATCATCAGCGGCTCGATAAGCGTGGTCAGTCGATCGAGTTTCCGTTCGAGCTCATCCTCGTAATAGTCGGACACGTCGCTCAGCATTTCGGCGAGGGAGCCGCTGTTTTCGCCGACACCGATCATCCGCAGGGCGATCCCCGGGAAGAAGCCGGCCTGTTCGAGGGCGGTCGATATGGACGTCCCCTCCTCGACCCGGCGGATGGCCTTCTGCACCTTCCCCTCCAGGACCCGGTTGTTCAGAGTGCCGCGCGACATCTGCATCGCCTGGACGATCGGAATGCCGCTGATCATGGTCGTGCTGAGCGTGCGGCAGAAACCGGAGAGGGCGTAATCGATCAGCAGCCTGCCGAAAAAGGGGATGCCCAGCTTCGTGCGATCGAGCAGCAGGCGCCCCCGCTCCGTCGCCAGGAAGGCGCGAGCCACGAAGGCGAGACCGACAGCTGCCGGCAGGATCAGGGGCATGAGATCGACCAGCGATTCCGCGAGGAAGATGATGACCCGGGTCGCCAGGGGGAGGTCGATGCTGGCATCGGCAAAAATCTGGGTAAATCTCGGCACGACATACAGCATCATGAAAAGCAGGACCCCGACGATAAAAAAGGTCAGCAGCGCCGGATAGAAGGAGGCGCTCTTGACCCGCCCCTTGATCTTCTCCGTTCTTTTCTGATAAGCGATGTAACGGCCAAGGGTGACCGGCAGATCGCCGGTTTTCTCGCCGGCCTTGATCGACGCAATGTACAGCTGCGGGAAGTGCCGGGGGTACTTTCCGAACGCCTCCGACAGGGAGGCGCCCCCCTTGACGTCGTTTCTGATCTCGTTCAGAACTTCGTGAAAGGCCCCCGACTCAAGGCGCTCGGCAACGGTATCCAGCACCTGTAGGATCGGCAGTCCCGATTTCAGCAGAACCAGGAGCTCCTGGTTGAAGGCAAGGAACCTCCTTCCCGAGAGCCGGCCCAGCCCCCTGCCGGAATCGGCCAGGAAATTGAACACCTTGCGGCGGACCTGAAAGACGTGAAATCCCTGCTGTTCGAGGGACTCTTCCAGTTGCTCCCTGTTGGCAGCTTCGAAGTCCTTTTCAATGACACGTCCGTCCGAGGTGCCTATCTTGCAGATATAACTGGGCATATCCGTAAATAAATACCACAATAAGCGGTAAAAATCGATGGTAATCCCATGAAAAAGGCCGGACAAACGCCCGGCCCCGAGAAATAGCGCATGACTCCGACTCAGTACTTCTGGTCGTTGTGAGTGACGCCGTGACAGACCAGCGTGCAGGAGCCGCTCCGGGAATTGCCCGAGACCGTCTTGAACTCCATCTTCCCTGACGGCAAGGGGTCAACGACATCCTCATTGAAACGGATCAGCGATGAGTACCGAACGCTCCCGTGCGCATCGTGGCAGGTGAAACAGGACGTCCCCTCCTGATTGTTCCTGCCGGTAATATGCAGCGAGTGATACGGGAAGCTTTCGTCACCGAGAATGCTGTTGCGCTCATGACATTCGTAACAGAGGGCATAGGAATATTCGCTTTCGCGAACGCCATCCCGCATCTCGTAGTTATATTTGAGAAGTCCTGCGTATATCGAGCCATGCGGCCCGGATGGCCCTGACGGGTCATCATTGCCGTGGCAACTGCTGCACGTGATAATGGAGATATCACCCGGCCTCTCCTGGCGGGCGGCGTACGGCTCTTTCAGGCTGATTATGAATTCGCTTGCCCCCTCCCCCTCGACGGGATGATAGGAGCGGTTGGTTGTCCTGAACTCGGCGTGTTTGTTGGTTGAGTGGCCAGGCAGATTTCGGCTGTCGGAATGGCAGCGATAACAAAGCTGATATTCCTCAGTAATGTCTGCTTTGGACTTGCCAAAACGTTTACCATACAATCCCGCGTAGGGTTCATCCTTTGATACCAGATGCGGGTCGTGACAATCCACGCACTCGGAATGACGGGAAATGGTCATTTCCTCTTCAGGCAACACCTCACTCTGGCGATGGATATTCCTGTATTCCAGCACCGGGTGTCGGTAAGGCTTTTGAAGCTCCTGTCCGATATCCGCCAGGCCGGCATTCCCGTTCAAATAACCCCTTGCCTGCATGACAGAACGGGAATAGCTGGACCCGTGGCAGCTCAGGCAGGAGTCCTCCTCGCCATTGATCGCCATCCGCATCCCCTTGTGACAGGCCCGGCAGGATTTCGGCATGATTGAACTGTCGGCATGAGCGCCCTGCAGCATCCCCTGACCCGTGCGGGCCTGAACATCATCCGGGGCATAACAAGTCAGCAGAACAATCAAAACAAGTGGCAGAATGCGCATGAAATACCTTACCCTCACGGAATGGGATGAAGCGTCGCCGGCGAATTCCTGATCAAACCGGTGCTACCTGAACCACCGGCGTGACATTCGCTGCAGGTCCCTTCATAATCTGCGTTCTCCACGCCGGTATACCTTCTCCACATCGGCAAATTGTAGACGCCATCATTCGTGTCCAGATGCGGATCGTGGCAAGACGTGCACTGCATCCGCGTGTTGTTGTCGAGGATGCCCGCAGCCGGCGCAACGTAGTCAGCACCACCCCCCTTGACCGCATTGATCGCAGTCCGGACGGTCGCGTCATAAACGAAAGATATGGGATGCGAGGTGTTCAGGTCGATCACGGCTGTCGAAGTCGGATCTTCAGCCGGGATCGAGCCGAGCCCCCCCAGCGGCAAAGAGCCGCTGCCGGGGTTGATCACTTCGCCGATCGCCGTCACTCCGTCGTGACAGGAGAGACAGAGCCGCGAAGCGCCGTTGGGATATTCACCGACGCCGTATTGTGCCGCCGCAATATTGTCGATTTCAATCTCACCCAGACGGCTGGGAACGGTGTTCTGGCCGTAAAGCGGAAACGTCCCGTCTCCGTTCGGGCCGATCGGATCCCGCCTGTTCCAGAGCGCCCCCTTGGAGGATGCGCTGTGCGGTGTATGGCAAAAGATGCATATTCTGTCTTCGGTACCGGCCGGAGCCCTGATGGCGCTGCTGCCGATCGAAGAGAGATTATGCGGATGATCATTGACACCGGCATTATCCCCCAGCCGCTGGGTTGCCGCATAAATCGCCTGAGAAGAAAAAAGGCAGAATACGGCAAGCAACACCATCACGCGAACGCGATAAAGAAATTGACTTTGATTTTTGGCTGCCATCACATCCATATCTCCAGCCTTGCTGTCGGGTGCCGGTAGATTAACCACTAGAAACAATGCAAGAAAAACACCAACGCCCGACAACCTTGCTTATGGGCGAATATTTCTTTCCTCGCCTGCAAGGTATTGAAACACCTGGAAACGGTAATTGCAGGAATCAACGACATAAATTCGGTCATGCGAGTCAATGTCCAGTCCTGCCGGCAAACAAAATTCTCCTCCGTCACGGCCCGGGCCACCGAAGAACAGCAGAAGGTTTCCGGTTATATCGAATATCTGAATGTTGTCAAATGCCGCATCGGCTATATAAATATGGCCGGAAGAGTCAACGGCGATACCGCGGGGTCGCGCAAAGCTCCCCGGGGCATTTCCGACCTGCCCGATCAGCTTGACAAGCCCACCGTCAGGATCCTGGATTTCAACCCGAAAGCGCAAGGAGTCAACCACATAAATGCGGCCTGACGGATCGACCGCGATATTGGACGGATGGCCGAACACTCCGTCTTCAGATGCGGCACTTCCAATGCTCTTATGATAACTCCCATCCTGATTAAAGATAAAGACAACGCCCCTCGTCACGTCAATGACGTACAATCGGCCATCCCGGCCGACAGCCATGCCCGCAGGTCTCTCGAAACCTCCCGGAGGTGAAATCTCAGCTTGAAACTTTCCCTCGATGTCATAAACAAACACTTTTCGCAAGCCGCTGTCAGACACGTAGAGTTTTTCTCGCCAGATATCGCAGACGACGGCAACCGGAACCTGAAGCCGTTCGTTTCCAGCCAGCCCGATATAATCCAGCCTCCCCCGTGCGAGATCGAATTTGGTAACAAACCCGCTGCCGGGATCCGCCACCCATACGCGGCCGGACCCGTCGGCGGCAATGCCATAGGGGGAAATCAGAGGATGTTGTTCCTCCTCTTCACCGAGCAACCAACTGAAAAAGTTTCTCCTGCCGGTTTCTTCCTGAAGGTCATCCTGCCCGCCGATGACACGCAGCAACTCTATACGACGAGGAGCCGGCGGCTCAGGCCAGCCCCTCGTTAACCGGGGATCCTTCCAGTTGACGGGATTCGCTTCCCTGGCCGCACACCCCGCCATCGCCAGAACGAGGAAACAGAGGGCCACATTCAGCCAGGTGCGTATCTGGTGCCGACGCTTCACTTGCGAATTCGTTCGACCTCGTACTTGTTTTTCAAGGTCCCCATCCATTCTTCCTTGATTTTTTCATATTGGGTCTTCCGTTCGGTCTCGAGAAGTTTCGGCTTCATCTCATCAAAAGTCATCTGCCTTTCCGGGTTGAGCTCCGTCAGCTTGACGATATGAAAACCGTACAGACTCCTGACCGGGCCTGATATTTCCCCTACTTGCATCTTTACCAGCTCGGCTTCCAGTTCCTCCTGAATCTGCCCCTGGTGGAAGAGCCCGAGGTCTCCGCCGACAAATTTGGTGCGGTGTTCCGAATTGTAATAGGCCAGATTGTAAAAGTCCTCGCCCGCCTTGGCCTTGGCCAGAAGCTCCTCGGCGCGTTTCCTGACAACCGCAACCTCCTCCGGTGAGGACGAAGGGTCCACTTCGAGAAGGATATGGCTCGCCCTGAATTGCCGGGGCCTCATGAAGCGATGCTTGTTCTCATTGTAGTATGTTCTGATCGAATCCTCCGAGACACTGACCTTGTCCTCCACGGCAAACTTCACGGCCGCCTCGGCAAGAAACTTGCGATAGATTGCAGCCCGCACATCAGAGACGGAAAGGCGTCCGAGAGCGGCTTTGAACTCCTTCTCCGTGCTGAAGCTCGCACGGATTCTCTCCAAATCCTTGTCGACGACCTCTTTCGGGACAACCAGTTCATTGTCGATTGCGAATTGGGTCATCATGGCGTTGTCGACCATGGTCTGAAAGGCCTGCTCCTCCAGCTCGCTGACTTTTTCCCTGGAGACGCCAGAGTGAAAATTGCTGGCAAACGGGATCAACTGGTTGAGTTTCTGCCTGACTTCAAACTCCGTGATCGGCACGTTCCC
>JBFHOZ010000045.1:0-13802 GCA_041592975.1 Desulfuromonadales bacterium
GACAACTGCGGATTCGGCCTGCTGGCCAGCCTGCGCAACCAGCCGTCGCACCAGCTGCTCGAGGACTCGATCCGCGCCCTGTCGCGCATGATGCACCGCGGCGCCATCGCCGCCGACGGCAAGACCGGCGACGGCTGCGGCATTCTCTGCGCCATGCCGGCCGATTTCATGCGCCATGCGGCGGCCAGGGAGGGGGTCTCGCTGCCGGAGATATTTGCCATCGGCACCCTGTTCCTGTCGAACCCGGACGAGCAGAAGGAGATCTTCGCCGCCACCTGCGAGCGGAACGACCTGCAGGTGGTTCTCTTCCGCGACGTGCCGATCGACGAGGGCGCCCTCGGCGACTACGCCCGCGAGCGACTGCCGGCGATCGTCCAGGCGTTTGTCATCCCGAACGAGCTGATCGCCACCAAGCGCTTCGACGCCCTGCTCTACCTGACCCGCCGCGAGGTGGAAAAGGCCTTCATCGACGATCGCGATTTCTACATCACCAACCTCTCGCGCACCCTCGTCGCCTACAAGGGGCTGGTGATGCCGAACCACCTGCAGAAGCTCTACCCCGACCTGAAGGACCCGGACTTCGCCACCAGCCTGGTACTGTTCCACCAGCGCTTTTCGACCAACACCCTGCCGCAGTGGCGCCTCGCCCAGCCGTTCCGCAACCTGGCCCACAACGGTGAGATCAACTCGATCCGCGCCAACCGCTTCAACGCCCTGGCCAAGGCGGCCGACATGCGCAGCCCGGTCTTCACCGAAGAGGAAATAGCCCGCCTGATGCCGATCCTCCAGCCGTTCGGCAGCGACAGCGCCAGCCTCGACAACATGTTCGAATTCCTGCTGGTCAACGGCGTCGATTTCTTCAAGGCGGCGCGCATGATGATCCCGCCGGCACGACACAATGTCGCCCACATGCCGGCCAGCCTGCGCTCTTTCTACGAGTACACCTCCGCCGCCTGGGAACCGTGGGACGGCCCGGCGGCGGTCAGCCTGACCAACGGGCGCTACGTCGCCTGCCTGCTCGACCGCAATGGCCTGCGGCCGGCCAAGTATGTCATTACCACCGACGACCGCCTGCTGCTGACCAGCGAGTACGGCGTTCTCGGCACCCCCCCGGAGAAGGTGCGCGAGCGTGGCCGCCTGCAGAGCGGCGAGATGATCGCCGCCGACCTGCAGCAGGGGACGATCTTCAAGACCGCCGACATCGACCGCTACCTGATGAACTCCAACCCCTACAGTGAGTGGCTCACCGACCGGACCTACTACCTGCAGGAGTTTATCGAGCATCAGTTCGAGGAGCAGGAGCGGCTGCACGTCGACGATCTCTCCCGGCAGCAGCGCTACCACAACATCACCCACGAGACGGTGGAGAAGACCGTCAAGCCGATGCTGCGCGAGGGGAAGGAGCCGACCGGATCGATGGGGGACGACGCGCCGCTGGCCGCCTTTTCGGAGGTCCAACGCAACTTCACCGACTTCTTCCGGCAGAAGTTCGCCCAGGTGACCAACCCGCCGATCGACCCGTACCGCGAGAAGGTGGTCATGTCGACCACCATCGGCATCGGCGAGATCGGCAACCCGCTGATCGAGACCGTCGACCGCGGCCGGCGCCTGAAGAGCGTCTCGCCGATCCTCTCGCGCGATATCTTCGACGCCCTGCTCTCCTTCGGCAACACCAAGAATCCGCGCTTCGAGGCCTGCTACAAGTTCGGCCATTTCATGACCGGTTTCAAGAAAGACCTGGAAAAATCCCTGGTCGAGCTCGGCAACCGGGTCGTTTCCGCCGTCCGCAACAAGGGAGTCCGCGTCGTCATCCTCGACGACCGCTGCCTCGACCGGGAGACCCGCCTGATCCCGATGCCGCTGGCCGTCGGCTACCTCAACCAGCGCCTTCTCGACGAGGAGCTGCGGCACCTGACCTCTCTGGTGGCGGTGACCGGCGAGGTGACCGACGCCCACGGCGCCTGCGTGCTGATCGCCTACGGCGCCACCGCCATCTACCCGTGGCTGCTTTACGCCACGGCGCTCAACACCCTGGAGCGCGAGCAGGCGACCCACCGCGAGGCCCGGCAGGGGCTGAAGAACGTCTTCGACGCCCTCACCAAGGGGATTCTCAAGGTGATGTCGAAGATGGGGATCAGCACCGTCTCCAGCTACCGCAACTCCGCCCTGTTCGACATCATCGGCCTGGCCGACACCATCGTCGACCGCTGCTTCCCGACCTCGGCGGCGCTCATCCCGGGTCTCGGCTTCACCGACATCGAGGAGCGCATCGACAGGGTCCATCACGATATCTTCAAAAAACCGGCGATGCTGCCGGTCTACCCGCTGAGCATCGGCAGCAGCCTCACCGACAACCCGGGGGGGGAGTACCACGACTTCAACTCGGTGGTCATCACCACCATCCACCGCTATGCCGAAACCCGCACCCGCCGGGACTACGTCAAGTTCAGGAATCTGATCACCGGCCGCGGCCTGAAGTTCATCCGCGACTTCTTCGAGTTCAGAAGCGATCGCAAGCCGATCCCGATCGACGAGGTCGAGCCGGTCAAGGCGATCACCCGCCGCTTCGATTCCGCCGCCATGTCCCTCGGCTCGATTTCCCCGGAAGCGCACGAAGCGCTCGCCGAGGCGATGTACCGGCTTGGCGGCTGCTCCAACAGCGGCGAGGGGGGGGAAGCCCCGGAGCGTCTCAAGACGAAGAAGAACAGCAAGATCAAGCAGATCGCTTCGGGGCGCTTCGGCGTCACCCCCGCCTACCTGCGCAGCGCCGAGGAGATCCAGATCAAGGTCGCCCAGGGGGCCAAGCCGGGCGAGGGGGGGCAGCTGCCGGGCGAGAAGGTGACACCGCTAATCGCCTCGTTGCGCTTCACCGTCCCCGGCGTCACCCTGATCTCGCCGCCGCCGCACCATGACATCTACTCCATCGAGGACCTGGCCCAGCTGATTTTCGACCTCAAGCAGGTCAACCCCGACGCGCGCATCTGCGTCAAGCTGGTCTCCACCGAGGGGGTCGGCACCATCGCCGCCGGCGTCGCCAAGGCCTACGCCGACCGCATTGTCATTTCCGGTGCCGACGGCGGCACCGGCGCCGCGCCGCAGAGTTCGATCAAGTTTGCCGGCAACCCCTGGGAGCTCGGCCTGGCCGAGGCGCACCAGAGCCTCAAGGCCAACCAGCTGCGCGAGCTGGTGCAGCTGCAGACCGATGGCGGACTCAAGGTCGGCCGGGACATCGTCAAGGCGGCGATGCTCGGTGCCGAATACTATGGCTTCGGCACGCCGCTGCTGGTGATGCTCGGCTGCAAGCTGCTGCGCGTCTGCCATCTCAACCGCTGCACCGTCGGCGTCGCCACCCAGGATGCCAACCTGCGGGCCCATTACGTCGGCACCGTCGAAAAAGTGGTCAGCTACCTGACCGATGTCGCCGAGGACGTCCGCGAGATTCTCGCCGAGCTCGGCTACCGGAGCCTCGACGAGCTGATCGGCCGCACCGACCTGCTGCAGGCGTCGAGCGATCCGAAAGCGAAACCGTTCGATTTCACGCCGCTTCTGCGCCCGATCGAGGGGGTCAACACCTGGCAGAAGCGGAACGACCCGTTCGACGACAACGCCTTCGAAAAAGAGGTCCTGAAGGAGATTCAGGCGGTGATCCGGAACCCCAAGGAGGAGATCGTCCTCGACCGCCAGATCAGTAATCTCAACCGCTCCTTCGGCGCCCTGATCAGCGGCGAGATCGCCAAGTACTACGGCGACGAGGGGCTCCCCAAGGAGGCGATCACCCTCAAGCTGCACGGCGTCGCCGGCCAGTCGCTCGGCGCCTTCCTGATTCACGGCGTCAGCATCTTCCTCGACGGCGTCGCCAACGACTACGTCGGCAAGGGGATGAGCAACGGCCGCATCATCGTCACGCCGCGCAATTACACCGACGGCGGCGCGGCGGTCGGCAACACCTGCCTCTACGGCGCCACCGGCGGCAAGCTGTTCGTCGCCGGCATCACCGGCGAGCGCTTCGCCGTCCGCAACTCCGGCGCCCTGGCGGTGGTCGAGGGGACCGGCGACCACGCCTGCGAGTACATGACCGGCGGCACCGTCGTCATCCTCGGCGAGACCGGCATCAACTTCGGCGCCGGCATGACCGGCGGGGCGGCGTTTGTCTACGACCGCGGCAAGACCTTCATGGACAACCTCAACCGCGAACTGGTCGAGGCGCGACGCATCGACGTCGACGAGGACAGCGAGGCGAAGCTCTACCTGAAGAGCATCCTGGTCAGCTTCCACAACCGCACGCGCAGCCCGAAGGCGCGCTACGTCCTCGATCACTTCCGCGAGGAGCTCGCTTATTTCTGGATGGTCACGCCCAAGAACATGAAGGCGCCGTTGAATCCGAAAGAAGGAGACTGAACCGTCTCACGGCCTTTGACCTAGACAGGATTTTGTATGCAAGGTTTCGTCGAAACACACAGACTGGACCCCGACAAGGAAGACGTCAGCAAGCGACTCCGCCACTTCGAGGAGATCTACCGGTTCTACACCGACCGGGTCGTCGCCCGCCAGGGGGAGCGCTGCGTGCAGTGCGGCGACCCGTTCTGCACCACCATCGGCTGCCCGCTCAACAACGCCATCCCGCAGTGGCTCGAGGCGATCGCCGAGAAGGACCTGGAGAAGGCGTTCCTGCTCTCCAACGAGACCTCCCCCTTCCCGGAGATCCTCGGCCGGGTCTGCCCGCACAACCGCCTCTGCGAGGGGGCCTGCACCCTCGACGACGGCTACGGCGCGATCACCATCGGCCCGATCGAGGCATCGATCACCGACCTCGCCTTCCGGGCCGGCCTGCGGCTCCCCTTCCCGGGGATCACCAGCGACAGGAAGGTCGCCGTCGTCGGCTCGGGTCCGGCCGGCATGAGCTGCGCCCACTTCCTGCTCCGGGCCGGGATCAAGGTCGACATGTACGAGCGCGCCGAGTTGCCGGGCGGCCTATTGACCTACGGCATCCCCGGGTTCAAGCTCGACAAGGAGACCATCCGCCGGCGCTTCGCCATCCTCCAGCAGGCCGGCATGACCCTCAAGCTCGGGGTCGAGATCGGCCAGGACATCGCCATGGAGAAGCTGCTGAAAAACTACGACGCCCTCTTCCTCGGCGTCGGCGCCACCAACGGCAAGCGCGCCAACATCCCCGGGGAGGATCACGAGCACGTCTACCTGGCGATGGACTTTCTCACCAGCGTCCAGCGGCGGCTGTACGGACAGTCGTGGATGGAGCGCTTCAGCGTGCTCGGCAAGCGGGTGGTCGTGATCGGCGGCGGCGACACCGCCATGGACTGCGTCCGCACCGCCGTGCGCGAGGGGGCCGAGAGCGTCACCTGCCTCTACCGGCGCGACGAAGCGAACATGCCGGGGAGCGCCAAGGAATACCACAACGCCGTCGAGGAGGGGGTCATCTTCCTGTTCCAGGCGGCGCCGATCAAGATCGATATCGACAAAAATAACCACGTCGTCGGCGTCGACGCCATCCGCACCGAGCTCGGCGAACCGGACGAGGACGGCCGGCGGCGGATCAGCGAGGTCGCCGGCAGCGAGCATTGCGTGCCGGCCGACGTCGTCATCATGGCCCTCGGCTTCGACATGGAGGGGCTGCCGTACGTCGCCGACGCCGGGATCAAGCTCGGCACCTGGGGTGAGGTCGTCATCGACCCGGCGACCTGTCGCACCTCGCACCCCAAGGTCTTCGCCGGCGGCGACTGCCAGCGGGGCGCCGACCTGGTGGTGACCGCCGCGGCCGACGGCCGGCGGGCGGCCCTGGAAATCATGCAGGAGCTTCTCGGCTGAGCGCCGGGATCCGATGGCCCGCCGCCGTTTTTTCCGTATGACAGGCTGCGGCTGAACCGAAACAACTTAGCACCGGATTGATATCAAACCATGGAACTCGCATTCATTGCCACCCTCGTGGCCAGCTACCTGATCGGCGCCATTCCCTGCGGCGTGGTGCTGACCCGGCTGACCGGCGCCGGCGACGTCCGCCAGTCGGGCAGCGGCAACATCGGCGCCACCAACGTCTACCGCACCGCCGGACGGAAGCTCGGCATCCTCACCCTGGCCGGCGACATCGCCAAGGGGGTCGCCCCGACCCTCTATGCCGTCGGGGCGGAGATGAGCGCCGAACGGGTCGCCCTGGTGGCCTGCGTCACCTTCCTCGGGCACCTCTACCCGGTCTACATCGGCTTCCGGGGGGGGAAGGGGGTGGCGACGGCCCTCGGCATCTACCTGGTCCTCTCGCCGCTCTCCGTCCTGTTCGCCGGCATCCTCTTTGTCGCCCTCGTCTGGATCTGGCGCTACGTCTCCCTCGGCTCGATCTCGGCGGCGGCGGCCGTTCCGGCGCTGATCTTTTTTGTCGAGGGTTCGCTGCCGCTGCTGTCCGCCTCCGTCTTCATCAGCGTCATGGTGATCTGGCGCCATCGCGACAACATCCGCCGGCTGCTTGCCGGCACCGAGAACACGTTCAGGGCCTGAAGCGATGACCAAGCGGAATAAAATCGCCGTCGCCCTCGTGCTGCTCCTGTTCACCGTCGCCGCCGCCTACGGCAGTCTGTTCCTGGCGTTCGCCACCCGGTCCGTCGCCCCGAAGGAGGCGGTCGTCCTTACCGTCAAGCCGGGGATGTCGTTTTCCGCCGTCGCCGATGCCCTGCACCGTGAACAGGTCGTCTCCGACCTGCTTCTCTTCCGCCTGCTCGCCAGGCTGAGCGGCGCCGAGGACGAGATCAAGGCGGGCGAATACGAGTTCCGCCTCGCCGCCACCCCCGGCGAGGTTCTCGGCCGGCTGGTGGCGGGCGACGTCCGTCGCTACAGGCTGACCATCCCGGAGGGGTTCAACCTGCGTGAGATCGGCCAGCGCATTGCCGAGGCCGGCATCGCCACCGCCGACCAGGCCATGGCGCTGGCATTCGAACCCGGCTTTATCGCCTCGCTCGACGTTGACGCCGCCAGCCTCGAAGGGTACCTCTTTCCCGAGACCTATACCTATGTCTCCGGGACACCGCTCAAGGCGCTGTTCAGCCAGATGGTCGGGCAGTTCCGCAAGCGCCTCGACCCGGAAGTCGTCGCCGCCGCGGCGACGCACGGACTCGACGAGCACCAGCTGGTGACCCTGGCGTCGATCGTCCAGAAGGAGGCGGGCAACGACGACGAGATGCCGCTGATCGCCGCCGTCTTCCTCAACCGCCTGCAGCGCCGCATCCCGCTGCAGGCCGACCCGACGGTCATCTACGGCCTCGGGGAGGATTTCGACGGCAACATCACCCGCGCCGACCTGCGCATGCCGACCCCCTACAACACCTACACCATGGTCGGCCTCCCCCCCGGCCCCATCGCCAGCCCCGGGGAAAAAGCGCTGCGGGCGGTCGCCTTTCCGGCCGACGTCAGGTACCTGTACTTCGTCGCCAGAGGGGACGGGACGCATGTCTTTTCGCACACCCTCAAGGAACACAACCAGGCCGTCAGGACGTATCAGTTGAAGAAATAATCCGATGACGCAGACCATCCTCATCGCCGAAGACAACGATTCTGTCGCTGCGCCGCTCGAGCAGCTGCTGCAGAGGAACGGCTACGGGGTCGTCCGCGCCCGGGACGGAGCCGAGGCGCTCGGCATCATCGTCCGGCAGCCGCCCGACCTGCTGCTGCTCGATTTGAAGATGCCGCGCCTGCACGGCGTCGAGCTGCTCAAGAAGATCCGCCAGAGCGACCGGACCAGGGCCCTGCCGGTGATCGTCATGACCGGCATCTACCGCGGCGGGAAGAATGCCGAAGCGGCCCGGCAGCTCGGCGTCCGCTCCTACCTGGAGAAGCCCTTCCGGGCCTCCGACCTGCTCGACGCCGTCAGCTCCAACCTTGCTGCCGCGCCGGCGCAGACACCGGACGGAGCCACCTTCGACAGGCACCTGCAGTACGCCTTCCGCAACCATTTCTCCGGCACCATGAATTTCGCCGTCAACGGCCGCCGCCAGGTTCTCAGCTTCGTCAACGGCACGCCGATCTCCCTGCGCCAGGGGATCAACCACGACGACTTCGGCGCCTACCTGCAGAGCAAGGGGATCATCACCGCCGAGGAGTACGCCTTCTACAAAACCCGCAGCGGTTTCCGGCACGATTTGCTGGTGCAGATCGGCTGCATGGGGTACCCGGAGCTGATGCAGGAGAAGCTCTCCTACCTCGGCAGCGAGCTGGTGGCGGCGTTCGGACTCCCCCCCTTCGCGGCCACCCTGAACCCGCTGACCCTGCCGCCCGACATGCAGATCATCTCGATCAACCTCCCCCGCATCTTCTACGGCGGCTTCCACATGCACCCCGGCAGCGGCGGGCAGAGTCTGCGCCGGCAGTATGCCGCGCACTTCCCGGTGCTGCGGAACGACTACTTCCAGTACGTCAACTTCCTCAGCCTCAAGCCGGAAGAGCAGGTCTTCCTGCAGAACATCGACGGCCGCACGCCTCTCGACGACTGTTTCGAGGACCCGGAGGCGCTGATGCCGCTGCTGCAGACCCTGGCGACCCTGGAGATGATCGGCTTCAGTGAGCAGCCGTCCGTCAATGCCGAAGCGGACATCCCGATCCGGCGCCTCTTCAACACCCTCGAGCTTGACGACCCTGAGATCGGCGCCCCGGAGACGCTGGAGAACTTCGACGACCTGGTCGACGCCGCCGACCTCGCGGAGGCCGACCTGGCCGCACCGCAGGAGAACGCCGCTGCCGCATCCGCCAGTGCCGACTACGATCTCGCCGTCGGCAAAAAAGTCCGCCAGACCCTGTCCGAGATGAAGGGGAAAAATCATTACGAGCTGTTCGGCATCCGCCAGGGGGAATTTTCCTTCGACAAGCTGAAAGAAAAGTATTTCGCCGTCACCCACGAGTTCGGCCCGGAGCTGATGATGCAGCTCTCCGGCGAGGAGGCCGGCCTGGTCGAGGAGATCCTCTCCATGGTCTCCACCGCCTACAACACCCTCTCCGACGTCGTCAAAAAAGAGCGCTACGACGAGCTGCTCGGCTCCGACACCGTCGGACTCGGGCAGAAGGGGGACGACAGGTTCCAGGCCCAGGTGCAGTCGCAGTCCGGCAAGGTCTTCATCGAAATGGGGGAGTGGGACAACGCCATCAAGGCGCTGCAGGACGCGGTCAACTTCGACCCGGAGAACGGCGACTACCTCGCCCACCTCGGCTGGGCAATCTACAGGAACCCGGCCAACGCCCGCAGCCAGGCGATGCGCGACAAGGCGAAGCAGATGGTCAACCGGTCGCTCACCCTGGAAAGGACCGCCGAGGGGCACGCCTTCAAGGGGTGGATCAACTTCGAGGCCGGCCAGGAGAACCTCGCCGAGGCCGAGTTCAACAAGGCGCTCAAGCTCGACGCGCGCAACGCCCTCGCCCGCTCCGGCCTCCGGGAAATCCGGGAGAAACGGGAGCAGGACAAGAAGGGGCTGTTCAAGAAGATGTTCCGCTAGCGGCGGCCTGAATCGTCAATCCGGCAGCGTCAGCTGACCATTGTTCTGCAAGGAATCCGCTCATGAACCAGGTACTGTTCCTGTTCTTCCTCGCCCTTCTGGCCGGCGTCGTCATCCCGACCCAGGCCGGCATCAACGCCCAGCTCGGCAACTGGACCCGGTCGCCGGTGCTCGCCTCGGCCATCTCGTTTGCCGTCGGCACCCTGGTGTTGCTCGTCTATTCGGCCGTCATGCGGATTCCCCTGCCGGCGCTGGCGACGGCCGGGGCGCTGCCCTGGTGGGTCTGGACCGGCGGCGCTTTCGGTGCCTATTTCGTCGCCGCCACCATCTTCCTCGCCCCCAAGCTCGGCGCCACCACCATGGTCGCCCTGCTCCTCGCCGGGCAGATGGTCGCCTCGCTCGCCCTCGACCACTTCGGCCTGCTCGGCTACCCGGTCCACCCGGTCAGCCTCGGCCGTCTCGCCGGCGTCGCGATGATCGCCGGCGGGGTGATGCTGGTGCGGAATTTCTAGGGAGTTCAGCGATGGCGAACAGCCGACTGGTCTATTCTGACGACCTGGGCAGAAACTGCCCGAAATGCAGCAAGCCGCTCAACAGGTGCCGCTGCGCTAAGAGCCCGGCCGCGCCGAAGAGCGACGGCGTCGTCCGCGTCGGCCGCTCCACCGCCGGCCGCAAGGGGAGCGGGGTCACCGTCATCACCGGCGTGCCGCTCGCCGGCAGCGCGCTCAAGGAACTGGCGAAGAAACTGAAGCAGAAATGCGGCAGCGGCGGCACCGTCAAGGACGGCGTCATCGAGATCCAGGGGGAGCACCGCGACAGGCTGGTGGCGGAGCTGCAGAAAGAGGGCTGGACGGTCAAGAAGGCCGGCGGCTGAGACTACCGTTCCGTTCAGCCCTGGTGCGGATCATGCTCCGGGTGCCGCGTCACGCGGCGGTCCCGCCGATCGTGAACGGCGACAGCTCCCGCTGCCGGTCGACCTGCTGCGCGACCTCGGCCAGCCAGTCGCCGATGGCGGCCATATCGAGGGGCTCTGCAAGGTGCCGGCAGCCGATCGCCTCGGCACGGCGACGTTCGGCAGCCGGAAGAATTCCGGCGATGACGGCGTTGTTCTTCGCCCCCCGGCAGCCGGCCGCCATCCGTCTCTCCAGCATGGCCAGGCCGTCGGCAAGCGCGATGCCGGGACCGACGATGATCACGTCGGAGCAGATCTTCGTCGCCGCGCAGATGTTCCCGGGTGAGTGATACTGCAGGCAGGTTTGCGGATAATTGATGACCGCGACCTCGTGGCCGAGTGATTCGATGTACTGCTGCAGGGCGGGTCGGAGAGAGTCGCCCGGCCTGTAGATGAAGATTCTCAGTTTCATGTCCGGCTCCATTTCCGGACGGTTCCGGTTTCATCCCCCCCTGAAACAAAAAACGCCCATCTTCAGAACCGAAGATAGACGTTCATTCGCCGTGTAAAACCATGCAATTCCGTCGTCCCTTCGGCGGCCGGGCTGTCTCGGTGAGACCCCTGGCTCTGCGTCCCCGGGTCGCCCCGGGTTTGCTATTGTCGGAGAACGATTCCATTACAGGCGAATTTCCCGCGCTTGTCAAGAAATAGTTGACCTTTCGGGTAAGATTTTATCCGCCCGCCGGGCGCTCCCTTCCGAGACGTTCCGGTCAGAACCGGCTCCGGGTCCCGGCGGAGAAATGGTCTTGAGATGAGCGGCAACTATGCTAGCCTTTTCTCATTCACCCCCGTCACATCCGGGCGGCTCATACAACGGTCCATCACACCGGAACACCGGTAACCAGAGGAGGGTCCCATGAAAAAAACATTCACGCTTCTCGCCTGCACACTGTTTGTCTGCTCCCTCGCCCTTGCGACAACGGCCCGGGCCGGCGACATCGGCCCCTACCTGAATTTCAGCCTCGGGCAGACCGGCGTCGATCCCGACATCTCCGATTTCGACGAGGACACCTCCTACTCGCTCGGGTTCGGGTTCTCCTTCAACCGGAATTTCGCCCTGGAGGTCAGCTACATCGATTTCGGCGACCTCAAGGACGACATCCCCCCGGTCTGGACCCTGAGCGGCGATGCCGTCACCGCCTGCGTGATCGGCAAGATCCCCCTGAACCCGGTCGCCGCCGTCTACGGCAAGCTCGGGTTCGCCGCCTGGGACGCCGAGCTGAAGGAAGCCGGCTTCGGAACCTTTTTCAAGGATGACGGCACCGACCTGACCATCGGGCTCGGCCTGCTGCTGCACGCCACCGACAACGTCTCCGCCTTCGTCCAGTACCAGATGTACGAGTTCGACGATCTCGATGTCGACAACGTCTCGGCCGGCATCCAGATCGGCTTCTGATCTCGAAACGCTCCTTGAATGACAAACAGGGGGGCGACCATGTCGCCCCCCTGTCTTTTATCCGGCAATACCGATTTCAGGACAACGACTCAGTCCTTGTCCGCATCCCGCTCCTTGATCAGCCCCGACACCGCCTTGAACTCCGGCGTGCCGGCCTGCTGCAGCATCTGGAACAGCGCCATCTCGGCGGTGGTGATCACCGCCCCGGCGCAGCGGGCGTTGTCGACCCCGGCGAGGAAATCCTCCTTGCGGCGCGAACAGATCGCGTCCCCCACCAGATGGACATGGTAGCTGGCCTCGAGCAGGCCGAGCACCGTCTGGTAGACGCAGACATGCGCCTCCATGCCGGTCAGGATCACCTGGGTCCGGCCGAGCCTCTTCAGCTCGTCCATGAAGGCCGGCTCGCCGCAGCAGCCGAAGCTGACCTTCTCGACCACCTTCTGTTCGCAGGCGCCCGCCAGCTCGGCGACCGTGTGGCCGAGCCCCCGCGGGTACTGCTCCGTCGCCACCACCGGCACCCCGAGTTCCTTCGCCCCCTTGACCAGCATGTCGATGGTCTGGCGCAGCCGCTTGTAGACCTTCTTCGGCATCGCCGGCACCAGCCGCTCCTGCACGTCGACCACCACCAGCACCGCCTGGTCCCGGTCCAGCTTGAATCTGTTCAGATCACGATTCATCATATCCTCCAATCGGCTTATCAATTTAAAAGATGTGCAACAGACCTTATCACAATTCCGCAATTCCGGCCCGAAAATCAGATGTCAGCGCTTCAGATATCGGTAGACATCCCTGCGATGCCCCACATGGACAACAAGGACAACGAGCTTCGACCACAGGGGACGTTGTTGAAATATTCACATATATCAACTGCATCTTGTAGCTCCCAATCTCCTTCAACGACCTCCTGCCCTCGCTGCGCCGCATGGCTGACCGCAGCGGGTGAGTAGCCAAACCGCTTCGTGACATCGTATTCTGTCATGTGAAAGCGTCGCAGAACCAGATAACAGATTACCGATTTTGCCTGGACTTTCTTTCTCCTTGCCCAAGGGTGTCCCTGACACAGAATGTGAATATTTCAACAACGTCCCCATCCTTCCATTTGGTTCCATTTACGACACTTGTTTCTACAAAGTTTTTCCCAGCCGCGTTCTGCCATTTCAATACGACCTCGCCAAGATAATCTGACCTCTCCTTGATCCAGATATTTCGCGATGACCCATGTCCTGGCGTCAATTCGTTTTTCCCTAAAACCCAATGACCATTCCAATTACATGTAAGTTTATAAATAGACCAAGCACTCATATTGTTAAAATCAATTCCCGGTGAAAGCTTCGGAGCACACCCGTAAGTGATTATAAACAACCCAACGACCAATAGACGCAAACCCATATCATTGAATCTTTTCGACATAATCGGGTCGATTACTACTGATATTCATCTGGCTAGGATTGCCGTGCACAAAAATACTTTCGTACATCGGTTGAAGCTTGTTGAAGAGGTCTTGCTTGATCTCGCTTACTGTAGGAGGATTCAGACCATAGTGTTGATTAAAGTGGTTGGTTGCTACAATTATTCGATTATAAGAATAAAGTTGCCGCACCTTTCCTTCAAGTATCATTGGGCAAGAAATATCAATATCAAAGATTGTCAAGTGTCCATTGCCCCACTTCGGATTGCTTGAATCAGGGCCATAACTTTGTGATTTTTCAAACTGATAACATGAAAAGCCAGCCAGCTTGGTCAAGTTCCCTTTCACATCAGTTACCCCAACCTCCTTCTTCCATTCATCCGTGTAGAACTCCTTGAGTCTCTTATCAATAAATTTGTTGAGATCCCCCGTTGAAAATACTTCATTCAACTCCGTTTTCTTATTTTCGAAACGTTCCATGTTCTCCAACCCAAGGCGAGAGTCAAAAGCGATTCCATAGTAAGAACTTTTCCCTTTCATAATGGTCATATGGTTTTCAATTAC
>JBFHOZ010000046.1:0-13570 GCA_041592975.1 Desulfuromonadales bacterium
GACAAGGAGCCGCTGTTCGACACCATCGACACGGTCAAGGGGAGCCTCAAGGTGTTCGCCGACATGATCAGGGAGATGACGGTGAACG
Organism: Desulfuromonadales bacterium; assembly: GCA_041592975.1. GTDB lineage: Bacteria > Desulfobacterota > Desulfuromonadia > Desulfuromonadales > UBA2294 > BM707. Next base: position 89 of record JBFHOZ010000046.1, read on the forward strand.
CCGGGCCGATGCGCGTCGCCGCCGCCCGCGGCTTCTCGACCGCCACCGACGTCGCCGACTACTGCGTGCGCAAGGGGATTCCGTTCCGCCAGGCGCACGAGATCGTCGGCAAGACGGTGCGTTACTGCATCGAACACGGCAAGGAGATCCCCGAGCTCTCCATCGAGGAGTTCAAGGCCTTCTCGGAGGCGATCGAGGACGACATCTACCGGTTCGTCACCCTCGAGGCGTCGGTCAACGCCCGCCGGGCGACCGGCGGCACCGCCCGCGAGGCGGTCGAGCGGGAACTCAGGCGCGCCCGGACGGAACAGAAAAGGCACGGGTGACCCGGATGCCGAGGCTTCTGATTTTCTGCCTGCTCCTGGTCGCCGGATGCGGCGTCAAGGGGGACCTTCGACACCAGGGGACGCCCGACCCGCTCCCCCCCGCGGCGGTCCGGATCGCTCAGCAGGGCGACGCGCTGCTGATGCAATGGCGGATTCCGACCGGCAACCAGGATGGCACGCCGCTGACCGACCTGGCGGGGTTCCGCGTCGACCTCTATTCCTACCCGCCGGATCGCTACTGCGAGGAGTGCCGCGACCAGGAAACCGTCGCCACCATCCGGCTCGAAGACCCGGCCCCGGCGATCGTCCGGTCCGGGAGCGTCTTCTTCCGGCATGCCGAACTCGAACCCGACCGGGGATACCGTTACCGGATCACTCCGTTTACCGCCTCCGGACGGAGCGGACCCTCCGTCGCGCTGCGACAGTCCACCGTCGTCGCACCGCCGGCACCTGTCAACACCAGGGCTGAGGAACTCGACCGGGGCATCAGGCTTTTCTGGACAATTCCCGACGAAACACAGCAGGCAGGCGAGCTTCTCGGCGTCAACATCTACCGGTCGGAGTCCGGCCCGCTGCTCGACCCGGTGCCGGTCAACAGCGCGCCGGTCAAGGGGAACAACTTCGAGGATTTCGGCCTGAAGAACGGCACGACCTATCGGTACGGGCTGCGCGCCGTTGTCCGGTCCGGCGAACGGGTCGTGGAAAGCGCCCTGGGGGAAATCGTCGCGGCGACGCCGCGGGCCGGCCTTTGATTCTTTACAACAACCGGCGGTTGTGCTAGGAAATACCGTTCATCCACAAACAAATTCGGGGTTTGTTTATCGGCAGATCGTTCAAGGAGCGAGCAGTTCGTTCCCATAGAATTGGAGGAGAAAACCCATGTTCCAGGGATCCATGGTCGCCATCGTCACTCCCTTCAGGGCGGATGGCAGCTTCGACGAGGAAGCCTATCGCCAGCTGATCGAGTTCCAGATCGAGAGCGGCACCGACGTGATCGTGCCGTGCGGCACGACCGGGGAGTCGGCCACCCTCGATTTCAAGGAACACGACTACGTCATCAAGACCTGCATCGACCAGGTCAACAAGCGGGTCCGGGTCATTGCCGGCACCGGCGCCAACAACACCGCCGAGGCGATCCACCTGTCGCTGAACGCCAAGCAGATGGGCGCCGACGGCCTGCTGCTGGTCTGTCCCTATTACAACAAGCCGTCCCAGGAAGGGATCTACCAGCACTACAAGCGCCTCGCCGAGGAGGTCGCCCTGCCGCAGGTGCTGTACAACGTCCCGGGGCGCACTGGCGTCAACATGAGCTCGGACACCACGGCGCGACTGGCCGCGTTCGCCAACATCGTCGCCATCAAGGAGGCCTCCGGCAGCCTGACCCAGGTTTCGGAGATCCTCGCCAAGGCGGGCGACAGGATCGACGTCCTCTCCGGCGACGACTTCCTGACCTTCCCGATGATGGCCTGCGGCGCCAAGGGAGTCATCTCGGTCTCGGCCAACGCCATTCCGGAGCGGGTCAAGGCGATGACCGCCGCCGCCCTTGACGGCAGGTGGGAAGAAGCGCGCAAGATGCACCTGGCGCTGCTCGAGTTCCACACCGCCATGTTTATCGAGTCGAACCCGGTGCCGGTCAAGACCACCCTCGAGCTGATGGGCAAGATCAAGGCGAACGTCCGCCTGCCGCTGGTCGGCATGGGGGACGACACACTGGAACAACTCAAGACCGTTTTGAAGAAATACACTCTGATCTAGACACGTCCGTTAAGGTACCAGGTCACACAGAGATTGTTTCTTGGTGCCTTCGTGGCCAAAGGATTCTTGAAGATGACACGTGTAGCTGTGACCGGAGCCGCCGGGAGAATGGGCGGCCGGATTATTACGTTGGTCACCGAGGCCGAGGGGCTCGAGGTCACCGGCGCCGTCGAGGCTCCGGGGCACCCGAAGATCGGCGAGGACGCCGGCTATGTTGCCGGCTGCGGCGACCTCGGAGTGAAAATTTCCGGGTCCCTCGAGGAAGCCCTGGCCGACGCCGACGTGCTGATCGACTTCACCTTCCCCGAGGTGACCCTGGCCAACATCAGGGTCTGCGCCGCGCTCGGCAAAAAACTGGTGGTCGGCTCGACCGGCTTCACCCCGGCGCAACGCGAGGAGCTGTTCGGCTACACCGACCGGGTGCCGCTGGTCTTCGCCCCGAACATGAGCGTCGGCGTCAACGTCTGCTTCAAGATTCTCGGGGAGATCGCCAAAACCCTCGGCGACGGCTTCGATGTCGAGATCGTCGAGCTGCACCACAACAAGAAGAAGGATTCACCGTCCGGCACCGCCGTCAGGATGGGGGAGATCGTCGCCGATGCCCTCGGGCGCGACTACAACCAGGTCGCCAACTTCCACCGCGAAGGGATGTGCGGCGAACGGACCAAAGAGGAGATCGGCATGCAGACCGTGCGCGGCGGCGACATCGTCGGCGAGCACACCGTCTACTTCGTCGGCATGGGGGAGCGGATCGAGCTGACCCATCGCGCCATGAGCCGCGACATGTTCGCCCGCGGTGCCGTCCGCGCCGCCGGCTGGATCGGCGACAGGGGGCCGGGAATTTACGACATGCAGAAGGTCCTCGGGCTTGAATAGAGAATCGAACCACAGAGAGCACTGAGAGACGGTAATCGGGGCAACCTCTGCGGTCAAAAGAATTGGAGGAAAAACACCAGATGGCAAGAATCAACGACAGTTACCTGAAATTGCAGGCCGGCTACCTCTTCCCGGAAATCGGCCGCCGGGTCCGCGAGTTTTCCGCCGCCAACCCGGGAGCGAAGATCATCCGCCTCGGCATCGGCGACGTCACCCAGCCGCTGGCGCCGGCCGTCATCAAGGCCTTCCACGGCGCCATCGACGACCTCGCCACGACCGAGAACTTTGCCGGCTACGGGCCCGAGCAGGGGTATGAATGGTTGTCGCAGGTGATCATCGACAAGAGCTACAAGCCGCTCGGCGTCGACCTGAAAACCAGCGAAATGTTCATCTCCGACGGCTCGAAGTGCGACTGCGCCAACATCCTCGACATCTTCGCCCTCGACAACGTCGTCGCCATCGGCGATCCGGTCTACCCGGTCTACAACGACACCAACGTCATGGTCGGGCGCACCGGCGCGGCCGACGAGAAGGGGTACTACAAGGGGATCGTCTACATGCCGTTCACCGAGGAGAACAACTTCGTGCCGGACCTGCCGAAGGAGAAGGTCGACATCATCTACCTCTGCTTCCCGAACAACCCGACCGGCGCCGTGGCGACCCGGGACGAGCTGAAGAAGTGGGTCGACTACGCCAATGCCAACGACGCCATCATCTTCTTCGACGCCGCCTACGAGGCGTTCATCACCACGCCCGGCATTCCGCACTCGATCTACGAGGTCGAGGGGGCGAAGAGCTGCGCCATCGAGTTCCGCTCCTTCTCGAAGACCGCCGGTTTCACCGGTGTGCGCTGCGGCCTCGTCGTCGTCCCGGAGGAGCTGAAGGGGACCACCGCCAAGGGGGAGACGTACAGCCTCAACAAGCTCTGGAACCGTCGCACCACCACCAAGTTCAACGGCGCCTCCTACCCGGTGCAGAAGGCCGCCGCCGCCGTCTACTCCGACGAGGGGTGGCCGCAGGTCAAGGCGACCATCGACTACTACATGGAGAACGCCCGCATCATCCGCGAGGGGCTCTCGGCTGCCGGCATCACCTGCTACGGTGGTGTCGATGCCCCCTACATCTGGCTGAAGACGCCGGAGGGGATGAGCAGCTGGGACTTCTTCGACAAGCTGCTCTCCGAGTGCCACGTCGTCGGCACCCCGGGAAGCGGCTTCGGCCCGTCGGGCGAAGGGTACTTCCGCCTTTCCGCCTTCGGCGACCGCGGCAACGTCGAAACCGCCGTCCAGCGGATTCGCGACAAGTGGGGCAAATAGATACGGTCCGATTCGATCCGGAGAGGGCGGCCTGGCGGCCGTCCTCTTTTTTTTACGGTTCTGCTGAGATCCCCGCTCCGTTTGCCGGCGCCAGGATGCGGGTGGAGGAGAAAACGGGGGCAAAAAGAAACCGGCTGATCAGGCCGGCGTCGGATAGGAAACATTTTCAGAGATCGTTGCAGGCGTTAATGGGCAACCTTGCTGATGATGCTGGCGAGCTCGTCCTTAAGCTCGGCGCACGGCGTCACGACGATCGACTTGCCGCCGACCACGGCCTTGTAACGCTCCGCGTCCAGGTTCTTCTCGTAGGCCGAGCGCAGCTCCTCGCTGATCCCCTGCACGACCATCGGCTGGATCCCCTTCTCACGAACGACAGTGTGCAGATTCTTCACTTCCCCTTCCTCGATCCAGGCGATGCCGAACTTCTTCGGCGGCTTGCCGATGAAAACATAAGCGGCGTCATCGGCCGGCACGACCTCCAGCTTGTCCGGAATCTCGTCGACCAAGGCCTCCAGAGACGCCTGGATGTTGGCCAGCTGTTCAGCGGCCGGGTTCCCCGGCCCGAGCGTCGGATAATCCTTCTGGCTGCCGAATTTGCTGAAAAAACCCATTTTTCACTCCTTTCTGTGAGATGTTGAACGTTAGAAAAAACCTAACAGAAGGGACACGGAATGCAAATCTGCCGACGGCAGTCGGCAGCCGCTGCGGTCAGTCGTCGGCGCGCAGTGAGCCGATAAACGTCGCCAGTCCGACCAGGCCGACCATGCCGAAACCGAAGGCGAGCCCGGGATAGCCGGTCATGTTGCAGACGGTCGCCGCCCCCATGCCGCCGACGAAAGCGATCCCGTAGGCCACCTGCCTGCCGGGACGCTTTTTTTCACTCCCCTGTTCGCCAACCTCGGAATTCGCTTCAAAAGACCTGTTTTCTGCCATCGCATCCCCCTTCTCCGAACGAGAACTGACCACCTGGACCGGTCGCGCACCATCAACCGCAACGACGATGTTCTCTCAACCATTACCGCACGAATCCCATCACCGCAACAAAAAATGTTAAATTTCAGACAGTTGAAACAATCGATGGTATATTTTACCGGCCGGCAGCCGGCCAACGCCTACCACATAAGGTACCGACGGGGCGGTTTTACAACCGGACGCCATTCGGATATAATGTATGTCGATCGTTGTTCGGTAACCGGAAAGCGGGAATTCCAATCGCACACGGCAATAACATGAATCCGTTCACAAGGCTGGCCGAAGTCACGCAGCGCGAAAACCGCGACGGGGAACTGCCGGACTTCATCGTCCCCCTGCTGATGAAGGTTGCCGGCAACCCGGACAGGTTCAGGGACCAGGAGGATCTCGTCCGGGAGCTCGTCAACCGGGTCGAGGAGTACGACCCGATCTCGAACTACTGCTGCGAAAAAATCGGCTACAACCTCAAGGACATCCATCTCATTCTCGACCGGCTGCGCGTCAGCTACTGATCTCCAGCCCGAGCCAATCATCTCTGCACGAAAAAAGCCGCCTCCCTGACGGAGGCGGCTTTTGCGTGCTCGTCCGGGACCAGCGTCAGGAAACCATCAGCTTGCGCTCGAGGTCCATCGAGCGCGAAACCTGCTTGGCGGTGTCGATGGTGATGATCTTCTTCTCGCAGAGCTCGACCAGGTGCTGGTCCATGGTCTGCATGTGATATTCCGACTTGCCGTTTTCGATATGCTTGGTGATCTCGTCGAGGCGCCCTTCCCGGATGCAGGCCTGGATGGTCGTGGTCGTCCGCATGATCTCGACGACCGGAACGAGGCTCTCACCGGTCTTGTCCTTGACCAGGCGCAGGGAGACCGTCGCCACCAGGATGTCGGCCAGCCGCTGCCGGACGATCTCCTGGGCATCGGGCGGGAAGTGGCCGACCAGCCGGTTGATCGAGGCGACCGCCCCCTGGGTGTGGGCGGTCGAGAAGACCAGGTGACCGGTCTCGGCCGCCTTGATGCAGGCATCGATCGTCTCCAGATCGCGCATCTCCCCGACCATGATGACGTCGGGATCCATCCGCAGCGACGCCTTGAGCGCCGCCGAGAAGCTCTCGGTATCGAAACCGACCTCCCGCTGGATGATGCAGCTCTTTTCCGACTTGAAGATAAACTCGATCGGGTCCTCGATGGTGATGATGTTGTAGTCGCGGGTCGCGTTGAGGTGCTTGAGCATCGCCGCCAGGGTCGTCGACTTGCCGTTGCCGGTCGGTCCGGTCACCAGCACCAGGCCGTTGGGCGCCTTGATGATTTCTGCCAGCACCTTCGGCAGCCGGAGATCGTCGAAGGAGCCGATCTCCGGGGGGATGACGCGCATGACGATCCCGTAGGAGCCGCGCTGCTTGAAGAGGCTGACGCGGAAGCGCCCCCCCTCCTCGAGGGCATAGGATGCGTCGGTCTCCAGAATCTCCGGAGTCAGCTCGCGCCCGTTCTGCGCCAGAATGGTGCGGGCGATGAATTCGGTGTCATCCGGGGTCAGATCCGGGAGCTTCGACCGGATCAGCTGCCCCTTGCCGCGGAAGAAGGGGGGGTTGTCCACTTCGAAGTGAACGTCGGAGACTCTTTTTTCAAAGGCGATATCCAGAATCTGATTCAAGACCTTGCCGTCCATCCGTTACCTCTCGAGCAAAATTGGATTTGAACAACTGCGAGAATGATAGCACATCTCAGAAGCCGCACTCCAGCGCCAGGCTCGCCTGGTCCGCCAGCATCTCGAACAGCTCGATCTGCACCTCTGCCGGCTCCTTCGCTCCGAAGTCGGCATAGATCAGGAACACCGTCTTGTTGTGCCGCTTGACCGGCAGCAGCAGCATCGACTTGTTGGCGGGAGCGTCGAACTTGGTATAAAGGTGCTTCTCGATATTGTCGTCGGCCAGGCCGTACTGCAGGTTCCCCATCCTGACCGCCCGGCCGATCATCGATGTATCGTCGAGCTGCAGCCGGAAGCCGAGGGGACCGGAAGCGCCCTGGTCCTTCGGCACCTTGATGCCGACCGATTTTTCGGCGATCAGCTCGCCGTTGTGGAAAACCAGCGTCAAAGTCCGCTCGAAAACGATGGCGACGAACTTGAGAACGGCCGTGGCGATCTCCGGAGTCGACTTGTATTCCGGCAGGGTGCCGATGAACTCGTTCAGCTTCCTGACGATGGACGGCTCTTTCGGCTCCGCCGGCTTCTCGGCGGCAGGCGGCGCCGGTTTCTGCCGGCCGACCGGTATGGCCGTGGCGACCCCCTCCTTCCCCTTGCGGCCGCCGGCCGGGTCGGTGAGGGCGGCATGGACGCCGCGGATTTTCTTCTCCAGACCATCGAGGTTGTCGAGGCCGAGGATGTCGGCGGTGATCTCCGGGCCGGTCTCTTCGGCGAGATCGGTGATTTCCTCGATCTCCTCCTCGAGAACGATCTCGCCGTCGCGCAGTTTTTCGTCGAAAACCCGCAGCGCGTCCATCAGGATGCTCTGGACGTCGACGTTGATCTCCCGCTCGATCTCCTGCGGGTAGTAGGCGAAGGCGTCGCTGGAAACCTCGCGCGACGGCTCGAGCACGAACGAACCGGTCACCCAGGTGAGCACGTCGATCAGCACCAGCTCGATCAGCGCCCGCAGCCCCATGTAGGCGTCCTGCTGGTCGATCAGCCCCATCTCGATCAGGGTCACGATCAGCGGCCTGCGCTCGGCCCCCATCGTTTGCTGCTCGCTGAGCGCTTTCGCAAGGTCATCCTCGGTGAGGAACTCATGCGCCACCAGGATCTCGCCGATGCGGATGGAGTTGTTCAGGTGGCTGGCACCGACGATGTAGCCGCCCTTGAAGACCAGCTCGCTCTCCCCCTTGCGCCCCCGGATGTAAAGAATACCGGACGTCTTGGTGCTGTGCAGCAGCTGGATGACATCAACTATGGGAAGATCCTCGAGATCACCCTTGAATGACATGTCGTCAACCCTCTAAAGAAGCCGAAAAACAACGGGGAACAATCGACACCGGCGACCGGCCCTGCCCCCCGAGAACACAAACTCTAATATTAAACTTGAAAAAGTGAGAAAATTCAAGCCTTTCTGATAAAGATATCCGTGCGCGGGATGCGCCCCCCGCAGCGGTGGCCCGCGACGCGGGGCATTACTTGTTTTTCCGCCTCCCCTGGCCGAAGAGAATCGACCGGCTCTTGTCGTCCACTGTCGGCACCGCGTTGACCTCCCGCCCCCTGGCATAGGCACGGATCACCGCCGGGCGATGGCGGATCGCCTCGAACCACCGCCCGACGTTCGGGAAATCGTCCAGATCCTGCCCCTGCTTGTCGTGCGCGACAACCCACGGGTAGGTCGCCATGTCGGCGATCGAGTATTCGCCGGCAATGAACGCGCGCCCTTCCAGCCTCTCTTCGAGAACCCCGTACAGCCGCTCGGTCTCCTTGAGATAACGGTCGATGGCGTAGCCGATCTTCTCCGGGGCATAGTGGCTGAAATGATGGTTCTGGCCGAGCATCGGCCCGAAACCGGCCACCTGCCACATCAGCCAGACGATCACCTCCTGGCGCGCCCGGGGTTCGTCCGGCAGGAACCGGCCGGTCTTCTCCGCCAGATAGAGCAGGATCGCCCCGGATTCGAACAGGGCGAGGGGCGCGCCGCCGTCGGCGGGCTTGTGATCGACGATCGCCGGAATCTTGTTGTTCGGCGAGATCCGCAGGAATTCCGGCCTGAACTGGTCGCCGCGGCCGATGTTGACCGGCACGAGATGATACGGCTCGTTGGCCTCCTCGAGAAACATCGACACCTTGTAACCATTCGGGGTCGTCCAGAAATAAAGATCGAACATCGTCCTTCTCCTTGCTGGTGGTCTGCCTGAATTTTAACAGGGATCAGGGGCAACGCAGCATGAGCATCTGCCTAAAAGCGACATTTCCGATATTTTTTGTAAAGAATCTATGGACATTATTCTCATTAAGAGTATAGTGTATTTATGAACAGGGCCCTGCGGCTTTGTTGCCGCAGGGCTTTTCAATTGGATAGCCGTAGGACTGTGGGCCATGGAGGGAGAAAGGCGAAAGCCCCATGGCTGAAATTTACCACCTGAGATGTCGTCATTGCGGCGACCCGTTCAAAAACGGCGACTCGGCTTACTGCAAACCCTGCAATACCTACCTGATGTACAAGGCGATGCCGATTCTGCTCGGCATGCTGGCCCTGCCGCCGATTCCAAGACCGGCGCCGGCGGCGAGCCATTTCCTGCGTGGTCGCACCCGGCCCTATCCGCACCTGAAGGATATCATGGACTGAACACAGGCCCGGTCTCTCCGAGCCCGGGCCTGCCGAGTCCAGACTTGTCCGGCTGCTGCATGCATCCGGGCCTCTTTTGCGGCACACGGGCAACCTACCCGTTCTGCACCGCGGCGAAGAGCATCGCCAGGATCAGGGCGACAGCGCCGATCGCCGCCGCAACGATTTTTGCCAGAAGCAGTCGCATGCCGACTCCTGTCAGACCAGCTCGAACAGCTCGGTGTGAATCGAGCGCATCGGCACCCCGAGGCGGTGTAGCGCCTGTTCGACCGCGGCGATCATGGCCACCGGCCCGCAAACCAGAAATTCGAAACCGTCGTGCATTTCGGAAAGGTGCCTGCGAAAAACCTCCTCGCGCAGCAGGCCGGTCTCCCCCTGCCACCTGTTCGGGGGGCGCTTGAGGACATAGACGATATCGAGATCGAGCCGTCCCCGCAGCTCCTCCAGCTGTTCACGAAAAGTCATCTCCTCCCGGGTGTTATAAGCGTAAAACAGCAGAACCGGGCGCCGGTCCCGCCGGTCGGCCATGGTCCGCAGCATGCTCATCAACGGCGCGATGCCGATGCCGCCGGCGACGAAGACATACCCCGGCGCCGGCAGCCGGTCGATGCTGAAGGCACCGTATGGCGCATCGACAAAAGCGAGCTGCCCCGGCTGCACCCGGCTGATGCCGGAGGTGAAGTCGCCGAGCTCCTTGATGGTAAAGCCGATGTCCGCCGATTCCGCGCTCGATGAAAGGGAGAAGGGGTGCTCCGTCATGCTGAACGGGCTCGACCAGAGCGTCAGCCAGGCGAACTGTCCCGGCAAAAAAGAGACGCCCGCATGCCTGTCCGGCCTCAGGGTCAGAGTCCAGGCGCGTCCCGCTTCGCCGACGATGCTCACGACCCGGTAGGGGCGGGCGAGCAGCCGCAGCGGCTTGAAAAGGCGGACGTAAAGGATGGTGACCAGGCAACCGGACAGGATCGCGCTCCACAGCAGGGAGCTGGCCGCCGTATCGACGTAATGACCCACCCCCTGGATATGCACGACCGTCAGCACCATGGCCAGCACGGAGAGCAGCGCATGCAATTTGCGCCAGGTGTCGTAGCCGATGTTGAGCCTCCGCCGCCAGAGAGAGGTGAGCATGACCGCGATGAAGCAGGCAAAGGCGGCAATGCCCGCCTCGAGATGATACGGACTCGACCGGGGGCGGACGAACAACAGCAGCCGCGGATCGGCGGCCAACAGCAGCAGCGGATGGGCAAGCAGGAAAAAGAGGGCGACCAGGGCGATGAGCCGGTGGAAGTAGTAGACGAGGTCGATGCCGAAGGGAGCGACCGGACGCTTGAAGCGCGCCGTCAGCGCGAACATCGTCGCCATGATGGCCGCGGCGATGAACCCGCAGGCGGCAGAGAGATCCCACAGAAAACCGCTTCCGGCCGGGACCGGGCCGGCCAGCAGGAAAAACAGGGGCGAGAGAATCACCCCGGTGTAGAGTGCGCACCAGAAGATGCCGCGGGCAACAAATCCCATCAACGTTGCTCCTGCCACCCCGAAAATGCCGGCACGCTGCGCTGGGAACGGCAGGGCCGGACGTCATCGACAACCAGATCAGCTCACGGATCAAGCACCATGTCGACCCCGCTCGAACCGGATGCGACCCCTCCGGCCGCGGCCGCAAAACCATCCCAGCTCGCGGCGAGGTCGTAGAGACCCGGCGCCGGCAGCAGCAGCTTGTAGTGGCCGAGCTGATAACAGTCGACCGTCAGCGCATCGGCCAGCGAGACGGTCGTCGACACCGGTTCGCCGACAGCCCCGGCCGGCCGGCCGGAAACCGTGACCAGTGGCGTCGTCGCCAGCGGGCTGCAGCCGGATGGGCCGCTGCCGGCCGCGATCCGCACCGTCCCTTCGACATAATCCGCCGACGGGCCTCCCCACGCACCTTCGATAATCCTGATCCCGGTCGGCTTGAGCAGGTATTCACCCTTGCCGGCGTCGTGGACGATCGCCGTCGCCGGATCGAAATCGATGGCGACCTGCACCGTGGAATCGCCGCTTTGCGCGCAGAACTTCTTCGGGGTCAAAAGCTTGATGCCGGACTGCTGACCGCTCGGCGTGACCAGAGGCCGCGGATCGACCGCGCCGGTTTCGATCACGTAGTTGCACCAGGGTCCGGTGCAGTCGGGGTCGCCGTCACGGGCGAGAACGAACCGGATCTGGTTGAAGCAGAGCGGCTGGCCGTTGTCCGGCATGGGGACGTCGATATCGGCCAGATGGAAGGCCGCGCTCCCCGGATAATCGAGCACGTCGAGCGTTATCGGCAGGATCGCAACCGCGTCGCTGCCGTAGTAGGTCGTCGGCGTTGACGAGGCGACGATGCCGATCTCCTCGATGGTCAGCACGACCGAGTCGAAGCCGGCGCTGTTGTCGGTGATGCCGACACTCACTGTCGCCGTCCCCGGAGAACCGCCGCTGCCGCCGCAGGCGGCGAGCACCAGCGCCAGAAAAAGAGCCTTGATGAGTGATGACAGCGTTTTCTTCATACACACCTCCCGATCCGTTTCGACGGAAGCGTCGGCGAAACGCGAACCGTCGTGCCCTCCTGGCAGAACAGTCCGGGGAGAGCTTTCTCCTCCGGACAATCGCATGGCAACATGGCGGGCAAGGTGGAAAATTTCAGCGCGGAGGCGACCATCGCGGCCGTCACACAACAAGGATATCACTCCCGGCATCAAGTACAATCCGGGCGCCCCATGGAGCGGGACCAGGAGGGAGCCCCTTCCCTGCAGGAGTGACGGCGATTTATAATGAAGAGAAGGATCGGAACAGAAAGGAGACGGTCATGAACAGATACAGGTACGAGCATCTCTGTCTCGAGGCCGAGGCCGGCAGAGACGCCTACGTGACGCACCCGCAGACCAACGAGGAAGGGATCGTCGAGAACTGCATCACCAAAAGCGACCACCTGGTGGTCAGGACCAGCGACGGCCGGAAGCGGTGCTGGGATTACCGCGAATGCGAAGATCTGGATCGGCCGAAAAGCGGGCCGATGGTCAGCTGAAGGCGGGCACACCGGGCGGCGAGCTGCTTGCGACGGGAACGACCCATGCAGACGCCGCCGGCACCGGGACCGATGACCGGGCGCGGCGGCCGGTGATTGCGGCCGTGACTATCGCCTGGTGAGCAGGCAGGCGAATTCGCGCAGCCGGCTGAGCCCCCGCTCGCGGAGGATGCCGTGCGTCGGCAGGGCATCCTGCCCGGCGAGCAGCTCGACGTCAAAATCGCCGCCGAACAGCCGGTCGATTTCGGCCGGCGGCACCGAGAAGGGGGGACCGTCGATTTCCCCCTGGTCGTAATCGTAGCTGATCAGGAGGATGCGGCAGTCGGCCGGGAGGATGGCGCACAGGTGGTCGGCATAGCGGCGGCGCATGTCATCGGGGAGCGCCACCAGCGAGCCCCGGTCGTAGACCGCGCGCACGCCGTCGAGGTGATCGCCGGCCAGGTCGAACAGGTCGCCGCAGAGCAGAGTGATGCCGTCCCCGCGGTGCCGGGCGAAGCCGTCCATGGCGTCGGCTTCGACCGCGATCCCGTTCTCCCGGAAAAAGTCGTCGACGGCGATCTCGCTCAGCTCGACCCCGAGCACCCGCGCCCCCTGCCGGCGGATCCAGACCAGGTCGGGCGACTTGCCGCAGAGCGGGACGAGGACGACGCCGGGACCGACGTGGAGCCGGTGGTAGAAGCGGCGCAGGTACGCATGGCTCTCATCCATGTGGAAGCCGATCTCGTTCTGCGTCCAGCGGGTTTTCCAGAAGTTGTGGTCCATACGGAGATTATAGCAGCGTCACGGCCCGGTCGGCCGGAAGAATGTGCCCCTGCGGATCGACGTAGCGGGCCTCGCACTTCAGATCGAAGCCGATTCTGGCCCGGACCGTCGCGCGGA
>JBFHOZ010000047.1:0-13506 GCA_041592975.1 Desulfuromonadales bacterium
GTCCCTGCGGCGGCTTCAGCCGGGTTGGTGGCACCCATCAGGTCGCGCCACTTCTTGATGGCTCCGTCGGCCTCGAGCACCATGACGATACAGGGACCGCTGCTCATGAAGTCGGTCAGTTCACCGAAGAACGGGCGCTCCTTGTGAACGTAATAGAAGCCCTCGGCCTCGACCTTGCTCATGTAGAGCTTCTTGATGCCGACGACCTTGAAGCCTTCGGCGTAAATCCGGGCAAGGATCTTGCCGGCGTTTCCGGCGGCGAATGCGTCCGGCTTGATGATGGCGAATGTGCGTTCCATAGGTTCTGCTCCTCCTGATGTTCTCTTTATAGACGTTTAAAGGCGTTGTCTTGTAGCATCACCGCCGGCCGGCTGTCAACCTTCCAGTGCCGCGAGCAGTTTTTTCAGCGCCTGGCCGCGATGGCTGATGCGGTTCTTGGCGTCAAGCGGCAGTTCGGCCAACGTCCGGCCGTACTCCCTGACCATGAACAGAGGATCGTAGCCGAAACCGCCGTCCCCTCTCGGGCTGCGCAGGATGGTCCCTTTCAGCTCCCCCTCGAAGTTGCGGCACGTTCCCCCGGGCTCCACCAGCGCCATCACGCAGCGGAAGGCGGCCTGCCGCCGATCGTCGGGAACATTCTGCATTTCCCGGAGCAACCTGGCATTATTGTCGGCGTCGGTGGCGTCTGCGCCGGCGTAGCGCGCGGAATGGACTCCGGGGGCGCCGTCGAGCGCCGCGACCACCAGCCCGGAGTCGTCCGCCAGGGTCAGCTTGCCGGTATGGGCGGCGAGCGCTTCGGCTTTCTTGCGTGCGTTGGCGGCGAAGGTCTCCCCGTCCTCGATGACCGCGGGAGCGTCGGGACAGGCATCGAGGCCGATGATCCGGTACCCGGTCCCCTCGAACAGGCGGGCGATCTCAAGCAGCTTCCCCTTGTTGCCGGTGGCGACGACAAGATCGGTCATCGCCCGGCCAGCGCCTCCTGCTGCAGGCGGGACAGCTCGCCGCAGCCGTCCAGGGCCAGCTCGCGCATCGCATCCATCGCGGCTGTCGTGAACGGCTCGTCCTCGGCGGTCCCCTGGACCTCGACGAAGCGGCCGTCGCCGGTGATGACTAAATTCATGTCGACGTCGGCGGTCGAATCCTCGCCGTAATCGAGGTCGAGCAGGGGGATTCCTTTGACGATGCCGACACTGACCGCCGCAACCGACCCGACGATCGGCTCGCCCGCGATCAGCCCTTCGGCCTGCAGCTTCCTGACCGCCAGGCAAAGGGCGACGTAGGCACCGGTGATCGACGCCGTCCGGGTGCCACCGTCGGCCTGCAGCACGTCGCAGTCGATCTGGATGGAACGCTCGCCGAGCGCCTCGAGATCGACCACCGCCCGCAGCGAGCGACCGATCAACCGCTGGATCTCGTGGGTTCTCCCGCCGACCTTGCCGCGAACCGACTCCCGGGGGGACCGCGAATGTGTGGCCCGAGGCAGCATGGCGTATTCGGCGGTCACCCAGCCCCGCTCCTTGCCCCGGAGAAAAGGAGGGACCGACTCCTCGACGCTGGCGTTGCAGAGCACCCTGGTTTCACCGAAGGAGACCAGGACGGAGCCTTCGGCGTAACGGGTATAATTCAAGGCGAACGAGATCGGCCGCAGCTCCTCCGGAGCCCGGCCGTCGAATCTTTTACTGGTATCGGACACTTCCGCCATTCTCCTTAATGCGACGCCCTTCGCCGAAGCTCTTCAGGCCGTTATACAGAGCCGAAGCGATCTTCTTCTGCCCCTCCTCCTCGTTCAGCAGCAGGCGGTCACCCGGGTTCGTCAGGTAACCCATTTCGACCAGGACGGTCGGCAGGTCCCCCTGGCCGAGAGGATAGAGCGGGGCCTCGGAGACGCCGCGCACGACCAGCCCCGCGTCGCGCAGGGCCGCCGCCAGGTTCTCGGCGAGACGCAGGCTGTCCTTGTCGTCAGCCTGCATCGACTCCCCCGGAAGGTTTTCGCTTCGCCGCACATAGAGGTAGATCCCCTGTGGTTTGTAGTCGGGAGCCGCCTGGGCATGCAGCAACAGCAGGGCGTCGATCTCCTGCCGGGTCGCCGCCTGGAAGCGCTCTTCGGTCGTCAATCCGTAATCGTCATCGCGGGAAAGATAGATCGGGATGCCGAGCTGCATGTTGATCTGCCGCTGGAGTCTCCTGGCGACGGCCAGGGTCACGTCCTTCTCCTTGATGCCGCTGATGCCGATAGCCCCCGGATCCTGCCCGCCGTGACCCGGGTCGATGGCAACCCCCCTCAGGGCCGGACCGTCAGTCGCTTTCTTCTTGCGCAGCAGGAACGAGAATAGGCGATCGAGGGCATTGCCGTCCCTGCGGTCGGCCGTCGCGCGCGGGTCGAGGTTGCGATAGTAAATACGTTCGCCGACGAGGTCGGGCATGTGCCGGGTAACAAACTCTTCCGAAACCCGCAGGCGGCTGTCGATAAAGCGCGGCTTCTCCTTGAGCGGGATGAAGCGCTCGCCGATCTTGAGGAAGCGGCTCCCCGGCGATATCGTCGCCGTGCCGCGCGGCGAACTGATCCGGTAGACGTGCTCGACGGCATCCCAGCTGCCGCTCAGACCGAGCGGCGGCAGGACATCCTCGATGGCAACGAAAGAGACGCCGTCACGCAGGTAGACCTCGTCGATCTTCTCCGGCGGCTGTCCGTCCCGCGCCAGCTCGACCGCCGCCTGGACCGGCAGGCAGACAAGCAGCAGCAGAAAGAGTGATAAAATGAGAGTTTTCATGTGGCCTCGATTCAAACCGGTCCGTTATACCGCAGTTGCGAAAGGGCTGTCAACGGAAGCGATCGTCAGGAAATGATGAGCTTCTTCCCCTTCTTCACCGGCCGGCCGAGGGCCGTGAGCAATCGCCTGGTCAGGGTCGACTCCAGCTCCTTCAGCACCGCGTGGTTGCCGTTCATCGGGATGATCTGGGCACCGGCGATCATGCCGTGGCCGCCGGCGGTTCCGAGGCTGTCGACGGTCTCCCGCATCACCTTGCCGGCGTAGATGCCGTGATCCGAGGTCCGCAGGGAAAGGATCTCCTTGTCCATGAACCGTCCCATGCCGAGGACGATGTCGACCCCGTCCATCCGCAGCAGGAAATCGGCCATTTCGGCAACGACATCCGGGTTGTCGATGTCATAAAGATTGAAGACGAGGACCGAGTCGTACAGCCGGGCATTCTCGATAGCACGGTTGTAGCAGGAGAAATACTCCCTCGGAACCTGAGAGTGGGTGATGTTGTAAAGGATCCGGTTGTTGCTGAGCTGCAAAAGGTTCAGGTATGCCGCCCGGTCGTACTGGGTCCATTCCCGGCCGAGGTCCTGGGTCTCCGACTTGATGGCGTAGAAAAGTATCGTCGCCAGCTTGGTGCCGACATAGACCTCCTGGCTCAGCAGGTATTCGTACAGCATGGTCGCCGAAGCGCCGTAGTTGTCCCTGACGTCGACCAGCCGGCATTTCCTGGTCTTTTCCCGGATCGGATGGTGATCGATGACGATGTGCACCTCCCGGTCGGCCGGAAAGGAGTTGTTGCCGGTGCCGGGCTGGGTGTCGACCATGCAGACGACCCCGAACTGGTCGAGATCGAGGCCGTCGAGCGGCACCGTCTTGATCTCCAGTTCCTTGACCATGGCGCGGTTTTCGCCCCGGCCGATGATGCCGCCGAAGGCAATGGTCGCGACCGCGCTGGCCTTGACCTCGAGCAGGTGGCGCAGGGCGAAGGCGGCGGCCAGCGAATCGGGGTCGGGGTTGTCGTGGGCGACAATGAGGACCTTCCCCTTCCCTCTGACGAAGTCGAGGATGCGGCTCGAAAACTCCCTGGAATATTCCATTTCAATGGACATCAGTTCACCTGCAGGTTATCAGCGCAGCGCGGACAGCGCCATCTCGACCGCCCCGGATGCCGTTTCGGCGACGGTCACCCCGTCGATGCGGTGCCGCGGCCGCAAGACGAATACTTTCTTGCCGAGTTTCAGGGAGATGGCCGTCTCCGAGATGGTGCCGTATTCTCCCTCGATGGCGATCACGGCCTGCGCCGTGTGGGCAATGATGACGTTGCGCGCGTGCCCCATGTTGGTCGGTATCGCCAGAGTCACGTGGCGGTTCGCATCCTCCGCCGCCGGTCCGGGGAGGATGCCGATCACCTCGCCGCCGGCCGCGGAGCATCCCTTCGAGGCTGCTTCCATGACCCCGCCGAGCCCTCCGCAGACGAGCACCGCGCCGGCTTCGGCGATCAGGCGTCCGACTTCCTCGGCCAGCTTCAGCCCCTCGGGAGTCGCCCGGGAGGAGCCGATGACCCCGATGATTTTTTTCCGTTCGGTCATTTCCCGCACCTGCCGTTCAGAGCCGCCTCCGGACGCGCCGGAGCAGCAGGCTGTTGGTGACCACCGATACGCTGGAGAAGGCCATTGCCAGGCCGGCGAACTCCGGCTTGAGATAGAGCCCGAAGGCCGGATAGAGGACGCCGGCGGCCAGCGGAATGCCGATGACGTTGTAGATAAACGCCCAGAAGAGGTTCTGCTTGACCTTGACCAGGGTCCGGCGGCCGAGACGCACCGCGCGGACCACATCGCGCACGTCGCCACGCACCAGTACGATGTCGCCGGTTTCGCGGGCGACATCGGTGCCGCTGCCGATGGCGATGCCGACATCGGCCTGGGCCAGCGCCGGGGCGTCGTTGATACCATCGCCGACCATGCCGACCAGGTGGTTCTGCTCCTGGTAGCGGGCGACGACGTCCTGCTTCTGGTCCGGCATCACTTCCGCCTCGACCGTCTCGATGCCGATTCTTGCCGCCACCGCTTCGGCCGGCTCGCGCCGGTCGCCGGTCAGCATGATGCACTCGATCCCGGCGTGCCGCAACAGGGTGATCGCTTCGGCCGTCCCCTCGCGCGGCTTGTCGCGCAGGCCGATGATGCCGAGGTTGCGGTCGCCGACCGCCAGGTAGACGATCGACATCCCCTCCCCCTCCAGCTCGCGGCTCAGGATGACCAGGCCGCGCATGCTCACCCGGTGCTCCTCAAGCAGCTTGCGGCTGCCGAGAAGGACCTTCTCCCCGCCGATTTCGCAGGAAACCCCCTGTCCGCCGACCTCCCGGCCGTTCCTCGCTTCGGGAACCGCAATCCCCTTCTCCTTCGCCCAGGCGGCGATCGCCCGGGAGAGCGGGTGCGAACTCACCCCGGCCGCCGCGGCGGCCAGCCGCAGAAGCTCGTCCTTGGTCACCCCCTCGGCATGGACCACCTCGGCCACCCGGAAGTCGCCATGGGTCAGGGTGCCGGTCTTGTCGAAAATCAGGGTGTCGAGCCGGGCGATATTCTCCAGTGCCGAGGCTTTCTTGATCAGGATGCCCGACTGCAGGCCGATGGCGCTGCCGACCATGATGGCGGTCGGCGTCGCCAGGCCGAGGGCGCAGGGGCAGGCGATAACGAGCACCGCCACCCCCATGCGGAAGGCGAAAACGAAATCGGCGCCGCTGAACACCCACGCCGCGTAGGTTCCCCCGGCGATCATGACGACGATCGGCACGAAGACGTTGGCGACCCGGTCGGCCATCCGCTGAATCGGAGCCTTGTCGGACTGGGCCTCTTCGACCATGCGAACTATGCTGGCCAGAACCGTCATCTCGCCGATCCGCGTGGCCCGCATCAGCATCCTGCCGCCGCCGTTGACGGTCGCGCCGGTCAGTGGATCGCCCGGTTCCTTGGCCACCGGAACCGGTTCGCCGGTGAGCATCGACTCGTCGACCGCCGAGCGCCCCTCGACCACCTCGCCGTCGACCGGAATCCGGTCTCCGGGGCGGATGACCAGCGTATCGCCGACCCGGACCTGGCTCGCCGCGACACCCTTCTCGACACCGTCAACCAGCACGACCGCCCGGTCGGCCTGCAGCTCGAGCAGCTCATTGAGCGCCCGGCTCGCCTGCCCCTTGGCCTTGGCTTCAAGCCACTTGCCGAAGCGGATGAAGGTGATCAGCATGGCGCTGGTCTCGAAAAAGACCTCCCCCGCCAAACCGAACAGCTGCAGCGCGGCCAGAACCGAATAGCCGTAGGCGGCGGTGATGCCGAGGGCGACCAGGACGTCCATGTTGGCCACCATGTTGCGCATCGATATCCAGGCACCGCGGTAGAAGGTCAGCCCGGCGGTGAACTGTACGACGGTCGCCAGGGCCATGTTGGCCCAGAGCGTCGCCGGACCGAACGGCTGGAACCACATCAGCGGCATGATCGGCACCGAGAGGATCGCCGCAAAGACCAGCCACTGCAATTCCCGCCTCGATTCGGCATCGGCGACCTCGGCCGCCTCGTTTTCGGCGACCGGCTTGTAACCGGCACTGTCGACCGCGCTGAAAAGTTCCTCCTCGCCGACGACGGACGAATCGTAAAACACCGTGGCCGTCTCGTTCGCGAGGTTGACATGCGCGTCGATCACCCCCGGAACAGCGGCGAGCTTCTTCTCGACGGTGCCGACGCAGGTGGCGCAGGTCATGCCGTAGACGTTGAAGCGGACCCTCAGCTGCGACACTTCACTGATGAACTCCTGCTGCTCGTCGCGGGCGAGCATGGCGGCGATCTCCGCCTCGTCGAGAGTTTCGGACGCATCTCCGGCTTCGCCCGGCTGCGCGGTCTGCGCAGCAGGTGCCGGGTCGGACGCGGGTCCGGTCCCGGCCGGGGCGTCTTCCGGCCCACCCGCCACATCCTCTTCGGGTGGCAGCCTGTCCTCTTCGGCCGCGGCGGTCCGTTCCTGCCGAAGCGGTTCGAGCCGGTACCCGGCATCGACGATCACCTGCGACAGCGTGCCGGGGCTCGTCACCTCGGCGCGGTAATGTATCTTCGCCAGAGACTCCCCGAGGAGCACCTCGACCTTCTCCACCCCGTCGGCAGCCAGCAGGGCGGAGGTCACCCGGGCGACGCACTTGCCGCAGCTCATGCCATGCACCGGCAGCTCGACATAGGCGAGCGGACGATCGCCGGTGCCTTTCAGGCCTTTTTCGGGTTGATCAATTTCTGGAAAGAGGGATTGTTGTGTAGCCATTCGAAATCGGGATCTTTCCTGGCGTCCTCCAGCAGACGGACGTCCTGACGCGAGGCGATGTCCAGTTCCTTCAGGGTCTCTTCTGCCATTCTCCGCCGCGAGAACACGCAGGCCCGGTTGTAATGCGCCAGCGGGTAGCGGACAGACTGCTGCAGGATGGCGTCGAAACAGGCGAGCGCCTCCTCGAGCTGACCGAGATCCATAAGGACATTGCCCTTGTTGTTTAAGGTGTAGAGAGAGTTCGGGTCGCGCCCGAGACTGATCTCCAGCTCTTTCAGGGCGCTCTCCAGATCCCCCTGGCGCTCATAAAGAATCGCCCGGTAAAATGGAGGCTCGGGGTTGTCGGGGGTGATGTTCTCCGCCTCGTCGAGTGCGGCAAACGCCTCATCGACGCGACCGCTGTCAAACAGCAGGGTCGCTTTCTCCAGCAGCGCCTCGCCGAAATCGGCGTCAGCCTTCAGGGTGCGGTCGAAATCGGCCAGCGCCTCCCCGGTGTTGCCGAGCCGGGCATGCGAAAGCCCCCGGTTGTAGAAGTAGGTGGCCGACTCCGGGCTCTTCTCGATGGCCTGATCGTAATAGACAAGGGCCTCGGCATCCCGGCCGATCCCGGAAAGGGCGTAACCGAGGCCGTTCATGCAGGCCGAATCGTTCGGGTTTGCGTCGAGCGCCAGCCGGAAGCTCTCCACGGCCTCCTCGTAGCGCCCGAGGCGATTCAGGGCATACCCCTTGTTGTAGTAGGCTTCGGCGGCGTCCGGCATACGCCGCAGCGCCTCGTCGTACATGGTCAGGGCCTCTTCGGTCTGGCCGAGCTCGTCGAGGATGTTGCCGCGATTGATGTAAGCCTCCGGAAAATCCGGCTGCAGTTCGAGCGAGCGGTCGAGGTGGCGCAGGGCCTCGTCGTAATGGCCGAGTTTCTCGAGAAGCACGCCGAAGTTGTGATGAATGGCGCCGTTCTTCGGATCATAGGTCAGTGCCGTCCGGTAGAGGATCAACGCCTTGGGATAATCACGCAGGTTGGTGGCGGCGACGGCGCAGAGATTGAGCGCCTCGATGTCGAGGGGGTGCTTCTCCAGGTATTCCTCGGCCAGGTCCAGCGCCGTCTCGTCGTCGCCGCGGTCAAGGGATATCTGCGCCAGTTCCAGGCTGCGGCTCTCCTCGAAGTCTACGAAATCCTGATATTCCTCGTCCATGTCACTCCGCCAGGCAATCGTCACGCCACTGAAAATACTATAACAGGAACCGATCATCAAAGGATTAAATTCATCGAATCCCGCCCCGGCAGAGCAGGCTCATCCCCGGGACACATTCGCAGCGCCCGCCGCGCGAAGGCTGGCAACGGTCTTCCCTCCGACTCCCCAGCTGTCGGGCGCGACCTCCTCGATCACCACATGGGTCGAGGCCGGATTCTTGCCGAGCACGTCGACCAGTGCCTGGGTCATTCTGGCAATCAGCTCCTCTTTCTGCTCCGCGGTCGCTCCGGTCGTGATCTTGACGTTGACGAATGGCATATTCTCCTCCTTGTCGCGGCTTGGCCGACCAATAAACGGTGAACGGATTGTGATTCTCATCCGCTTTTCTGCTTCCACACCCTGGCCAGCAGTGCAGTGATCATCACCGCCAGCAGCAGCCGCAGGCCGAGCATGACGAAGCCGTCGCCGCCGATGGCGACGAAAATGAGGATATCCTCGACCACCGCGTGACAGGTGGCGATGAACAGGCCGATGAGGAACAGTTCGCGCTTCGGCAGCTTCTTCTCCCTGCTCACCCGGATGATGATCCCGGCTCCGTAGGCGATGCCGAGGAAGATACCGGTAAACAGCGGCACCGCCGCGTCACGGGTCAGTCCCATGCCGCGCATCAGCGGTTCGACGGTGTTGCCGGCCCGGCGGAAAACCGGCATGTGCCGCAACACCTCGAAGATCACCACCACCGGCACGATGATCAGCAGCAGCTTGACACCGAGCAGCAGTGCCCCCCAGACGGCCGTCATCAGGTTGTCCATCAGCCCACTCCGAGCAGGTGCAGCCCCTGCAGGATCAGGCCGGCGAGGACGGCGATGGCGAGCCGGCAGAGGGTGATGACCGCCGGGCGTACGCCGGTGCTTCCGAGCACCGCCCCCTCGAGCAGCAGGTTGTGGGCGATCCCCATCATCACCCCGCACTGGGTCACCTGCCACGGGGTCAGCTCGAGCGGCGCCAGGATGGCGATGGCGGCGTAGAGGTTGACCAGAAAAGCGGCGACGAAGGCGAAGGCGGCCTCTCCCGGCAGGCCGAAAACGGTCATCACCGGCGCGAAGACCTCGCCGAGCGTCGCCAGGAGGGGCGAGTCTTTCAGCAGGTCAACGACGATATAGAGCGGCAGCACCCACTTGATCAGCTTGAGCGCGGTGTCGACGCCGGAGCGGAAACCGTCGCGCAGCCGGGTCCGGATATCCGGAACCCCGAGGTCCGCAGCCCCCTCCTTGAGCTGTTCATTCTGCTGCAATTTCAGAGTCTTCCTTTGCTTGACTTGTCCGCTTCGGCTCCACTATAGTTGCTCGCATGCGCGACCTCTTCATAGCCGATGCCCACCTGCGCGACCCGCAGGATGAAAACTACCGCAAGCTGCTCGACTTCCTCGACAGCCAGTCCGGACGGGTCCGGACCCTCTACCTGCTCGGCGACATCTTCCAGTTCTGGATCGGCCGCCGCTTCGCCGGCTTCCCCCCCTATCAGCCGCTGCTCGATCGGCTCAAGACATTGCGTGCTTCCGGGGTCGGCATCGTCTACGTCGAGGGGAACCACGATTTCTACCTCGGTTCCTACTTCGGCGGCGATCTCGGCTGCCTGGTTCTGCCCGACGGCGGCGAGGTCGACATCGACGGCCAGCGGGTGTACCTGACGCACGGCGACCAGGTCAATCCCGAGGATGTCGGCTACCACAGGCTGCGCCGCTTCCTGCGCAGCGGCTTCATCCGCCTTGTCGCCCGGCTCGTCAGCCCGGAGTTCATCTGGCGCATCGCCAGGTGGGGCTCACGCAAGAGCGCCGAGAGCAGGGTCGGCAAGACCATGCGCCGGGCGCCGACCGACCTGCTGCTGGCCTACGCCCGCCCCCGCTTCGAGGAGGGGTGCACGGCGATGATCTCGGGGCACTACCACCAGCCGATCTTCGAGAAGACCGAAAACGGCACCCTGATCGCCCTCGGCGACTGGATCACCGACTACTCCTATGCCGTGTACGAAAACGGAGAATTCCGCCTCGAAACCTTCCAGGGATGATCCGGCCAACCGGGCTTTGCCTGAAACAGTTCTGAAACAAGCCGTTTCAATCGACCATTTTCCCGGCCAGGTCCTGCAGGGTCAGAGACTGCAGTTCCGATGCCTCGGCGCGCGAGAGCGCTTCCGCCAGCCCGCCGATCAGCTGCCAGTCGATCTCCCCCTCGTCGTCCTGCCCGGACGGGAGGGCGCCGCGCAGGTCCGTGAGCACATCCGCCACCCGCATCTGGTCCGGTGACCGGGCCGGCTGGTAACCGAAATCGCCGTCCTCACGTTCGACCCGCACCAGCAGTCGGCGTCCCATCAGACGATCGATGAATTGCCGCACCTGGGATTCGGACAGACCGAGCCGGTCGGCGATCTCGTAACGATCGATCGGCGTCTCTCCGCGGCAGAAGATCCTGACCGTCGCCAGCAGCACCGCCAGGGCGCCG
Organism: Desulfuromonadales bacterium; assembly: GCA_041592975.1. GTDB lineage: Bacteria > Desulfobacterota > Desulfuromonadia > Desulfuromonadales > UBA2294 > BM707. The sequence goes on from JBFHOZ010000047.1 coordinate 10,750, forward strand.
AAATCCCCCTGGTGCAGAAAGGCCCGCTTGCCACGAATCTCCCGGCCGATATGATCGAGATTCTGGACCGTGTAGGTAACCTCGGCGGCGAGCAGCACGATGACCCAGGAGATATACATCCAGACCATGAATATCGGCAACGCCGCCATGGTTCCGTAGATGGCGTTGTGCCGGGCGACACCGACCTGGAAGCCGACATAGGCGACCTGGCTGAACTGCCACATGGTGCCGCCGAAGATGCCGCCGACCAGCGCCGCCGGCAGACGCACGCGGATGTTCGGCATGAACAGCATCAGAAAGGTGAAGGCGACCCACATGGCGACGTAGGGGAGCGTCTTGAAGGAGAAGGTGATGACATCGCCGACCACCTCGGTGCCGCGCAACTCCTGGACGATCGACAGCGTTTCCAGCGTCGCCGTCATCGATATGGCGGCGACCATCAGCAGGGGGCCGAACGCCAGCACCGAGAAATAATCGGAGAACCGCCGCAGCAGGGAGCGGGTCTCGCCGACGTTCCAGATATGATTGAACGCCTTCTCGATATTTGAGAGCAGCGCCAGCACGGTCAGAAGCAGGACGACCAGGCCGACGGTGCCGAGTCGGGCGACATTGGTGTTGTTGATATACTCGAAAATCCGGGTGACAACCACCTCCGAGCCGACCGCCAGGTTTTCGAGAATGATCGGCTCGAGCCGGTTCTGGACGCCGAGCCCCTTCAGGACGGCAAAGGCAAAGGCGAGCAGCGGCACGATCGACAGCAGGGTCGCATACGTCAGCGCCGACGCCCGCAACAGGCAGTTGTCCCTGCCGAAATCGCGCACGACGATGGTGGCGACCCGCAGCATCCAGACGCCGAGCCGTTTGAATAAAGGCAGCGAAGAGAGCTCCGCCCGCCAGAGCGTCCCGCCGAAGTAATTGCGGGCCGCGTCGATTGTCTCCTGCCATCCTCCTCCCATCACTCGCTCCTTGCCCCGTCGGCCGATTGCCGCAGCGGTATTTCCTTGACCGGCAGCCCGAGGGAATCCGGCGGCGCATCGAAATCGGCAGAGCGCCCGACCAGGACGATTGCCAGCTTCTCCGGATGCAGGTAGGTCTGCGCTGCCCGCAGGATATCCTGCCGGGTCAGGGCGGCGATTTTGTCGCGATACGTACGGAGATAGGCCTTCGGGTAGTCGAAAAAGTCGAGCCGCATCTGCTGGGTCAGAACCTGGTGGCTGTCGGCAAAGGCAAACACGAACGAGTTGACCAGGCTCTCCCGCGCCAGGGACAACTCCTCCTCGCCGACCGGTTCGGTCCGGATCCGTTCCATCTCGGCCAGCATCAGCCGGACGACCTCCATGGTGCTCGCGCTCTTGGTCTCGCTGCCGGCGACAAAGGCACCCGGGAGTCGCCGCCCGACCATGAAGTAGGAGTAGGTCGAATAAGCCAGACCGCGATTCGAGCGGATCTCCCGCAGCAGCCGGGAATTGAACCCGCCGCCGCCGAGGATGAAGTTCATCACCCGCACCGCCTGCAGGTCGGGGTTGTCCTTGCTGACACCGAGATGCCCGAGGCGTATCGTCGTCTGCGGGATATCCTTTTCGCCGAGCCAGACCGCAGGCGGCAGGCTTTGCGGAAGCTCCGGCAGCGGCAACGGCCGGTAACCGGCCGGCCGCCAGCCGGCAAACATCGCTGTCACCCTCTCCAGCATGGCCTGCCGGTCGAAGTCGCCGCTGATCGCCAGCCAGAGGTTGTCCGGAGCGAACTGCTGCCGGTGAAAACCGATCAGATCCTCTCTGCCGATGGCCGAGACGGTTTCGGTGGTCGCCTCCCGGCCGAGCGGGTGATCGGCATAGATGGCCCTGTCCAGGGCCCGGCCGGCGACCGAGTCGGGGTCGTCGTCGCGCCGCCGGATCCCCTCGAGGGTCTGCTTGCGCAGCAGCTCAAGCCGTTCGGCGTCGAACCGCGGCCGGCGCAGGACGTCATCGAGGATCGCCAGCCCGGCGTCGACATCCTCCTGCAGCAAGGAGAGGTCAACGGTCGTCATGTAGGCGTCGGTCGAAACGCCGAAATCGATCGCCAGCGATTCGAGGAACTCCTCGAATTCGCGCGGGGTGCGCTCGCCGGCGCCCCCCTTCTGCAGCAGACCGGCAAACAGCCCCCCCTGGCCGACCTTCCCGGCGGGATCGTGAATGGAACCGGCGCCGACCATGGCGGTCAGCTCGACCAGCGGCAGCTCCGGGTCCTCGAAAAGATAGACGCGGATGCCGTTTTCGAGCACCACCGGTTCAATCTCCGGCACGTTGAATTCGAGCGGCACAAAAGCGAGCCGGTCGGGCCGAACCGTCTGCGGCCCCGACGCCGTGCAGGCGGCAACGAAAAGAACCAGGAGAGCCAGGAAGGCGCGGACCGTTTTCATTGTGCATCCTCCTTGGCGAGTATCGCCACCGTCCGGTTCCTCGCCCCGAAATATTGTTTCGCCACCTGCACGATTTCGTCGGCAGTGATCGTTTCGACATTCCGGTCGTATTCCACCAGGTAGCGCCAGTCGCCGGCGACCGACTGGTAGTAGGCGAGCATCCGCGCCAGGCCGCTGTTGCTCTTGAGCGAGCGGATCCGGTCGGTCCGCAGCCGTTTGCGTACCCGCTCGAGCTCTTCCGCCGCCGGCGGTTCGCCGGCAAGCCGGTCGAGCTCCCGGTAGACCGCCGCCTCGACCTCGGCGGCGGTGTGCGGAAAACGGGGGGCGGCGGTGACGACGAACAGGTTGGGATAACGCGA
>JBFHOZ010000048.1:0-13472 GCA_041592975.1 Desulfuromonadales bacterium
CAACTCGTTTACCCAGTTCGTCCCCGGCCACGTCCACCTGCACTCCGTCGGCCAGATGGTCGTCGCTGAAATCGAGAAGAAAGGCGGCATCGCCAAGGAGTTCAATACCATGGCGATCTGTGACGGAATTGCCATGGGACACAACGGCATGCTCTACAGCCTGCCGTCGCGGGAACTGATCGCCGATACGGTCGAATACATGGTCAACGCCCACACCGCCGACGCAATGGTCTGCATTTCCAATTGCGACAAGGTGACGCCGGGAATGCTGATGGCCGCCATGCGCCTCAACATCCCGACAGTGTTCGTCAGCGGCGGCCCGATGGAGGCCGGCAAGGCGACGGTCGACGGGAATGAGGTGCATCTCGACCTGGTCGACGCCATGGTCGCCGCCGCCACGCCCGGAATTCCCGCCGATGTCGTTGCCGAACACGAGCGTTCAGCCTGCCCGACATGCGGATCGTGTTCCGGCATGTTCACCGCCAACTCGATGAACTGCCTGACCGAGGCGCTGGGCTTGAGCCTGCCGGGGAACGGCAGCCTGCTGGCGACGCACATCGAGCGGAAGAAGCTTTTTCTCGAGGCCGGCCGGATCGTCCTCGATCTCGCCGAGCGGTATTACCGGAAAGGTGACGATACCGCTCTGCCCCGCGCGATCGCGACCAAGGCGGCCTTCGAGAACGCCATGCGGCTCGATATCGCCATGGGGGGATCGACCAATACGGTTCTGCACCTGCTGGCGGTGGCGAGCGAGGCCGGCGTCGACTTTACCATGCAGGACATCAACCGCCTCTCCCTCGAAACGCCGAACCTCTGCAAGGTCGCTCCTTCCGTGCAGCACTATCACATGGAGGACGTCCACCGCGCCGGCGGGGTCTTCGGGATCCTCGCCGAGCTCGACCGCGGCGGCATGATCATTCGCGATGTGCCCACAGTACACTCTTCCAGCATGGGGGAGGCGATCGGGAAGTTTGATTTTGCGACGACCGAAGATGATGCCGTTAAATTGCTCTACTCGGCGGCCCCCGGCAACGTGCCGACGCTCGAGCCGTTCAGTCAGCAGGCCCGCTGGGCTTCGCCGGACCTCGACCGCGAGAAGGGGTGCATCCGCGACATCGGACACGCCTACAGCGCCGACGGCGGCCTGGCCGTGCTGTACGGCAACCTCGCTCCCGACGGGTGCATCGTCAAGACCGCCGGAGTCGACGAGGAGGCCTTGACCTTTTCCGGGCCGGCGCGCATTTTCGAGAGCCAGGAAGAGGCGATCGACGGCATCCTCGGCGACAAGGTCAAGTCCGGGGATGTCGTGATCATCCGCTACGAAGGGCCGAAAGGGGGGCCGGGGATGCAGGAGATGCTCTACCCGACCAGCTATCTCAAGTCGAAAGGGCTCGGCAAGGCCTGTGCGCTGGTGACCGACGGTCGCTTCTCCGGCGGCACCTCGGGACTTTCGATCGGCCATGTCTCTCCGGAGGCGGCCGAGCAGGGGGCCATCGGACTGGTCAGGGAAGGGGACCTGATCGTCATCGACATCCCCAACCGCGTTATCAGGGTCGACGTTCCGGATGCGGAACTCGAACAGCGCCGTGCAGCGATGGAGGCTGTCGGGGCGGACGCCTGGAAGCCGGCGGGTCGCCGGCGGGAGGTCAGTACGGCACTGCAGGCTTATGCCGCCCTGACGACCAGCGCCGCCCAGGGCGCTGTACGCCGGGTTCGCTGATTTTTTTTCTGAGAATTGTTCATTCCCGTCATTCCTTTGGAGGAGGCATACAGTGAAAATGACAGGTTCGCAAATTCTGCTGGAATGTTTTAAAGAAGAAGGGGTCGACACCGTCTTCGGGTACCCCGGGGGTGCGGTCATCAATATCTACGATGACCTGATGAAATCCAAAATCAAGCATATCCTGCCGCGTCACGAGCAGGCCGCGATTCATGCCGCCGACGGCTATGCGCGGGCGACCGGCAAGGTCGGCGTGGCCATCGCCACCAGCGGTCCGGGGGCGACCAACACCATCACCGGCATCGCCACCGCCTACATGGACTCGATTCCGATGGTCGTCGTCACCGGCCAGGTGCCGACGCCGCTGATCGGCAACGACGCTTTCCAGGAGGCCGACATCGTCGGTATCACCCGGCCGATCACCAAGCACAACTACCTGGTCAAGGATGTCCGGGACCTCGCCCGGATCATGAAGCAGGCATTCTACATCGCCCGCACCGGCCGTCCCGGGCCGGTCGTCGTCGACCTGCCGAAAGACGTGCAGATCGCCGAGACGACCTTCGCATATCCGGACAAGGTCGAGCTGCGCGGTTACAAGCCGACCTACAGCGGCAACGCCCGTCAGATCACCAAGGCGGCCAAGATGATCCTCGAATCGCGCAAGCCGGTGCTGTACGTCGGCGGCGGCGCCAGCCTGTCCGACTCGGACAAGGAGCTGCTGCAGCTGGCCGAGATGGCACAGATTCCGGTGACGACGACGCTGATGGCGATGGCCGCCTTTCCGCAGTCGCACCCGCTGGCGATGGGGATGCTCGGCATGCACGGGACCTATCACGCCAACATGGCGGTCACCAGCTCCGATCTGCTGATCGCCCTCGGCGCGCGCTTCGACGACCGGGTCACCGGCAAGATCGCCACCTTCGCGCCGGATGCGAAGATCATCCACGTCGACGTCGATCCGACATCGATCAAAAAGAACGTTCGCGTCGACCTGCCGATCGTCGGGGATCTGAAGGACGTGCTCAAAAAGCTGATCAAGGAGCTCGGCGAGCAGAAGGCCGAGGTGAAGAAGCTGGTTCAGGAGCTCGCCCCGTGGCGCGACCAGGTCGGCGAATGGCAGCGGACCCACCCGCTGACCTACAAGGCGTCGAAAACCGAAATCAAGCCGCAGTTCGTCATCGAGAAGCTGCGCGAGCTCTCGAAGGACGACGCCATCGTCACCACCGAGGTCGGACAGCACCAGATGTGGGCGGCGCAGTTCTTCAAGTATTCGCAGCCGCGGACTTTCCTCTCCTCCGGCGGCCTCGGCACCATGGGTTACGGCCTGCCGGCGGCCCTCGGCGCCCAGGCGGCCTTCCCGAAGCGGCAGGTCATCGACATCTCCGGGGACGGCTCGTTCCAGATGAACTCGCAGGAGCTGGCGACCCTGGTCCAGTACCGGCTGCCGGTCAAGATCGTCATCCTCAACAACAACTTTCTCGGCATGGTTCGCCAGTGGCAGCAGCTCTTTTTCGACAAGCGCTACAGCCAGACCTGCCTGGAGCTGCCGATCGACTTTGTCAAGCTGGCCGAGGCGTACGGCGCCACCGGTTTGAGCTGCAGCAAGCCCGACGAGGTCGAGGCGACGATCAAGAAAGCGTTCGAGACCCCCGGTCCGGTGATCATGGAGTTCAAGGTCTCCCGCGAGGAGAACGTCATGCCGATGGTCCCGGCCGGCGCCGGACTCAACGAGATGGTTTTGGCTTCGTAAGTCATTGTAATGACAGGAGGAAAAAAGAAATGAAGCACACTATATCCGTTCTGGTGGAAAACGAGTTCGGCGTTCTGTCGAGAATCTCCGGACTTTTTTCCGGGCGCGGGTTCAATATCCAGAGCCTGTCGGTGGCGCCGACCCTCGATCCGTCGATTTCGCGGATGACGATCGTCACCTCGGGAGACGACCAGATCCTCGAACAGATCAACAAGCAGCTCAACAAGCTGATCGACACCATCAAGGTTATCGACTACACCAGCGAGGGGCAGCCCTACGTCGAGCGCGAACTGGCGCTGATCAAGGTGAACGCCGAGGACAATACCCGCGCCGAGGTCATGCGCATCGTCGATATCTTCCGCGGCAAGGTCATCGACGTGACGACGAAGTCCTACACCCTCGAAGTGATGGGCGACCCGGACAAGATCGACGCGGTGATCGAGATCCTCAGGCCGATCGGCATCAAGGAGGTCGTCCGGACCGGGCCGGTGGTCCTCGGCAGGGGGGCAAAGGGGTGGACGAGTGCCTGACCGCCCATCCCGAAAAGGATTGGCAAGCCTGTGCCCCTGTGGTATAAAGTCTGCCACTTTGAATTGACAACGCGATAAGGAGCAGTTTGATGAAAGTTTATTACGACAAGGATGCCGACCTGTCCATCATCAAGGGGATGAAGGTGACCGTCGTCGGTTACGGTTCCCAGGGCCACGCCCACGCCTGCAACCTCAAGGATTCCGGGGTAGATGTCACCGTCGGCCTGCGGACCGGATCCGGTTCGGTCGCCAAGGCCGAGGCCCACGGACTGTCGGTCAAGCCGGTCGCCGAGGCCGTTGCCGCCGCCGACCTGGTCATGATCCTGACGCCGGACGAGTTCCAGTCGCAGCTTTATCGGGAAGAGATCGAGCCGAACATCAGGCAAGGGGCGACCCTGGCGTTCGCGCACGGCTTCAGCATCCACTACAACCAGATCGTGCCGCGTGCCGACCTCGACGTCATCATGATCGCGCCGAAGGCCCCGGGGCACACCGTCCGCTCCGAGTTCGAGAAGGGGGGCGGCATCCCCGACCTGATCGCCATCTTCCAGGACGCTTCCGGCAAGGCCAAGAACGTGGCGCTCTCCTACGCCAGCGCCATCGGCGGCGGCCGGACCGGCATCATCGAAACGACCTTCAAGGACGAAACCGAAACCGATCTGTTCGGCGAGCAGGCGGTTCTCTGCGGCGGCGCCGTCGAGCTGGTCAAGGCCGGTTTCGAGACCCTGGTCGAGGCTGGCTATGCCCCGGAGATGGCCTATTTCGAGTGCCTGCACGAGCTCAAGCTGATCGTCGATTTGATGTATGAAGGCGGGATCGCCAACATGAACTACTCGATCTCCAACAATGCCGAATACGGCGAATACGTCACCGGACCCAAGGTTATCAACGAGCAGAGCCGCCAGGCGATGCGCGAGTGCCTGCAGAACATCCAGAACGGCGAGTACGCCAAGCGCTTCATCCTGGAAGGGCAGACGAACTACCCGGAGATGACCGCCCGGCGCCGCCTGAATGCGGCGCACCCGATCGAGCAGGTCGGCGAGGGGCTGCGCAAGATGATGCCCTGGATCAAGAAGATCGTAGACAAGAGCAAAAACTGATTCTGACCCCGGGGACAACGTACGTTGTCCCCGCTTCATTTGACGATGAGTGCCATGAACGACAATACGCTGCCGGTTGCCCGCGAAGGGGTTCCCTTTATCGCCCTGTTTGCCTTCGTGACCCTGATCCTTGCACTGCTCGACTGGGGTTTCCTGGCGTTCCTCTTCCTGTTGCTGACGCTTTTCGTGGTCTATTTCTTCCGCGACCCGGAACGGCACCCGTCCGCCGATGACGGTGATGTCATCGCCCCGGCCGACGGCAAGGTCGTTTTTGTCGGCGAGGTCATGGAAGAGCGTTTTTTCAAGGAGGAGGTGCAGAAGATCAGCATCTTCATGTCGGTGTTCGACGTGCATGTCAACCGGGCGCCCTGCTCGGGAAAGGTGGTGGACCTCTATTACAGCAAGGGGGAGTTCCTCAACGCCTCTCTCGACAAGGCGAGCCTGCAGAACGAGCAGGCGGGCATCTTCATGCAGGCTGAAAACGGGAAGCATGTCCTTTTCGTCCAGGTCGCCGGCCTGATCGCCCGCCGGATCATCTCCTATCCGCAGATCGGCGACAACCTGAAACAGAACGAGCGCTACGGCCTCATCCGCTTCGGTTCCAGGGTCGATGTCTACCTGCCGAAAGGGAGCGACGTCAAGGTCCGGATCGGCGATCGTACCGTCGCCGGCGAAACGGTCATCGGTGCCTTTAAATGATGAGCCGTTTCCGCCATAACCCCGACACGCAGCGGGGCAGCCTCCGCAAGGGGGTTTACCTGCTGCCGAACCTGTTCACCACAGGCACCCTGTTTGCCGGGTTCTACAGTATCGTCGCCACGACCAAGGGGGATTACCAGATCGCCGCCTGGTTCATCCTGGTCGCCGCCATCTTCGATGCGCTCGACGGCAAGATCGCCCGTATCACCGGCACCACCAGCCAGTTCGGCGTCGAATACGATTCCCTGGCCGATCTGGCGGCGTTCGGGGTCGCTCCCGGGCTGCTGATGTATGCCTGGGCGCTGACCGGCTTCGGCAAACTCGGCTGGCTGGCCGGGTTTCTCTACGTCGTCTGCGGTGCGTTGCGCCTGGCGCGTTTCAACGTCCAGGTCAACACGGTCGAGTCGAAGCGCTTTGTCGGCCTGCCGATCCCGGCGGCCGCCGGCATGGTCGCCTCCTGCGTTTTGTTGTTCTATCGGCTCGGCGGCTCGGGGACGATCAAGAAGGTGTCGATCGTCGTTCTGATCTACGTCCTGGCCTGCCTGATGGTCAGCAACGTCAGGTACTTTTCCCTCAAGGATCCGGAGCTGTTCAAACGGCAGCCGTTCGGTTTCCTGGTGCTGGCGATCCTCATGATCATCGTCATCATCGCCGAACCGGCCATTATGCTGTTCACTCTGGCCTTCCTCTACATGCTCTCCGGCCCGGTCGGGTTCGTTTTCGGTATGTTCAGAAAACCGAAGCCGGCTGGTCCGGTAGATGAGAATAATCCGGACGAGTAGAAGAAAAGAGAGATCGGTCACAAACAGGGTTGACAACTGGTCAGCTTTGCTGTTTTATATTCTGACCAATTGAAAGGCTGTGAAGAGGAGTAGTAGGTTCATCCGTTCTGTCACAGAGAGCCGGCGGTTGCTGCGAGCCGGTACAGAGCCGAACCGAACTCGCCTTGGAGCCGCAGAAGTGAACAGAAAATCTGCCAGCTTTTGCCGTGAGCCAGCGTAAATGGCCAAACAAGGTCCGCCGGGATTGAGCGATGGCGGATGAATCAGGGTGGTACCGCGAAGCCAAGGCTCTCGCCCCTGTTCAAGGGGCGGGAGCTTTTTCTTTGCCGGTTAATCCTGAATTTCGGAAGGAGGTGGTCGCGTGGAATCGGACCTGGTTGAGCTAAAGAGAAACGACGAGAAGCACAGTAAACTGACACCAAGACTCTGCCGGTCACCCCGTGATGCCGGCACCAGGGAAGAAGGGACGGAGGAGTTATGAGCGACAAGCGAAACATTATCATTTTCGACACCACCTTGCGCGATGGCGAACAGTCGCCGGGCGCGAGCATGAATATCGAGGAGAAACTGAGGATCGCTCATCAGCTGGAAAAGCTGAATGTCGATGTCATCGAGGCCGGGTTCCCGATCGCCTCGGTCGGCGACTTCGAAGCGGTCAAGAAAGTGGCGGAAACCATCAAGGGACCGCAGATCGCCGGACTCTGCCGGGCCAACTTCAAGGATATCGATCGGGCCTGGGAAGCATTGAAGCACGCCGGCGAGAGGGGCCGGATCCACACCTTCATCGCCACCTCCGACATCCATATGGAGCGCAAGCTGCAGATGGCGCCGGACAAGGTCAAGGAGACCGCCATCGCCGCGGTCAAGCATGCGGCCGGTTACACCTCCAACGTCGAGTTCTCCTGCGAGGATGCGGTGCGGACCCGGGTCGAGTTCCTCGCCGAGATGGTCGAAGCCGTCATCGATGCCGGGGCGACGACGGTCAATATCCCCGACACCGTCGGTTATGCCATCCCCCACGAGTTCTACGACATCATCACCTACCTCAGGGAGAACGTGCCGAACATCGACAAGGCGGTCCTGTCGGTCCACTGTCACAACGACCTCGGTCTCGCCGTCGCCAACTCCCTGGCCGCCATCCGCGCCGGCGCCGGTCAGGTCGAGTGCACCATCAACGGCATCGGCGAGCGGGCCGGAAACTGCTCCCTCGAGGAGGTCGTCATGGGGTTGCGGACCCGCCATGACATCATGCCGTACACCACCCAGGTGGTTACCGAGCATATCTATGCCACCAGCCGCCTGCTGTCGACCATTACCGGCATCACCGTCCAGCCGAACAAGGCGATCGTCGGCGCCAACGCTTTTGCTCACGAGGCCGGCATCCACCAGCACGGTGTGCTGATGGACAAGGAGACCTACGAGATCATGACCCCGGAGTCGATCGGCCTGAACAAGAACAAACTGGTCCTCGGCAAGCATTCCGGCCGGCATGCCTTCGTCGACCGCCTCAAGGAGCTTGGCTACGACCTGCCGAAGGAGGATGTCGAGAAGGCGTTCGTCCGTTTCAAGGACCTTGCCGACCAGAAGAAGGAGATCTTCGACGAGGACCTCGATGCCATCGTCGCCGACGAAGTGGTCCGGATCGAGGAGCGCTACAAGCTGATGCAGATGAACGTCGCCTCCGGTTCCTTCGCCGCGCCGACCGCCACCGTGCAGATGGAGGTCGACGGCAAGGAGAAGAAGACCGCGGTCATGGGAGCCGGGCCGGTCGACGCGACCTTCAAGGCGATCAAGCAGCTGACCGGCAGCAGTGCCGAGCTCAAGCAGTATTCGGTCGGTGCCATCACCGGCGGCACCGACGCCCAGGGAGAATGCACGGTGCGCCTGGCGGAGAACGGTCGCGAAGTGCTCGGCCAGGGGGCCCACGAGGACATCATCGTCGCCAGCGCCAAGGCGTACATCAACGCACTGAACAAGATGGCCTCGGTCATGGAGCGCACCAGGGTTTCCATCTGAGCCCCGGCCGAATCGCTGGAAAGTAATATTCGAAATCAAGTAGTCAAGGAGTCATGATGGGACAGACGACAGCTGAAAAGATTTTCTCGGCGCACTTGCGCGACGAGCCGTTTCCGGGAACGAAGGTGCTCGACCTCGACCGGGTGCTCTGCCATGAAATCACCACCCCGGTCGCGATCGCCGATCTCGAATGGCGCGGCAAGGACCGGGTGTATGACAAGACCAAGATCAAGGCGGTGATCGATCACGTCACCCCGGCCAAGGACAGCAAAACCGCCCTGCAGGCGAAGATCCTGCGCGACTGGGCCCGTCGCCACGGCATCGTCGACTTCTTCGACGTCGGCCACAACGGCGTCTGCCACGCTCTCTTTCCGGAGAAGGGGTACATCCGTCCCGGCTTCACCGTCATCATGGGGGATTCGCATACCTGCACCCACGGCGCCTTCGGCGCCTTCGCCGCCGGCGTCGGCACGACCGACCTCGAGGTCGGCATCCTCAAGGGGGTCTGCGCCTTCCGCGAGCCGAAGACCATCCGCATCAACCTCAACGGCACCCTGCCGAAGGGGGTCTACGCCAAGGACGTCATCCTCTACGTGATCGGCCAGATCGGCGTCAACGGCGCCACCGACCGGGTCATCGAGTTCCACGGGCCGATCGTCGAAGCGATGAGCATGGAATCGCGCATGACCCTGTGCAACATGGCGATCGAGGCCGGCGGCACCTGCGGCATCTGCCAGCCCGACATGGTGACCGTCGACTACCTCTGGCCCTTCATCCAGGAGGAGTTCGCCAGCAAGGAGGCGGCCCTGGCGGAATACCGGAAATGGAACCCCGACGCCGACGCCGGTTACGACAAGATCCTCGACTTCGACGTCTCCGGCATCGAGCCGCAGTGCACCTTCGATTACAAGCCGGACTGCGTCCGGCCGGTCTCCCAGATGGCCGGCACCCGGGTCGATCAGATCTACATCGGCAGCTGCACCAACGGGCGGATCGAGGACCTGCGCGAGGCGGCCGCCATCCTCAAGGGGAAAAAGCTCGCCGACACGGTGCGGGGCATCGTCTCCCCGGCGACCCCGCAGATCTTCAAGCAGGCGATGGACGAAGGGATCATGGACATTTTCATGGACGCCGGATTCTGCGTCACCAACCCGACCTGCGGCGCCTGCCTCGGTATGAGCAACGGCGTCCTGGCCGAAGGGGAATCGTGCGCGGCGACCACCAACCGCAACTTTGCCGGCCGGATGGGCAAGGGGGGGATGGTCCACCTGATGAGCCCGGCAACCGCCGCCGCCACCGGCATCACCGGCGTCATTACCGACGCCCGCAGCCTGTAATCCGTTCCAGGAGGAAGTGAACATGAAGAAAACCTTTGGCGGACCGGCCATTTTTCTGGACCGGTCCGACATCAATACCGACGAGATCATTCCCGCCAAGTACCTGACCGAGGTCAGCAAGGAGGCCCTCAAGCCTTATATCCTCGAGGACCTGATACTCGACGGTTTCGATCCCAGGGGGGACAAGCTGAAGAGCGCCAGGGTGGTCGTCGCCCGGGAGAACTTCGGCTGCGGCTCCTCGCGCGAGCATGCCCCCTGGGTGTTCGAGGTCAACGACATCCATACGGTCATTGCCGAAAGCTACGCCCGCATCTTCCGCCAGAACATGTTCAATTGCGGCATGCTGGCGATCGAGCTGCCGAAGGAGCAGATCGAGAGGATTTTAGCCCTCGGTGACGACGTCGAGATTCGGGTCGACCTGGACAAGCAGACAGTGACCGCAGCGGGGCATGTCGACGAAGCGGTCTTCACCTTCGAGATCAGCGAATTCGACAAGGCGCTGGTCGAGGCCGGCGGCTGGGTGGAGTTCGCCGACTCCCGCTACTAGGGGGGGCTGCCAGCGGGTTTCATCGTCTGGCGGCGTTTCGGTTGCCAGCTGGCGGTGACGCCTGCAACCGAGAAGATTTGCATGAATTCAAGGCCGGGTTTTGCCCGGCCTTTTCCTTGATAAATGATTGACAAAGCGGGGCGCCTCTCCCTATAGTTGCAGACTGCGTTTGCGCATACTAATCGATTGAAGTCATACAAGGAGAGTTTCGATGAGCAAGTCGTTCAAAGTTGCCGTTCTGCCGGGAGACGGCATCGGCCCGGAGGTCATGGCCGAGGCGATCAAGGTCCTGGAGGCGGTTGAAGGAAAGTTTGGCGTGTCGTTCGAGTTCACCTTCGCCAATGTCGGCGGGGTCGCCATCGACGAGGAGGGGAAGGCGTTGCCGGAACCGACCGTCCGCATCTGTCGTGAAGCGGACGCCGTCCTCTTCGGGTCGGTCGGCGGGCCGAAATGGGAGCATCTGCCGCCGGACGAGCAGCCGGAGCGCGGTGCCCTGCTGCCGCTGCGCAAGATCTTCGGCCTGTTCTGCAACTTCCGCCCGGCGATCATCTTCCCCGCCCTGACCGGCAACTCGTCGCTCAAGCCGGAGATCATCGAGGGGGGCTTCGATATCCTGGTCGTGCGCGAACTGACCGGGGGGATCTACTTTGCCCAGCCGAAGGGGATCGAGGGGGAAGGGGATGCGCGGGTCGGATTCGACACCATGAAGTACTCGGTCGCCGAGATCGAGAGGATTGCACACGTTGCCTTTCAGGCGGCGCAGAAGCGGGGCAAGAAGCTCTGCTCGATCGACAAGGCGAACGTCCTCTCGTCGTCAGTGCTCTGGCGCGAGATTGTCGAGCGGGTCGCCGCCGGGTATCCCGATGTCCAGCTCAGCCACATGTATGTCGACAACGCCGCCATGCAGCTCTGCCGCTGGCCGAAGCAGTTCGACGTCATGCTCTGCGAGAACATGTTCGGCGACATCCTCTCGGACGAGGCCGCCATGCTGACCGGCTCCCTCGGCATGCTGCCGAGCGCCTCGCTGGCCGAGGGTTCGTTCGGCCTGTACGAGCCGTCCGGCGGTTCGGCTCCCGACATCGCCGGGCAGGGGATCGCCAACCCGATTGCCCAGATTCTCTCGGCGGCGATGATGCTGCGCTACTCCTTCGGCCTGACCGATGCCGCCGATGCCGTCGAGCAGGCGGTCGAACGGACGCTCAATGACGGTTACCGCACCGGGGATATCTTCCAGGGCCTTGAGGGGGAGAAGAACGTCAACACGGTCGAGATGGGCGAGGCGATCGTCAGCCGCATCTGACCCTACCCAATGCTCACAGGGACGGGGGCCGCACGGCCCCCGTTTGTTGTATGATGAACGGCCGGCTGCCAATGCGCGGGGAAACCATTTCGGGGGAGCGGCAGCTGATGGATCCGCGGCTTGCTCTGGTTCTGTCGCTGGCGGCGATCGTCGCGGTGTTCGCCGCGACGAGCTGGTGGCGGCTATTGCTGCTGCTCGTCGCGGCCATCGTACTGGTGCTGCGGATGGAGCTGCTCCGCCTGTTCCTGCAGCGCCTCTCGTGGCTGCGCTGGTTTTTTTTGGCCGTCATTCTCCTGCATGCGCTTCTGTCGCCCGGGCACACGCTCTTCGGACTCTCCTGGGTGACCAGGGACGGCCTGCTGCACGGCCTGATGGTTTCGGTCCAGGTCGCCGCCGCCCTGGCCGTCTCACTGGCGCTGACCCGTTCCGCGCCTCCGGCGCAGCTTGCAGCAGCGGCTGCGGCGCTGATGCGTCCGCTGGGAGTGTTTGGCCTGAACACCGATCGGTTCGCCGGCCAGGCCCTGCTGACCCTACAGTTCGTGCCGATTCTGCAGACGGAGTGCGCTGCGGTCGCCGGCGAAGTGGCGGGCGCCGGAAGGCCGGCCGGCATTGCCGGGAGGCTCGAAAGTCTGCAGCAGCTGGTCGTGACGCTCATCGGCAGGCTGGTCGAGAAGGCTGACCGGATGGCGGTCGCGGCGGCTGCGGATAACGCTGCCAGAGACAGCATGGAGCCATTGCCCCCCCTGTTGCCGCTCTCTCCGGCAGGATGGGGGAGCGTTGCTGCGGCCGCGGTTCTTGCCCTGTGCTATTTCCGGGTGCCATGAGAAAGATCAGGCTGACCATCGAATACGACGGCACGGATTATGTCGGCTGGCAGCGGCAGCCGAACGGTCCGACAGTGCAGGAAAAGGTGGAGGCGGCGCTCGGCGCGGTCGTCGGCCGCAAGGTCGACGTGATCTCCTCCGGAAGGACCGATGCCGGCGTGCATGCCCGCGGGATGGTCGCGCATTTCGAAACGGACCTGGACCTGCCGCTGACGGCGTTTCGGGAAGGGGTCAATACGCACCTTCCGGACGATATCGCCGTCGTCGCCGCCGAGGAGGCGCCTGCCGGGTTTCACGCCCGCTACGACGCCCTGGCCAAGAGGTACCGGTATACGATCCTGCTCGGCGCGATTCGTTCGCCCATCCGCAAACGCTACAGCTGGCATGTGAGGCGGTCGCTCGACGTCGGGGCGATGCGCCAGGCCGCCGCCGGATTTGTCGGCAGGCATGATTTTGCCGCGTTCCGCTCTGCAGGGTGCGACGCCGGAACGACTGTACGCGAAATTTTTTCCCTCGGCATCAGCAGGCACGGGCGCCTGCTGCATTTCGACATCGTCGGCGACGGGTTTTTGCGCAACATGGTGCGTGTCATTGTCGGCACCCTGGTTGAAGTCGGTTCGGGAAAGCGTCCGCCGGAGGCCGTCACGGAGCTCCTTGCCGGCGGCTGTCGCGACCTCTCCGGAGTCACCGCTCCCCCCCAGGGGCTCTGCCTGATGCAGGTCTGGTATGAGGGGGAGCCGGCTGACTGGCAGGGCGACGCAAAAGCCTGTAAAAGCTGCCAGAAAAGCCTTGACAATTGATGTCAAATCATATATTTTCCGATTTTCTGTGAGCCCCGTACATATCACAGATTTAGAATAGTGAGGA
>JBFHOZ010000049.1:0-13198 GCA_041592975.1 Desulfuromonadales bacterium
ACGGCCGCCATTTCGACCCTGGTTATCTCGGTCTTCTACCTGATCCCGCAGATGGTCGGCGCCGGCGTTCTCGTTCAGCCGCTGCTCGGCCTGCCGCACTGGGTCGGCGTCTGCATCGTCGGCGTCGTTGTCACCATCATCGTCGCCACCGCCGGCATGGCTTCAACGACCTACGTCCAGTTTTTCAAGGGCGCCCTGCTGCTGATCTTCACTACCGTCGTCGTCGTCGGGGTGCTCGGCCGCGGCCTGTCGACCAGCCCGAACCAGGGGGGCGAAAAGGACTATCACGCCTTCCAGACCCTGACCGCCACGGTTGCCGCCGACGGTTCCCTGCAGCTCTCCGATGCCGCCTACAGCGCCGCCGCCGACTGGAAGTCGACTGAATTCGGCCAGGCCGGTTTCGTCAAGCTGAACAAGGACGGCGGCGAATCGATCTGGCAGATCAGGGAAACCGAAGCCGGTCTGCAGCTTGAAGAGACCCTGTACGTCACGACCATGGCCGATGGTGCCAAGCTCTACAACGGCGCCGCCAAGGAAGAGGGCAAATTCTTCGCGGTCGGCCACGTCAAGGAGATCAGGATCGACGGCCAGGAAGTCGCCGAAACCGGCGCTCTTGGGCCGTTTGCCTACCTGTCGGCCGTCAAGGACAGCACCGTCGTCCTCTGGGGCAAGAAGTACATCATGGAAGGGGAGACCAAGACCGAGATCTACTTCCAGAAACCGACCCCGGGCGACCGCATGCTCCGCCCCGGCCTGAAGTTCAAGGTCGACAACGCCACCGGCACCCAGAAATTCAACTTCATCTCGCTGATGATCGCCCTGTTCTGCGGCACCGCGGCCCTGCCGCACATCCTGATCCGCTACTACACGGTCCCGAGCCAGGCCGCCGCGCGCAAGTCGACCATCGTCGGCATCGCCGCCATCAGCTTCTTCTACGTGCTGACCCTGTTCATGGGGATCGGCGCCATGACCAACGGCGTCATCAACCTGACCGACAACAACATGAGCGCGCCGCTGCTCGCCCTGTCGTTCGGCGTCATCCTGTTCGCCATCATCTCGTCGATCGCCTTCGCCACCGTTCTCGGCACCGTCTCCGGCCTCATCGTCGCCGCCTCCGGCGCCGTCGCCCACGACCTGATGGACCGTTTCCTCGGCATGCAGATGACCGACACCGGCAAGGTGCGCGCCGGCAAGATCTCGGCGATCGTCGTCGGCGCCATCGCCATCTACCTCGGCATCGTCTTCGAGGGGATGAACGTCTCCTTCCTGGTCGGCTGGGCCTTTGCGGTCGCCGCCTCGGCCAACCTCCCGGCGATCCTGATGATCCTGTTCTGGAAGAAGACCACCGGCCAGGGGGTCGCCGCCTCGATCGTCGTCGGCCTGACCACCGCTCTCGGCCTCATCCTGATTTCTCCGGACATGTTCGTCCGCTACGGCATGCTGCCGAGCGACGCGCCGATCTCCTTCAACAGCCCGGCGGCGATCTCGATTCCGGCCAGCTTCATCGCCCTGATCGTCGTCTCCCTGCTGACCCGGAAGAAGGGCGCCGAGGTGGTCGATGCTGCCGAAGCATAACACTTGACTCGCATGCCTTTGTTGCCATAACTTGGGGCCGCCTGAAGCAGGCGGCCCCGCTTTTTTCGACCGGGAAGGCGAAATGAAAAGATTCCGATTTACTTTGCTGGCGATCTGCCTTGTGCTGGCCGGGCTCGGCTATCACGACCTGACCCTCTACTTCCGCAACCAGTCTCCACTGCCGATATCGATTGCCGAGCTGGTGCACACCGGCGCGCCGCGAGAATGGCTGCGGATCGAAGGGGGGCGCCTCGACCTGGAACAGGCGATCAACCCGAGCGGCCGTCTCGAGACCTTCGAATCCGGCCCCTTCTTCGTTCCCGTCGTCAGCGACGCCAACGACGGCACCATTTCGGTTGTCGTTGAAACGCGCCGCCCGGAGGTTATCGGCACCCTGAAAAGGCACGTCCTCGGCTTCGACACCGCCGCGGAGCAGCAGGCCTACCTCGAAAACAACCGTGACGCCTTCCATCCGCAGCTGACGGTCACCGGCATGACGGCCAGCTGGCTGACCTCGACCGCCAACCGCGACAAGCTGCTGCAGCTGGCCAGGGAACAGAAAATGCCGGTCAGTCCAGACGTGATTTTCGTCAGCGAGGGGAAAGAGCCGGGCAGGTTCCGCGGCTTCTTTTTCAGCATCATTGCCATCCTCGGAATCATCAAGTTTGCTTCGATGACCCGGAAGAAGGAAACAGGTCTGGCGGTCGAAATCCCGGAAGAAAAATAGAGCATTTCCCCGATGAAGGCCTCAGATCACAGCAAGCTGTGAACACTTGCCATTGGCTGGACTTACTGAAATCCATGTCTCCAACAAAGTGCCTTAATGGCCGACAGGAGACTTGATCTTCTGATTCAATTTATCAACGTTCGGATGTTTGGACAAACAAGCTCCCGACAGATCATCAATGCATTACGCGATTGCCGCTGCCGATACAGAACTATCCTGACAGCGAACCAAGGAGCTCCTCCTCGTCCGGGAACTCTCCGGTCGTTTTTTTCGAATGGACGAGCCGGCCGTCGACCGTCACTTCAAAGACGCCGCCTCCGGAGGGTATCAGCTCGACATCCGATCCTGTTGTTTCACGAATTTTCGCCGCCAGACCGGCAGCCTTCGGTTCGTAGTTTCACTGGCTGCAATATTCAATCGTAATTTTCATCGCACCTCCTGAAACGAAACTAGTTCTCCTCGAGAAACCTGTTGACAATCGCTTTCGACTCCTCACCGATCAGCTGGAATTCAACGCCGAAGCCCTGGGGCATGTTCAGGTTCGATCTCGGATGTCCCTGGTTGACCCAGACGATCCTCCCCTTGGCGGCCACCTGCTTTTCGCTGATCGTCGCCAGGTAGAATTTCACATCGACGTTCGTTTTCTCGAGCTTTTTTTCGCGGAACTCGACGTACATCCCGTGCCGGCTGATGTCGACCCCGAGCCCCTGATACTGACGACCGTCTATGGCAAACTCCACCGTCATCTGGCAGGGCGCACGCCGCTCGCGCCGCTCGATATGAAACAGGTGCCGATGCGTCTCCGTCAGAAAATTCTCCCGGGCCAACGGCTTGGTGATCAGATCGTCACAGCCACATGCCTTCAGTTCGGCCGGCCCGGGATCCCGCTCCGGGTCATAGATCAGGATGACCGGAACGCTTTTGAGCTTGTCGTTCTTCTTGATCTCGCGGCAGGCCTGCATGCCGTCCATCTCCGGCATCGCCACATCCATGACAATCAGGTCCGGCCAGTGCAGCAGGGCCATATCGACTGCCGATTTGCCATCGGCGGCCTGAACCGTTTCGACCGGGGTGTTTTTAAGATAGCTTTTCATAACGTCGACGATAAACTCGACATCATCGACCAGCAGGACTTTCCTGGTTTCACTTTCGGCCATGCCGAACCTCCTGAAGACCTGAATTCGGTTCAACCCGTCCGGGCCGGATGCATCGCGGAAATTGGCCGGTTCGAACTGAGCCAGCGCAGCTGGTGCCGGCAGATGGTCAGGCAGGACTGGACATCGGCAGTCGACAATTCCGGATGTTGGAAAATTCGCGGCAGCCGTTCCCTGGACAGGCAGCTCTGGTCGGCGCCGAGATCGACCAGGGCCGCAGAACCTTCACGGGCGCCGTCATCAAGATAGATTCTCTCCGGATGCAGTCCGGCCTGCAATCCGATCCGCAAGGCAGTCAGGTAGACCAGCCCCGGAGAAATCCCCTCAAGACCGTCGAGTGCCTCCCGGACCCGTTCATGCAGGGGCTCGAATCCGGCGGCACAGGCCAGGTCGGATTCGGCGCGCGCCAGCCGCGCCCGGGCCTCATTGAGAACGACGGCCGGAATGGCATCCGGCCGATCGTATCCGAGGTTTTCATCCCCGAGCGCCTCGGCCGCCTCGCCGATCGCCAGGGAGAGGGAACCGAGCCCTTCGAAATAGGCGCGCTCGGCCGCCAGCTCCTGGTGGTTCTGCCAGAAACAGTTGACGACTTTTTCGAGTGAATCGAGGTCCGGGTTCCCCCCTTCCGGGCAGGGGCATGCGACGACGTGGCCGCCGCAGCCGGACGAACAGCTGCTGGAGCATTGCATCGGTCAGCCTCTAGTATGACCTGCGGAATTCGGTTTTCTTGCATTTCGGACAGGGAGGAATCCGGCCGGTCGCCTTCATGTGCATTTCGGCGCCGCACTCCCTGCAGGTCAGGGTCCCGGCACTGGTCACCTCCCCGGTCTTGAACTCGGTCGCCTTCTCGGCCTTCTTCGCCAGATCGGAGAGGGCGTCGGCGGCGCTGTTGAGGATACGGGCAAAGATCGACTGGGCGCCGGCCGCCACCCGGTGCGGGTCGACCGCCTTCCTGACGGCCTCGGTCGCCTTCTCGGCCTGGTCGGCCACGTCCCTCTTCACGTAGGAGGCGACCTTGTCCATCTGTTCTCCCGAAAACTCGCCCGCCTTGGCCAGCTCATCCTTCGCCTTCTTGAGGGCTTCGTCGAGAGACTTCTTCCCTTCCTCGAGAAGCTCGGCCGTCCTGGCGGCCAGTTTTTCGTACAGTCCGACGTCCTGCTGCTCATTGTTGTCGTGGTTTTCGCTCATGGAACTCTCCTGTCATATAATAGAAATTGGATTCAGTGGAAATGTTAGCACAAAATATCGCCGTCAGGAAAAAGAACTGCCCCTGCCCGCCGCATCGGTCCCCGGCCCAGGAAGACCCGCTCCGGGGCCAGATACGGCGGCAACGTTCAAGACGGATCAATAGAGCTGCAGCCTGCCGCCGCAACCAACATGAACGTAGGTCCGCCCGCCGGCCAGCCGGCGCAGCCGCCGGACTTCGCAACCGCACTTCCTGCAGACGGCGACCAGCTTCAGCCGCCGTTCGTGCAGCTGGCGCAACGCATCGCTCCGGCCGCAACGCTCCGGGCTGATGCCGAGAGCCCGGGCCCATCGCCGCCATCCTTCGCCGTGCGCCCGGCGATAGGGCCTGCCGCCCTGGTTCGCCAGGTGGTCGAGACAGTGCGCCAGCTCGTGCAGGAATGTCTCGACCAGTTCCGCCTCCTCGAGAGCGAACTGCAACCGGATGGCAACAGGCTCCCCGCCACGGGCGATGTAGGAACCGAACCGCTTCACGGCATGACTCTTCTTGACCGGCAGGTGGGCGATCGTATCAACCAGTTCCTGCCCCCGGCCGCAGGCGGCGAGGGCATCGGCGATCCGGCGCTCGAGCCCCTTCTCCTTTATGAACCGGGCGATATCCATCTGTTCATCTTCCGTCCCGATGTGCGCAAAAAATGCGTGAAACTGCCTTGATTTGCATACGGGCCGCCGCGAAAACGGCTGAATCCTGACGCGTCAGGGCTTCCGGGCATCCCTTCAAACTGCTGATTTATATATGAATTCCACCAAGAAAGGCAAGCCTGAACCGCCCCGACCAGGAATTCGGAACAGCTTTTGCTCTGACTGTTGAACAAGAGCAGGTCTCCCGCGACAGTCACCCGAACGGATGAAAGGAGGTCGGCCATGCACAAGGTTTACATCGACATGAACAACCTTCGCGACATGATCTTCGACCGCAAACAGATCCTGGCGCTGGTCGGCAACGATGACGTCTGGAGTCAGATTCCTCTCGAGCAGCGGTTCGAACTGGCCGAATCGTTCGAGTTTCGCACCCTGATGGGCGACCTCTACACCGAAGGCATCCTGAAAACCCTCAGGGCGGAAGCCGAGGCGATGGTGGCAACGATTCACTGAAAAACGGAACGGACAGTACCTATTTCTCCCTTGCACCGCCTGATTGGCGGTGCTTTTTTTGCCGGGAAACAGTTCCGGCTGGAATGCAAGTTGCAGAGGAATGGCGATCTTGCCGAGGAGACAACCATGAATGCGGAAAAAGGATTTTCCCTTGTAGAGCTTCTGGCAGCAGTCGTCATTGTCGGACTGCTGGCGGCGATCGCCCTCCCGATGTACAGCGATTACCGGCAAAGGGCCAATTATGCCGTCGTTGTCTCCGATTGTCGTTATGTCTACAACGCGTTTATGATCTACTACCAGGACAATAGCGCCTATCCGGACACCGCCACATTCGACTTGAACAATTTTGACCCCTTACGCTCAGAAGGCCACTACATCGGCAACATCGAACTGAGCCTTTTTAACAATCGAGCCGATGCCTACGATTCCCCCAATCCGAACCAATTCTGGCTGCTGGTCACCCAAAGGGACGACATCCTGAACCAGTTCCTGATCACCGATTCCGATCAAACCCCCCAGGCGCCGGGGAAAGCGATGAAGGGGATTTATCGGATCCGCAACGGCACCCTCTTGGGCAGCCTCTGATCCGCCTGTCGCCAATTTTCGTCGGCATGCTGCGACAATTATTGTCATCCTGACGCCCCTCAAAACTCCGCATGGCCCGGCGTCCGCGGGAAAGGGATGACATCGCGAATGTTTTCCATGCCGGTGACGTACATCAGCAGCCGCTCGAATCCGAGGCCGAAGCCGGCGTGCGGACAGCTCCCCCAGCGGCGGATATCGCGGTACCACCACAGCGAGGCGGGGTCGATCTTCCATTCCCGCATCCGCTCGTCGAGCACCTCGAGCCGCTCCTCCCGCTGGCTCCCGCCGATGATCTCACCGACCCGGGGCACCAGCAGGTCCATCGCCGCGACGGTGCGGCCGTCATCGTTCCGTCGCATGTAGAAGGCCTTGATCTCTTTCGGGTAGTCGGTGACGAACACCGGCCCTCCAACCACCTCCTCGGTCAGGAAGCGCTCGTGCTCGCTCTGCAGGTCGCTCCCCCAGACGACCGGAAACTCGAATGGCCGCCCCGAACCCTGCAGCTGCGCCACCGCCTCGGTATAGGTCATCGCCGCGAACCGCGCCCCGGCCAGCCGCTGCAGCTTGTCGATCAGCCCCGGCTCGATCCTCTGGTCGAAGAAGTCGAGGTCCTCGGCGCAATGCTCCAGCGCGTAGCGAACCAGGTAACGCAGAAACTCCTCCGCCAGGGCGCAGTCCCCTTCGAGGTCGCAGAACGCCACCTCCGGCTCGATCATCCAGAACTCGGCGGCGTGGCGGCTGGTGTTCGAGTTTTCCGCCCGGAAGGTCGGTCCGAAGGTGTAGATGTCGGAAAAGGCGGTCGCGAACAGTTCCCCCTCCAGTTGCCCGGAAACGGTCAGTCCCGCTTCGGTGCCGAAGAAGTCCCGGCTGAAATCGACCTTCCCTTCGGCGAGCGGCGGCGACCCGGCATCGAGCGTCGTCACCCGGAAGAGCTCACCCGCCCCCTCGCAGTCGCTGGCGGTGATGATCGGGGTGTGCACATGGAGAAAGCCGCGCTCGTGGAAAAACCGGTGCACGGCATAGGAGAGCGCGCTGCGCACCCGGAAGACGGCGCCGAAGCTGTTCGACCGCGGCCGCAGGTGGGCGATCGTGCGCAGGTATTCGAAGCTGTGCCGCTTTTTCTGCAGGGGGTAATCGGCATCGGCGTCGCCGACGATCTCGACCGACCGGGCCCGCAGCTCCCAGCTCTGCCCGGCTGACGGCGAAGGGACCAGTTCCCCCTCGGCGGCAAGGCAGGCGCCGGTGCCGACCCGGGAAACCGCCGGGTAGTTCTCCAGCGACGGGTCGACGACCAGCTGGATCGACTCCTGGCACGAGCCGTCGTTCAGGGCGATGAAGGAGACATCCTTGCCGCGCCGGACGGTCCGCACCCATCCCCGCGCGGAGACCGCCGCCTCGGGCTCCCCGCCGGCAAGCAGACTTTTGATCGGACGGACCTTCCCTCTGTGTGACTGGAAACTGGACATCTTCACCCCCGGAGTTTTTGTCGACCATTATCCCTTTCTTGCATTGCCGACTCAAGTTTAACTTTTCCTAATCGCCCGCCTGTTTGACATCGTCTCGGTCTCCGCTAGATTTAAATGTACGCGCGAACAGCTGCCACAAACCTTTCAAATAAATGAGGAGGCGCCATGACCAAATCGATCCGTGATGTTCTCGGCACGAAAGGGTCCGATGTGATCTCGATCAACGCCGACGCGACCGTCTACCAGGCCCTGGAGATGATGGCGGCCAGGAATGTCGGTGCCCTGATCGTCATGAACAAGGGGGTTGTCGTCGGGATCGTTTCCGAGCGGGACTACGCCCGCAAGGTGATCCTGCGCGGCCGCTCCTCTCCGAATACCATCGTCGAGAACATCATGACGACAGATGTCTGCTACATCACTCCGGAGAAAACGGTCGACGAGGGCCTGGCGCTGATGACCGACAAGCGTTGCCGCCACCTGCCGGTGTTCGACGGCGACGAAATGATCGGCCTGGTGTCGATCGGCGATCTGGTCAAGGCCCAGGTCGCCGAGAAGGAATTCATCATCGCCCAGCTGGAGAATTACATCCGCGGCGGCTAGGGCGTTCTCGCGGTCCGATCTCCCGGCACGGGGCGGAAGAAGATTCCGCCCCGTGTTCGCATTTTGAGTTCCCCTCTTTACCCCATTGACCTGCGAGCCGCGGGTGCTGTATGCTTCTCGCCCCACCCGGCATGTGTCCGGGTGATTTCCGTTTCAAGGAGCATCTTGTGAGCAACCTGAAGAAGGAGATAGCGCGACGCCGGACCTTCGGCATCATCAGTCATCCCGACGCCGGCAAGACCACCCTGACCGAAAAACTGCTGCTGTTCGGCGGGGCGATCCAGATGGCGGGAGCGGTCAAGGCGCGCAAGGCCGCCCGGCACGCGACCAGCGACTGGATGGCGATGGAACAGGAACGCGGCATCTCGGTCACCACCTCGGTGATGAAGTTCCATTACCGTGACTTCGAGATCAACCTGCTCGACACACCCGGTCACCAGGATTTTTCCGAGGACACCTACCGGGTACTGACGGCGGTCGATTCGGCGCTCATGGTGATCGATTCCGCCAAGGGGGTCGAGCCGCAGACCGAGAAGCTGATGGAGGTCTGCCGGATGCGCAACACCCCGGTCATCACCTTTATCAACAAGCTCGACCGCGAGGGGCAGGAGCCGCTCGACCTGCTCTCCGACATCGAGGAAAAACTGCAGATCGAATGCGCGCCGCTCGCCTGGCCGATCGGCATGGGCAAGCGCTTCAAGGGGGTCTACAATCTCTACAAAAAGCAGCTCAACCTCTTCACCCCCGGGTCCGACACCCGCATCCAGGACATCGTCACCATCAGCGATCTCGGCGACCCGAAGCTCGACGAGCTGCTCGGTTCCCAGGCGAACGAGCTGCGCGGCGATATCGAACTGCTCGAAGGTGCGGCCAACCCGTTCAGCCTCGACGACTACCTCAAGGCGAACCAGACACCGGTCTTCTTCGGCAGCGCCATCAACAATTTCGGCGTTCAGGAGATGCTCGACGCCTTCGTCGAACTCGCCCCGGCGCCGGTCCCGCGGCCGACGCAGACCCGCGAAGTGTCGCCCGACGAGGAGGCCTTCTCCGGCTTCGTCTTCAAGATCCAGGCGAACATGGACCCGGCGCACCGCGACCGCATCGCCTTTCTGCGCATCTGCTCCGGCAAGTACAGCCGCGGCATGAAGGTGCGGCACCACCGCATCGGCCGCGAGGTCACCTTCCCGAACGCCACCATTTTCATGGCCCAGGACCGGCAGAACGTCGAGGATGCCTACCCGGGTGACATCATCGGCATCCACAACCACGGCACGGTCAAGATCGGCGACACCTTTACGACCAGGGAGGAGCTCAAGTTCACCGGGATCCCCAACTTCGCCCCGGAACATTTCCGCCGGGTGCGCCTGAAGAACCCGCTCAAGGTCAAGCAGCTCGACAAGGGGCTCACCCAGCTGGCCGAGGAAGGGGCGGTGCAGGTCTTCCGGCCGCTGATCGGCGCCGACTGGATTCTCGGCGCCGTCGGCGTCCTCCAGTTCGACGTCACCATGGCGCGACTGAAGGACGAATACGGCGTCGACGCCGTCTACGAGCCGGTCGAATATGCCACGGCGCGCTGGATCGACGCCGCCGATCGCAAGAAGCTGGACGAATTTCGCAAGAAGAACGAGATGGCCCTGGCGCACGACGCCGAAGGGAACCTCGCCTATCTCGCTTCGAGCGAGTGGCGCCTCGGGCATGTCACCGAGCAGTGGCCGGAGATCGTTTTCAACAAGACGAAGGAACATTCCTGACCGGGACGACCGGCGGGCCCTTCGCCGCGAAGCCCCGCGATTTTCCCGTTGACACCCCCCGCAGGATCGCTATCCTCAGAACGACAACCCGCGGGGAGAGACGATGGGAAAACACCTGATCCTGGTCGGTGGTGGCCACGCCCACCTGGCCATCCTCAACAAGACAAGAGAGTTCACCGCGCGCGGACACCGGGTCACCCTGGTCAGCCCGTCCCCCTTTCACGACTATTCCGGCGTCGGGCCGGGGCTGCTCTCCGGCAGGTACCGCCTGGCCGAGGCCCGCTTCAACGTCGCCCGGATGGCGGCGGCCGGAGGCGGGCATTTTGTCGAGGCGTCCGCCGCCGGCATCGATCCCGCCAACCGCAGGCTGATCCTCGACGACGGCACGAACCTGGGCTACAACGTCATCTCCTTCAACTGCGGCAGCCGGGTCGCTTTTGCGGCCCCCGATGAGAGCCTCGGCAAAACGGTTTTCCCGGTCAAGCCGATCGCCAACCTCTACCATGCGCGACAGAGGATTATCGAGGCGGGCCGCGACGGCAAAAAGCCCCGGTTGCTCGTCATCGGCGGCGGCCCGGCCGGATGCGAAGTGACCGGCAACCTTCAGGAGCTTGTCGAGCAGGAACGTCTCGAAGCCGATATCGTCCTGGTTGCCGGTGCAAGGCTTCTCGACAGCTTCGGGGAGGGGGTCAGGGAGCGTGTCCGCAGCCAGCTCTCCCGCCGGCCGATCCGGCTCCTCGAGGGGATTCGCGTCTCCGCACTGCAGGCAAGGCAGGCAGATCTCGATGACGGCCGCAGCGTCGCCTTCGATTTCTGCTTCCTCGCCAGCGGCATCGCGCCTGCCGGCCCGTTCGCCGGTTCGCCGCTCGCCGGCGGGGGGGACGGCTTGCGGGTCAACTCCTTTCTGCATTCCCCGTTCCACCCCGACATCTTCGGCGGCGGCGACTGCATCGACTATCTCCCCCGGCCACTGGACAAGGTCGGGGTGTATGCCGTCAGACAGAGCCCCGTCCTTCACCACAACCTCATGGCCGCACTCGAAGACCGGGCGATGATCAAATTCCAGGCGCAGACGCATTATCTTCTGATCTTCAACCTCGGCCTCAACCGTGCACTCGCCACCGGCTACGGCGTCTGCTGGACCGGCCGGTCCGCGCTGTATCTCAAATCCTTCCTCGACCGGAGATTTATCCGCTCTTTCCGGGAACACCCCTGACCGGTTGCCGCGCGAGCACGCCGCTGAAACAGGCCGACAAAACCCTCCCCCGCGTTTTGCAGAGCGAAACGCCGTCTCATTTTTTTCTTGCATTTTTAAAACATCATTTTATAATCTTCATCATGACGACCGTATTCAGCATTTTCGCAACCGATATATGGGCGATATTCAGAAGATTTAAAACTCGATTTTACACTATCGCGAAGAAAATGAATATCTCTAAGATGTTGAAATTGATAGGGTTAATCTGGTATCGACGCCCCGCGAAAAAGAATAGTGTTGACAATAATAAAACACTGCATTATGTTCATGCACCAAATGCCGTTCGCTGTTTTATCTTGGGAGGAACCACGAAGGTATCCTATGCAGGTCGCAAGGTCGTAGCTCTCGCAGGACCAATCCCAAAATAAAATTCGACCAGGAGCCCCACATTGCCCAGCAAGCATAAACAATCGTACTCCATCCAGTCCGTCGACAACGCCCTCGACGTACTGGAGGCGCTCTGCACCGAGGGGGAAGAGGTGCGGGTGTCGCACCTGAGCAAGCGGCTCGGCATGACCAAGATGAGCCTGTTCCGCTACCTGGCAACGTTCGAGAGCCGGGGGTACGTGGAGAGAACGAAAAAGACCGGGCGCTATCGACTCGGCCTGGCGGCCTACGAAACCGGGCAGAAGCTGCTCTCCCGCAACAACCTGGTTCGCGAGGCCAAGCCGATCATCGAGCAGCTGGCGAGGGTGTGCAACGAGGCGATCTACCTGGCTGTGCCCCGCGGTGACGAGGTCCTGAT
Source organism: Desulfuromonadales bacterium (assembly GCA_041592975.1). Lineage (GTDB taxonomy): Bacteria > Desulfobacterota > Desulfuromonadia > Desulfuromonadales > UBA2294 > BM707. The sequence goes on from JBFHOZ010000049.1 coordinate 12,202, forward strand.
GCTCGACATGGTCGACACCACCCAGCAGATCAAGATCATCCCGCTGCTCGGCAACCGCTACCCGATCTGCGGCAATGCCGCCGGGCGGGTGCTGCTGGCGAACAGCGAAACGACCCGCGGAAACTGCCCGCCGGCCGAGCTGGACAGCCTCCGGGCGAAACTGACGGTGATTGCCGAGCAGGGGTGCGATTACGACCGGGGCGGTTTCGGAGACGGCATCGCCGCCCTGGCCGCGCCGCTGTTCGAGGCGGACGGCAGCAACCCCGGCTGCATCTGCATGGTCGGGCCCGAGTTCAGGCTGACCCGCAGCCTGGTCGAGGAGAAGCTGCTGCCGCAGCTGGTCGACGCCGGCGTCGTCATCTCGTCGAAACTCGGCTACGTCGGGCATTTCATCGACAGGTCGAACTACAGATAGATCGTTTGATCGGGGGGCCGCGCTCCCCGCAGGTGATAAGTATCGGTTTCAGGCCATAGTCCGGTTGAGCCCGGACGTGATTTGCGTTCAGATCAATGAACGGAACATTAACAAGAGGAGGAATTATGGAAGACAAGGCTCAAGCTTATTGGAAGGAAGTCCTCGCGTTGGTGAGGAACATCCTGATCGTCTGGTTTGTCGTCTCCTACGGGTGCGGCATCCTGTTCGCTCAGGCTCTCAACAGCATCAAAATTGCCGGATACCCGCTCGGCTTCTGGTTCGCCCAGCAGGGATCCATGTATATTTTCGTCGCCCTCATCTTCATCTACGCGAAGAAGATGGGCAAGATTGACGAAAAATACGACGTTCACGAAGACTAAAGGGAGGCGACCAAAATGGATCTTCAAACTATCACTTATGTCATTGTTGGTGCGACCTTCGCCCTGTATATCGGCATCGCCATCTGGGCGCGCGCCGGTAGCACCAAGGAATTCTACGTAGCCGGCGGCGGTGTCCACCCGGTCATGAACGGTATGGCAACCGGCGCCGACTGGATGTCGGCAGCCTCCTTCATCTCGATGG
>JBFHOZ010000050.1:0-13116 GCA_041592975.1 Desulfuromonadales bacterium
GTCCCGGTCGATCTCGACGCGCACCAGTCCGGCCTCGCGAAGGCCGGTTTCACCGGGGCGGAGCCAGCTGACATGAACCGCCTCGCCGACAAACCCCCAGAGCAATTCGCGGGTCACGGTCTTGAAATCGAGCCCCCTGAGAGAGGTGCCGTCGATCCTGACGATCAGGTCGCCGGGGAGAAGCCCGGCCCGGGCCGCCGGAGCCCCGTCAACCAGCTGCAGGACGACGACCTCGCCGGTCGCCGTCGGCACGACCTGGGCGCCGATGCTGCCGAACTCCCTGTCGTCCGCCACAGCCGATGAGAACAGGGCCGGAATTGACAGGAACAGGAGGAGGAGAAAACGCATGATCAGAGCTGCTCGATCCAGGAGGTGTCGCCGCTCCCCGCGCGGAGGACCTCGACCCGATCATCGACGAGCGAGATGACCGTCGACGAATCCCCCATGAGGACACCGCCGTCGACAACCAGGTCGATCGCCTTGCCGAAGCGGGCGGCGATCTCTTCGGGATCGTTGACCGGATCGTCGCCGGAGGTGTTGGCGCTGGTGGTGATCAGGGGATGGCCGAGCTCACGGACGATGCCCAGGGCGATCGGGTTGTCGGGGATACGGATGCCGACGGTCTTCTGCTTGGTGGTCAGAAGCCCCGGCACCTGGCGGGTCGCCTCGAGAACGAACGTGTAAGGACCGGGAAGGTGCCTCTTGAGGATCTTGTACGCGAAATTGCTGACCTGACAGTAGTTGGCGACGTCGGAGATGTCGGCGCAGATGAAGGAGAACGGCTTGCGCGGATCCCGATGCTTGACCTGGTAGATCCGCTTGATGCCCTTGCTGTTGAAGATGTCGCAGCCGAGGCCGTAGATGGTGTCGGTGGGGTAGACGATGACCCCCCCCTGCCGCAAGGTTTCGACGATCCGGCTGATGTGACGCGGCTGGGGATTTTCCGGGTTGAGACGCAACAGCATGCTGATATCTCCGGCAATGGTAAATAGCTCGATGTGAATGGCAGAATAGCAAATAATACGAAAAAAGGAAAGATATCCACCGGCAACGGCTGCCTCGCCGGGGCCGCGCCCCTCCCTGAACGGCCGGCAGACGGGGACCGGAACTACAGCAGGAACATCAGCTCCTCAAGGGCGTTGAGTTCGTCGTAGATCGCCACCATCTGCTCCCTGGAGTCGAGGCGCACCAGCGCGGTCACGCAGACGTACTTGCCGCCGGAGCTCTCCCGGACGCGGATGGCGTCGTCGGGGCATGGCACCGTCCCGCCGACGGCGGCCTTGACCGCCAGGCGGAAATGCTCGCCGCTGCCGATCCGGCCGAACGCCTTGAACATGTAATCGGTCGGAAATTCGATTTCCGGAACCGGGCACTTGTCGGACATCACGTCACCTCCCCGGAGCGGTTCACGCCGGTATGACCGAAACCGCCGGCGCCGCGACCGGTTTCGTTCAGATCCGCCACGACACTCAGTTCGCCCCTGACAACCGGGGCAAGCACAAGCTGGGCGATGCGGTCGGCGTGGTTGAAGGTGACCGCCACCTGCCCGTGATTGACGGCGATGACGCCGATCTCCCCGCGATAATCGGCGTCGATGGTGCCGGGGGAGTTGAGCATGGTGATCCCCTGGCGCAGCGCCAGCCCCGAGCGGGGCCGCACCTGCCCCTCGAAGCCGTCCGGGATCGCCATGGCGATGCCGGTCGGGATGAGGGTCCGCTCGCCGGGGCGGAGCGTGACCGGCGCGTCGAGCGCGGCGCAGAGGTCCATGCCGGCGGCATGTTCCGTCATGTACTGCGGGACGACCGCCCCGGGGTGGAGCTTCACGATCTTGATATGCAGACGGGACACGTTCTCCTCCGTGATGTCAGGCGACCGTCAGGTCCAGAACCGAAAAATCACGGTCTTCCGGAGCGCCGAGCATCTGCAGGGTCAAATACTCGTCCCGGAAGAGCTCGTTCGCCAGCCGGCAGACGTCGGCCGGCGTCACCGCGTTGATCAGCCGGAGCGACTCATCGATCGTCGGGTGGCTGCCGAGGTAGATTTCGTTCTTGGCCAGGCGGGTCATGCGGTTTTCACTGTTCTCGAGGGAGAGCAGAAGGTTCCCCTTGAGCTGCTCCCGGGCGGCGTTGAATTCGTAGGCCGGCACCGGTTCGGCGGCGAGATCGTGCATCTCCTTGAGTATCAGGGCGACCACGTCGAAGGCGTCTGCCGGGGACGTGCCGGCATAGACGATCAGGGCGCCGGCGTCGGAATGGCAATGCAGGTAGCTGTAGATGGCGTACGCCAGTCCGCGCTCCTCGCGGATCGACTGGAACAGGCGCGAGCTCATGCTGCCGCCGAGGATCGCGTTCAGGAAATAGAGGGCGAACCGGTCCGGATGGTTCTGCGGCAGAGCGCGCGTGCCGACGCAGATATGCACCTGCTCGAGCGGCTTGCGGCGGATATCGATGCCGCCGCTGTACCCGGGAGCCGTGGTCCCGGCACATCCCCCCGCGCGCGGCACGGCGCCGAATTCGCTGGCGACATGATCGACGACCTTCTGGTGATCGAGGTTGCCGGCCGCCGTCACCACGAGATTGTCGCCGCAGTAGCAGTTCCGCACGAAGCGGAGCAGGGTTTCCCGATCGAAGGTCGCAACCGATGCGGGGCATCCGAGGATCGACCTGGAGAGCGGGTTCGACTTCCAGAACGTCCGGCCGAACAGCTCGTGAACGAGATCGTCGGGGGTGTCCTCGACCATGGCGATCTCGTTCAGGATCACCCGGCGCTCCTTTTCGATGTCGTCGAGATCGAAGGTCGAATTGAGCAGGATGTCGGCGATCAGGTCGGTCGCCAGCGGCAGGTTGTGCGCCAGCACCTTGGCGTAGTAGCAGCAGTACTCGTGGCTGGTGAAGGCGTTGAGCATGCCGCCGACGGCGTCGATCTCGCGGGCGATCATCCGGGCCGAGCGATGCCCGGTCCCCTTGAAGAACATATGCTCGGTAAAATGCGAGATGCCGCTGAGCGCGGCATCTTCATGGCGTGAACCGGTCGCCACCCAGGCTCCGATGGAGACCGAGTGTGCGACCGGTATCTGTTCCGTTATGATCCTGATGCCATTATCGAGGATCGTCTGCGTGATCATGGCCTCCCCTGTATCAGCCCTCTGCCGGAAGCTTCTGACCGAGCGCTTCCTTGCGCGACAGTTTGATCTTCCCCTGCTTGTCGATGCCGATACATTTTACCAGAACTTTGTCCCCTTCGTTGAGAACATCGGTCACGGTCCGGACGCGCTCCTTGTCGAGCTCGGAGATGTGCACCAGCCCGTCGGTTCCGGGGAAGATCTCGACGAAGGCGCCGAATTCCATGATCTTCTTGACCTCTCCCTCGTACAGGCGGCCGACTTCGGCCTCCTGGGTCAGGTTGCGGATCATCTTGACCGCCGCCTGGGCCGCTTCGCCGTCCGAGGAGGCGATATTGACCCGGCCGTCATCCTCGATGTCGATGGCACAGCCGGTCGCCTCGATGATGCCGCGGATGTTCTTGCCGCCCGGGCCGATGACGGTGCGGACCTGGTCCGGCTTGACGTAGATGGTGGTGATCCGCGGCGCGTACTTGGAGAGTTCCGGACGCGCCTCGGAGATCGCCTCGGCCATCTTGCCGAGGATGTGCAGGCGCCCTTCGCGTGCCTGCTCGAGGGCCTGCTTCATGATCTCCTTGTTGACGCCGGTGATCTTGATGTCCATCTGCAGGGCGGCGACCCCGGTCGCGGTGCCGGTCACCTTGAAGTCCATGTCGCCGAGGTGGTCCTCGTCGCCGAGGATGTCGGAAAGGACGGCGAAGTCGTCACCTTCCTTGATCAGGCCCATGGCGATACCGGCGACGGCGGCGGAAACCGGCACGCCGGCATCCATCAGCGCCAGCGAGGAGCCGCAGACCGAGGCCATCGACGAGGACCCGTTCGACTCGAGGATGTCGGAGACGATCCGGATGGTGTACGGGAAGTCCTCGTGCTTCGGCAGGATCTGGGCGACCGAACGCTCGGCCAGATAGCCGTGGCCGATCTCGCGGCGGCCGGGGAAGAGCCGCATGCTGGTCTCGCCGACGCAGAACGGCGGGAAGTTGTAGTGCAGCAGAAACTTCTTGAACTCCATCGCCTGGATGTTGTCCATGCGCTGTTCGTCGATGGCGGTCCCGAGGGTGGCGGCGACCAGCGCCTGCGTCTCGCCGCGGGTGAACAGGGCGCTGCCGTGGGCGCGCGGCAGGAAACCGGCTTCGCAGGTGATCGGCCGGATGGTGGCCATGTCGCGGCCGTCGATACGGATCCTGTCCTTGACGACCATCTGGCGGACGATCCGCTTGTGGACCGAACCGAGGATGCTGCTGATCTCCTCCTCGCGCCCCTCGAACTCCTCGGCCAGGGCCTCCTTGACATCGGCCTTGACCTGGTCGACAGCGGCGTAACGCTCCTGCTTGGTCTGAATGCGCACCGCCTTGTCCATCGGACCTTCGGCCAGCGCAACGACTTTTGCTTCCAGGGCCGAATCGGTTTCAGCCACCTCGAAGGCGCGTTTCTCGATACCGACCTTGGCAGCCAGCTCTTCCTGCAGCTTGATCAGCGGCTGAACCGACTCATGACCGAAGAAGATGGCATCGAGCATCTCGTCCTCGGAGACCAGGTCGGCCTCCCCTTCGACCATCATCACCGCGTCCTTCGAACCGGAGACGACGATATCCATGTCGCTGTTCGCCATCTGCTCCCGGGTCGGGTTGGCGATGAACCGGCCGTCGACCCGGCCGACACGGACAGCGGCAATCGGGCCTTCGAACGGGATGTCGGAGACGGCAACGGCGGCCGATGCGGCGACCATCGCCAGGGTGTCCGGGTCGTTGACCAGGTCGGCCGAGATAACGGTCGGCATGATCTGGGTCTCGTACAGGTACCCCTTGGGGAAAAGCGGCCGCATCGGCCGGTCGATCAGGCGGCAGATCAGCGTTTCCCGCTCGGTGGCCCCCCGCTCGCGGCGGAAAAAGGATCCGGGGATCTTGCCGGCGGCATAGAATTTTTCCTGGTAGTTGACGGTCAGGGGGAAGAAGTCCTGACCTTCGCGCATCTTGGTGGCGGAGACGACGGTGCAGAGAACCTTGGTTTCTCCGTACGTGACGACGACTGCGCCATCAGCCTGACGTGCCACCTGACCGGTTTCGATCGTCAGGGGCTGACCGTTGAATTCGGTCGATACTTTCTGGTGGGCCATAAGAGCCTCCTTTGGCAATATTCCTGTTTTAAAACGTGATCTTCCGTCCAGATGTCCAACACGACGGAAGAAAGGCTAAGGAGGATGGCCTGAGACAGTTCCCGTATCCCGTTGATACAGAGACTCTCTCCGGACAACCTCCTGCGCCTGCCTCTTTAAAGCAAGAGGCAGCTCGTTCTTCGTGTCGGCTGAAGAACAGCTGCCTCTCTTTTACCGGCGGATACCGAGCTCCTTGATCAGCGTCCGGTAGCTCTCGACGTTCTTCGCTTTCAGATAATCGAGCAGTCTCCGACGCTGGCCGACGAGCTTCAGCAGCCCGCGGCGGGAGTGATGATCCTTCTGGTGCGTCCTGAAATGTTCGGTCAGGTAAGAAATCCGTTCCGACAGGAGGGCGATCTGCACCTCCGGCGAACCGGTGTCGCTTTCGTGGGTCCTGAACTTTTCGATGATTTCCTGTTTACGTTCCGTAGCCAGCATTGTCCAATCAATCCTTTCCGGCAATAAATCGAATCAAATTCTTGAAACACGTTTATTTAGCACAACACAACCGCGTTGTAAAGCCCTGTTTAGGCTCTTTTTCCTATTGTCCGCGCGAAAAAACCCGCGACAATTCGAAATCTCCCCGCGCCTCCTTCGTCCGCCCGGGGGCATAGGTCGCGACCGCCAGCAGCCGCTCGCCGTCGGAGAGCCGGCACTGCGTCCCCTCGGCCAGCCCGGCAGCGGCGACGACCTCCGCTTTCTGCGGCGGCACGCCGTTCATCAGCCGGCCGACCGCCTCCGGCAGGAGGACCAGCAGCGGCAGGTGCCCGAGCACCTCGAGCAGGGGGATCATCACCCCGGCAAGACAGTCCGACTCCTCGAGCTGCGCCAGGGTGACCGCCCGCGAGACATCGAAGGGGCCATGACGGAACCGGCGCAGCGCGGTCAGATGGGCGCCGCAGCCGAGCAGCTGTCCGGTATCGTGGGCCAGGGTGCGGATATAGGTCCCCTTGGAACAGACGACCTCGAAGGTGACGTCCGGCAGGGTGCAGTCGAGCAATTCCAGCGAACGGATCTCCACCTTGCGCGGCGGTCGCTCGACCTCGATCCCCTGGCGGGCCAGCCGATACAGCGGCACGCCGTTTTTCTTCAGGGCCGAATACATCGGCGGGACCTGCTCGATCGCGCCGACCATGCCGCTCAATGCGGCCTCGACATCGCCCCGCGCCACACCGTGCCAGTCGGCTGTCGCCACCACCCGTCCTTCGGCGTCCTGGCTGTCGGTCGTGATGCCAAGGCGCATGGTCGCGACGTACCCCTTGTCGCTGTCGGAGAAGAACTCGAGCAGGCGGGTGGCGTCGCCGACCGCCACCGGGATCAGGCCGGTCGCCATCGGATCGAGAGTGCCGCCGTGACCGACACGACGGATGCCGAGCTTGCGGCGGACGCGCCCGACGACGTCGTGGGACGTCATCCCGGCAGGCTTGTCGATGATCAACAGTCCGTGCATCGACCGTATCAGGCTATGCCGAGCCGTGCGGAAACCTCGGCGCGGACCTCCTCGAGGGAGCCGCAGACCGTCGCCCCGGCGGCGTTGTGATGACCTCCGCCGCCGAGCTCGCGGGCCAGCGCGCCGACATCGACCGCTCCCTTGGAGCGGAAGCCGACCTTGTAGTTACCGGGCGCGATCTCGCGGAAGAAGATCGCCACCTCGACCCCCTCGATCGAGCGGGGATAATTGACGAAGCCGTCAGTGTGTTCGGGACCGGCACCGGCGTCTTCCAGCATCGCGCAGGAAACCGAGATGGAGGCGTAGCGGCCGCAGCGCGAAACCGTCAGGGTCTGCAGGGCGGCGCCGAGCAGCCGCAGCCGCTGCTGCGGCTGGGTCTCGTAGAGACGGGATGCGATTTCCCAGGCATCGAGGCCGGAACCGATCATCTCCGCGGCGACCCTGAAAGCTTCGGGGTCGGCGTTGGAGTAACGGAACGAGCCGGTGTCGGCGAGGATCGTCGTATAGATGTTGGTGGCGATCTCCCGGGTGATCGGCAGCCCGCCGGCCTTCAGGAGTCGGTACACCAGGACACCGGTGGAGCAGGCCTCCTCGTCGACGAAATAATGCTCGCCGAAATCCTCCGAACAGGGATGGTGGTCGATGTTGACCAGGACCCGGCAGCGATCGCGCAGATCGGTGCCGGCCCGACGGAGTTCGCCGGCATCGAGCACGAAGCCGACCTCGAATTCGTCCTCGCCGTCAAGCGTATCAACGATGGTGTCGGCGCCCGGCAGGAAGTCGAAGGGCGAGACCGCACCGTCCCGGTTGAAGGCGACGACCTCCTTCCCCATGCCCCTGAGGGCGAGGGCCAGCGCCAGGGTGGAAGCGACGGCGTCGCCGTCCGGGCTTTCGTGGGAAGCCACCAGGAACCGGCGATGCGCCCTTATGACGTCAAGAATCGCCCTGATCGTCTTTTCGCTCATCGTCGATCTCTTTCAGCAGCGATTCAATGTGGTTGCCGTATTCGATGGAGGTGTCGTAGCGGAAATCAAGGCTCGGCGTATGGCGCATCTTCAGCTGCCGAGACAGCTGCCGGCGAATGTAGGGGGTCGCCTTCTCCAGCCCCCTGGCGGTCTCCGCCCGGACCTTCTCGTCCCCCATGACCGTATAGTAAACCCGGGCGATGCTGAGATCGGAGGTCACGTCGACCGACGTCAGGGTCACGAAACCGACCCGTGGATCCTTGAGCCCGCGTTCGAGGATGCGGGATATTTCCTTGTGAATCATTTCACCGACCCGGTGTGACCGCTTGTACTCCAAGTTAACCTCTTGATTCGTAGTGGAGAAAATCAGAGGACCGGGCGCAGATTTCCGCCAGCCCGGTCCGTACTATTTCCGCTTCGATCTTTTCGAACAGCGCCTCGAAGGCCTCGTCGTCGCTGCCGACCACGCAGAAGCCGAGCTCGGCCCTTTGCCAGGGCGCGTGCAGCCCGGTCTCCGCACACGACACCGGGAACCGCTCCCGGCAGCGCCCGAGGATCCTGCGGACGATCGACCGCTTCTCCTTCAGGCTCTGCGGCGAATAGAGCTGCAGCTCGACGCGCAGAACTCCGACGATCATGACGTATCCCGTTACAGGGTCGACTTGACCTCTTCCATCTCGTAGGCCTCGATGATGTCGCCGACCTTGATATCGTTATAGTTTTCCAGGCCGAGACCGCACTCGTACCCGGACTGGACCTCCCTGACGTCGTCCTTGAAGCGCTTGAGGGAATTCAGGCTCCCTTCCCAGATGACGATATTGTCGCGCACCAGGCGCGCCTTGGCGTTGCGGACGACCTTTCCGTCGAGCACGTAGCAGCCGGCCACCGTGCCGACCTTGGAGACGTGGAAGGTCTCGCGCACCTCGATCCGTCCAAGGGTCTTCTCCTTGAAGGTCGGCGCCAGCAGGCCCTCCATCGCGTTCTTGATATCGTCGACGGCGTCGTAGATGATGTTGTACAGCCGGATGTCGACCCCTTCCTTCTCGGCCAGCGAGGTCGCCTTCGTTTCGGGACGGACATTGAAACCGAGCACGATGGCGTTTGACGCCGATGCCAGGGTGATATCGCTCTCGATGATTCCGCCGACGGCGGTGTGAATGACGACCAGGCGGCAGGCATCGGTCGACAGCTTGCTGAGAGCGTCCTTGACCGCCTCGACCGAGCCCTGAACGTCGGCCTTGATGATGATCTTGAGTTCCTTGACGTCCCCCTCCTGGATCTGCGCGTAGAGCTGCTCCAGCGAAACCTTGCTGCTCTTGGCCATCTCCGCCTCGCGCAGCTTCTGCTGGCGGTGCTGGGCGATTTCCTTGGCCGTCTTCTCGTCCTCGACCGCATGCAGGTTGTCGCCGGCATCCGGCACACCGGTGAGCCCGGTCACCTCGACCGGGCAGGACGGCCCGGCTTCGGTCACCGGCCTGCCGTGGTCGTCGACCATGGTCCGGACGCGGCCGTAATGGGTGCCGATAACGACCGGATCGCCGATCCTGAGCGTCCCCTCCTGCACGAGCAGGGTCGCGACGGCGCCGCGGCCCTTGTCGAGACGGGCCTCGATGACCGTTCCCCGGGCCTTTTTATTCGGGTTGGCGCGCAGTTCGAGCACTTCGGACTGCAGCAGGATCATTTCCAGCAGCTGATCGAGGTTGGTCTGCTGCTTGGCGGACACCTCGACGAAAATGGTCTCGCCCCCCCAGTCTTCCGGCACGAGCTCGAACTCGGACAGCTCCTGCTTGACCCGGTCGGGGTTGGCGTCCGGCTTGTCGATCTTGTTGACGGCGACGATGATCGGGACGCCGGCCGCCTTGGAGTGGTTGATCGCCTCCCGGGTCTGCGGCATGACGCCATCGTCGGCGGCGACGACCAGGATGACGATATCGGTAACCTGGGCACCGCGGGAACGCATGGCTGTAAACGCCTCGTGACCCGGGGTGTCGAGGAAGGCGATCTTGCGACCGTCGGTCTCGACCTCGTAGGCCCCGATGTGCTGGGTGATCCCGCCAGCTTCCCCTTCGGTGACGTTGGTCATCCGGATGGCGTCGAGCAGCGAGGTCTTGCCGTGGTCGACGTGACCCATGATGGTGACGACCGGCGGGCGCTCGACACGATCCTCAGGCTTCTCGTCCTCCCCCTTCAGGATATCCGACTTTTCGAGGATGGTCTCCTCGTCGAAGGCGATGTTCTCAACCTCGTAGTTGAATTCGGAAGCGAGGATCGCCGCGGTCTCGAAATCGAGCGGATGGTTGATGGTGACCATCTGCCCCTGGCTGATCAGCTCGCGGATCAGGTCGTTCGCCTTGACCCCCATGCGTTTGGCCAGTTCGCCGACGGTGATCACGTCGCTGATCTTGATGATACGCTTGATCGCCTTGCTGACGGTGATCTCGGTCTTCTTGGCCGGCTTGCTCTGCTTGCGCTGCTTGCGGAAGCGACCGAAGTCACGGTCCGGCTCGAAAACCTCGCGGCGACCCCGGCGACGCGACTGATCGCTGGAGTCCAAATCGACGCGCTCTTTCCCCTTCTTCCGCTTCTTGCCGCGCCCTTCCTTGTCCGGCAGGGGCGCCTCGACTCCGGGTGACGGGGTATCCTTGGCGGGCACGCCGGGGCGACCGCCAGCGGGCACGCCGGGGCGACCGCCAGCGGGCACGCCGGAGCGACCGCCAGCGGGCACGCCGGAGCGACCGCCAGCGGGCCGGCGGGCGTCGCCAGCGGGCCGGCGCGCCTGTCGTTCCGCCGGAGTCGGCAGCTCCACGCGCCCGAGGATCTTGGCCTGGTTCGGACTCGTCCTGATTTGTTTTGCGGGGGCCTCCGGCTGCGCCGGTTCCGTTTTGGCAGTCTCTTCGGCCGCAGGTGCCGCCTCGGCCGACGCCGCGGAAGCGGCCACGGGCGCTTCTTCGACCGGCGCCTCGGCAGCGACGCCCGGCGCCTCGTCGACAAGTGCAGCCGCATCCGTCTCGGCCGCGTCCGTCGACGCAGCTTCGGTCGATGCCGTTTCCTCTTCGGCCTTCGGCTCCACGGTCTTTCTGCGGCGGCGGATAACGCCGGCCGTCAGCCGTTGCTCCTCGATCTTGACCTGCTGCGGAGATTGAGCTGCCTCGAACTTCTGGATATCGTCCTCCTCGAGAACGCTCGTGTGGCTGTCGGCCTCGATGCCTGCCGCCTGGAGTTTCTCCAGAAGTTCGCTGTTCTCCAATCCAAGCTTCTTGGCCAATTCGTGAACTCGTGTCTTACCCATCAATTCTCCCCTGCAATCTGCTGCAAACTGTTTATTTCCAGCGCCAGCGAACTGGCGAATTGCTTTCCCCTGAGCCCGATACAGCTGCTGCTGCCGCGACCGGACAGCCGCCCGAGGGTCTCCCTGTCGAGCAGCCTTGCCCATGCGACCTGCTGTTCCTGCGCCGACCGCACCAGCTTCTCCGCCTTGTCGTCCGCGTCGGCAGCGATCACCAGGCAACTGATCTCTCGCCGGGCGAACGCACCCTGCAACCGGCTGGATCCGCTGACCACGTCACCGGCCTTGCGGGCAATGCCGATCAGGCCGGTGATCCGCACGACGATTGCCGCCGCGACCTTCTCCAGCACGTCGGCCGGGACCGTCTCCGGAAGCTGCGCTCGCAGCGCCCTGGCAAACAGTCCGTTGCTCACCGCCTTTTCGACGCACCGGCGACGAAGGCAGGTGTAGGCGCCCCTGCCGGGGAGCCGGTTGCGGTAATCGACCGTTATCCGTCCGTCCGGTCCGGAAACGTAGCGGACAAACTCCCCCTGCGCGCCCTTTCTGCGGCAGGCAATACAGCTCCGTTCTGCCTTCAGGCGTCTGTCGGTCATCCGCGAGCCGCTGTCAGGCGTCCTCTTCCGGGCTCTCTTCGGCGGCGGACGGCACTTCTTCCTGCACGGCGGCCGCCAGCTCCTCGGCGACGCGCGGGTCGGCGGAAGCGTGCCGCATCTCGTCGTCCTCGTCGACGGACGAAGCCGTCGGCAGGATCTCCGCCAGCTTCTCGGCCAGCTCCTCCTTGCCGAGGCTGCTGCGCCCCGGGACGGAATGCTCCTTCGCCATCTGGTAAAGCTCGTCCTTGGTGTACTTGTCGAGGAGATACTCGGTGGTGATCTCCTCCGGAGCCTCCTCCGCCGCCGCGGCGGCGGCTTCCTCGAGCTCCGCTTCGGCCGCCCGAGACTCGCTCTTGATGTCGATCCTCCAGTTGGTCAGCTTGGCCGCCAGGCGGACATTCTGCCCCTTCTTGCCGATGGCCAGCGAGAGCTGGTCGTCCGGAACGATGATCTCCAGGGCCTGCTCGTCATTGTCGACGTAGACCCGGGTGACCTCCGCGGGCGACAGGGCGGAGCAGGCGAACCGGGCGATATCCGGAGTCCAGGGGATGATGTCGATCTTCTCGCCGCGCAGCTCGGAGACCACGTTCTGTACGCGCGATCCGCGCATGCCGACGCAGGCGCCGACCGGATCGACATCGTGATCGTGCGAAACGACGGCGATCTTGGTCCGGCTCCCCGGCTCGCGGGCGACCCCCATGATCTCGACGATCCCCTCGGATATCTCCGGGACTTCGGAGTTGAAGAGGGACGCGACCACGCCGGGGTGGGTCCGGGAGAGGATGATCTGCGGCCCCTTCGGCGAGAGCTTCACCTCGGACAGGTAGGCGCGCACCCGGTCTCCCTGGCGGTAGTTCTCCCGCGGCACCTGCTCGCGGTGCGGCAGCAGGGCCTCGGCTCGCCCGAGGTCGACGATCAGGTCGCCCCGCTCGTAGCGACGGACGATGCCGTTGATGAGCTCGCCGACGCGATCCTTGAATTCGTTGTAGATCCCCTCACGCTCGGCCTCGCGGACCTTCTGGATGATGACCTGCTTGGCGGTCTGGGCGGCGATGCGGCTGAAGTTGGAAGCATCGAGCTTCATGCCGAGCGAGTCGCCCGGTTCGGCGTCGGGGTCGATCTCCCGGGCTTCCTCCAGGGTGATCTCCTGATAGGAGTCCTGCACCTCCTCGACCACGGTGACGAACTCGAAGAGTTCGACCTCGCCGATTTCGGAGTTGAAATGGGCTTCGAGATCGCGGGTATTGCGATATTTCTTGTTGGCTGCCGAGAGCACGGCAGACTCGAGTGCTTCAACGAGGACTTCGCGGTTGATGCCCTTGTCCTTGACGACCTGTTCGATGACATGATTCAGATTGAGAACCATCTGATTGCCCCCTTGCGTGTTCGCTTATCGGTATTCAGGCGACGGTGTCGCCATTCTGTCAGAATTCCGGATCGAGGTTGGCCGAGACGATCCCGGTCAACGCGATTTCTATCTCCCCGCCCTTCTTGTCCGTCTGGCGGATGCGGATCCGGCCGTCGTGCAGTCCGAGCAGGACGCCGA
>JBFHOZ010000051.1:0-13026 GCA_041592975.1 Desulfuromonadales bacterium
AGGTGATGAAGCCGCCGAAAAAGCTGAAGAACGCCATCACCTCGCGGATCAAGATCATGGCTGACCTGGATATCGCCGATGACATCCTCGAACGAGGCGGACTGGTCGTAGTACTTGTCGATGGCGTCCTTGATCGATTTCTCCGGGGCGACGACGACCTCGACGTTGTAGCCGGTCATGAACTTGATGTCGTCGATGGCGAAGATGTTCGACGGGTCCCCCATGGCGACGATCAGGGTCGAGCCGGCCCGGTTGATCGGCACCAGCATGTATTTCTGGGCGACTTCGGCCGGGATCAGGCTGATCACCGCCTGGTCGACCTCGAATTCGTTGAGGTTGATCGACGGTACGCCGTACTGCTTGGAGAGAAACGCGGAGAGCTCGTCCTCGTTGACGAGACCGAGCTTGACCAGGCTGGCGCCGAGGCGGCCGCCGTTGACTTTCTGGTCCTCGAGCGCCTTGACGAGGTCGGTGTCGGATATCAGCTTGTTGCGAACCAGCAGTTCGCCGAGACGTGCTTCAGACATGAATAGTCCCCTCTAGGAAATGAACTCCAACAATCTTATAGAAGCGCAAAAAAACTGTCAAGATAAGTCATTTAATCTACTCACTTATTTTGCGATCTGCGCATGCATGAGCCCGGGCTCGGGCGCAGCGTCGAACCAGAGGCGGAAGGCGGCCTCCCCCTGCCCGGCCAGCATCCCCCGGCCGTCGGCGAATCGAAGGCCGCGGCCGTCGGCGGAACGCTGCAGCGGCGTCGGCTCGGTGGCATAGACCATATCGTAGACAGAGGCGCCGTCAGGCAGGAGATCGACCAGCGGCACGTCGAACTAGTCGCCGTGCAGGCCGACGGTCGTCGTGTTGACCAGCAGGTCGGCAGCCAGCACGAATCCCTCCAGCTTCTCCGGATCCATTGCACAGACAGACAGCTCCGTGTCCGGGAAAGGCCCACGAAACGTTTCCCGGAGGGTTTCGGCCCGGTCGCGTGAACGATTGACGATGGTGACCGCTGCGGCGCCGGCTTTCGCCAGAGCGGCCACCGCCGCCCTGGCCGCGCCGCCGGCCCCCAGCACGACGGCTTTTCTGCCACCCGGGTCGAACGCGAGGTCGGAGCGGAGGCTGGCAAGGAACCCCTGGCCGTCGGTGTTGTAGCCGATCAGCCGGCCGCATCGATTGACGATGGTGTTGACCGCGCCGATCATCTCCGCCTCGGCGTCGATCGCGTCGAGATACGGCAGAACCGCCTCCTTGTGCGGCACCGTGACGTTGACCCCAAGCAGGCCGAGAGCGCGAACGGCGGCAACCGCGGCACCGACGGCGCCCTTTTCCACGTGAAAGGGGACATAGACCGCGTTGATCCCGGCGGCGGCAATCGCCGCGTTCTGCATCCGCGGCGAGAGCGAATGCTCGACCGGGTCGCCGAAAATCCCGAGCACAACTGTACTGCCATCTACCTGCATATGATTCCCCGCCAGACTCCTTTTCGGGTCAGGATTGGTATCCGCAATCGAGGTAATCGCGGTACTCGATAATTTTTGCCGACTTCAGAATCTCCCGGGCCCGCTCGACGTCCCGGGCGATCGATTCCGCCAGTTCCTCGCCCGACCGGAACACCTGTTCGTCCCGCAACCGGTCGACGAAATAAACCCGGATGTTCCGGTCGTAGATATCCTCGGAAAAATCGAGGATATGCACCTCGAGAGAGATCCGCTCGGCGCCGAAGGTCGGATTGAAGCCGATGTTCATGACGCCGTCATACAGGGTATCCGCGTAGCGGACCTTGACCGCGTAGACCCCGGGGCGGGGGAGGACCTCCTTTTCGGTGATCAGGTTGGCGGTTGGAAAGCCCAGTTTTTTCCCGCGATTGGCCCCGCGGACGACCCGCCCTTCGAGGGTGAAGTGACGGCCGAGCGGCTCGACCACGGCGGCGACATCGCCGGCGGCGAGAAGTCTCCGGGCCAGGGTCGAACTGTAGATCTCCTCGCCCCGCAGGATCGGCCCGAGCACCCTGACGGTAAACCCCCTTTCCTTCCCCGCTTTTTCGAGGAAGTCGGCGTCGCCGCTGCGATCGCGACCGAAGGCGTAATCGTAGCCGATGATCAGGTGACGGATCCCGAGCTTGCCGACGAGGACGGTATCGACAAACGCCTGCGGCGCCATATCGGCCAATGCCTCGTCGAAGGGGAGCTCGACCAGGTAGTCGACGCAGGAGGCGCGGATCAGGCGCTCCTTTTCGGCGTAGGTGTTCAGCAGGCGGGGCGCCTGCTCCGGCCGGAGGACTTTCAGGGGGTGCGGCACGAAGGTGATGACCACGGAAACCCCGCCGACCTCGCGGGCCTTCCTGACGATCTCGCGAAAGATCTCCCGGTGTCCCAGGTGGACGCCGTCGAAATTGCCGATGGTCGCCACCGAATTGCTCAACGGCTCTGCCAGGTCATTCAGGTTGCGGATTATTTCCATTTACGTCCATGCCTGCTGCGGCTGCGGCCTCTGGCAGATCCCTCCTGCCGGTCGGGTACGATGGCGAAATCGATTTCGCGCCTGGCAATATTAACACTTTCGACGGAAATTTTAACCGAATTTCCGATCGCGTATATCCGCCCGGTCCGTTCGCCGATCAGCCGGCCGGACGCCTCGTCGAAATGATAATAGTCGTCCCCCATGGACGAGAGGTGCACCAGTCCTTCCACCGGGAAGTCGCGCAGCTCGACGAAAATGCCGAATTTCAGAACGCTGCCGACCGTCCCCTCGTAGCTGTTGCCGACCTTGTCCTCCATGAAGCGGCAGGCGAGCAGCGATTGCACCTCCCTTTCGGCATCGACGGCGATCCGTTCCCGACGGGAGCAGTGCTCGGCAAGCGCAGCCAGTGACTCCCCGCTCTCTGTTCTCCGCACACCGGCCAGGCACTGCTTGAGGATCCGGTGGACCATCAGGTCGGGATAGCGCCTGATCGGCGAGGTGAAGTGGCAGTAAAGTTCGGCCGCCAGGCCGTAATGACCGATATTCTCGGCACTGTAGCGGGCCTGCTTCAGGCTGCGCAGCAGGAGTCGGCTGACGATTCTCTTTTCCGATTCCGGCTCGATGGAGCGGATCAGCTCCTGCAGGTCGAAATGCAGGTCGTGATCGAACACCACCTTCCTGCCGGAACGGGCCGCCAGGTAACTGTTCAGCGCCCCGAAGTCGCCCGGGTCGGGGGGCTCGTGGATACGGTAGGGGAGCTCGCGGCCGCTCCCGGCCAGGTAGGTGGCGACCGCCTCGTTGGCGGCGAGCATGAACTCCTCGATAATGCGATGGGTGGCGAGGCGCGCGGCGAAACCGATCGCCTGCGGCCGGCCGGACGCGTCGAGGACAATCTCCGGTTCCGGCAAGTCGAGCTCGAGGCTGCCGCGTCGCGTCCGCATTGCCGTCAGTATTTTCGAAAGCTCCAGCATCGCCGGCAGCTGCTCCAGATGCTCCGCGGTTTCGCCTGACGGATAGCGATCGGGATGCCGATCAAGGTCGTCCTGGACCTGGTTGTAGGTCAGCCGGGCGCGGCTGTTGATGACCGCCGGATAGAAGGAGGATGAGCGCCTCTCCCCGTCGCGGTCGAACAACAGCTCGGCGACCATCACCAGGCGGTCGACGCCGGGCCTGAGGGAGCAGAGGTCGTTGCTGAGCGCCTCCGGCAGCATCGGAATACAGAACCCGGGGAAGTAGGCGCTGGTGCCGCGCTCGCAGGCGGCCCGATCGATCACGCTCCCCTGGGGCACGTAATGGCCGACATCGGCGATCGCCACGAACAGCCGGAAGCGATTGTTCTCCTCACGGAGGGTCACGGCATCATCGAAATCACGGGCCGTCTCGCCGTCGATGGTCACGAACGGCAGGTGGCGCAGATCTTTCCGTCCGGCGAGCTCCGCCGGGCCGATGGCCGGGTCGAGCGATCCGGCGGCGGCGACGACCTTTGCGGGGAAACGGAGCGGGATGTCGTGCCGGGCGGCAACGGCCATCAGTTCGACCGCCGGGTCGGCCGGGTCGCCGAGGACTTCGACGATCTCCCCTTGCAGCGCCCCCTTCGCCGGCCCGGTCGCCGGCCTGACCACCACCCAGTCTCCCGGCTTCAGCCCGGGCGGGATTTCCGCTCCGACCCGGATCGGCTGGCTGAACGAATCGTCGACCGGCAGGACGAACTGTTCCGACCGCCCGCGCTGGAACTGCCCGACCAGCGGCTTGCCGGCCCTTTCGACAATTTCCGTGACCCGGCCGTTCAGGCGGTTCATCCGGTCGCGGCGCAACAGGACGTAGCGGACCCGGTCGCCGTCGAAGGCACCGCCGAGATAACGGGGCGGGATGCGCACCCTCCCACCCTTCTCCGAATCGATGAAGCCGTCGCCGCGGCGGCCGAGGGTTACGATCCCTTCGTGCTGTTTCGCCGCAGGGGAAAGCGCGTAGCGGCCGCCCCGGATCCGGCCGAGCAGCCCCTGCCGTTCGAGGTCGCGCAGCATCCGGTGGAGCGTTCGTTTCCCCTCCCGCGGCAGACGCAGCGCCGCCATCACCTCCCGCGCCGTGAGGTTCTTTCCCCGGCCACGGTGGAATACCGCCATGATCTCCTGTTGCGTCAGCTTCATCTCCCGTTCTTCCCTCTTTTCACCGCATCCTATTACAACTGCCCTGCATCGACAATCGGAACCGGCACATTCCGCAAATAAAAAGGGCGGCCACATGCATGGCCGCCCGCAGGATCTTGGACAGTTTCGTATCGAATCAGCGCTCCTTCCAGGCCCTGAGCCCTTCGGATTTCTTATTGTATCCCTCAAGCGGCCCCGGAGGCCCGCCGCCGTCGTCGCCGAAATGGCTGCCGCCGGTACTCTTGGAGAGGAGGCCGGTAAAGAAATCCTTGTCGTCGTTGTTCTCGTTGACCAGGCCCTTGTTCTTCAGCAGCTTCGACTGCCGGCTGACGAAGATACTGACGCTCGAGGCGGTTCCCGAACCGAGGGAGAGCGTGTCCTTGTTGATGTTCTCGGCGTTGCCGTCGATGGTGACCGACTGGAGGAAGCCACCACCACTCGACGCTGCGCGAGTGAAGGCCGTTCCGGTCTTGTAGTAGTAAAGGGTCACTTCGCTCTCGCCGCCGAAGGAGCAGGTGTCGCCCGTCGGCATGAAGGTCGAGAAGAAGGTGATGCCGGAGAAAAGGGTCGGGCGGTTCAGGTTGCGCATGGCGCGGAGCTGGCCGGACGCATCGGTTTCCGTCCGGAGCGAACGCCGCCAGCCGTTGTATTCCTGGACGGTGTTCTCGAAATTCTTCCAGTCACCGGTGCCGTCGAACTTGGTATAGCTTCCGCCGCTCAGTTCGTAGACCTTCCCCTTGTCGGTCACGACGATGTCGTCGGAATCGAACAGGCTGGTCGCGCTCGGCGCCGTCGTCTGCTTGACGGCGTTGCTGCCGTCGATGGTATTGAAGTAGGTGTAGTTGTAGAAGAACGGGTCCCCGATCGCGTTCCCGAGGATATAGTCCCGGTTGAAGAAGGAATCCTTGAAGCCGTAGATGTAGTTGACGGAGGAATCACCGGCGTCGCTGTTGGCGTCGTCGCCGCCGGTGAACAGGCGCCCGGTGCCGGCGTAGATCCAGATGTTCTTCTTCTCGTCGGTACTCGCGCCGAGCCCGCCGGTGATCGCCCCGGGCGCGGAGAACAGCTTGTGCCAGCGCCACTTGCTCGTCGGGGTGGTCGCATCGTACGGGTCGCTGCTGAAGCCGCCCAGGCTGAGGTCGCCGTACTGGCTCTGCATTTCGTAGTAGTCGATGGTGCTGTTGGCGTCGGGGCCGTCCTTGAAGAAGCCGTTCCAGGGGATCGTCAGCTTGTAGATCCCCCCCCGCCAGTCGTGGTTCGCCGAGGTCCCGGCGTCGTAGGTGATCGGCAGGTAGACCGCATCGGTGTTGTAGTTGAACCGGTAGTCGAGCGACATCGGGTGCCCGGCAAAGGCGTTGCTTTCGGCCGTCTGGGCGAAATAGTCGTTGCCGGACGCGTCGGAGACCGGCACGCCGGTCAGCGGGTCGACCAGGTAGACGTAGGCCGGGTCGGCCGATTCGCCGTCGTACTGCGGCGGCACCGGCAGGCTCCGGTCGCCGGCGTCGGGACCCGATCCGAAGACGAGGCGCCAGACCCCCTTGCCGTTCGCGTCGGTGTGGCGGATGAGGGTCGGCAGTGACTGCGACATCCCCAGCCCGTCGAAGCTGCGGTCCCAGAGCAGCACCGGGTTGCGCGGATCGGTGATGTCGATGGCGAAATAGGAGGGGTTGAAGGTCCGCGTCTGGTTGACGAACGAGCCGCCGGTGTCGAACACGTCGTTGACCCAGATGCTGCCGCCGCCGATACCGTAGCCGCCGACCAGGATGGTCCCCCAGCCGTTCGGATACTTGACCGGATCGATTACCGTGCCGAAGCTGTTGAAGAAAATCCGGGCGTCGAAGACCTTCGGCTGCATGTCGACGTAATAGACGTGCGAGTAATCCTCCCGCGGAAGCCACTTGAGGTGCGGCAGCAGGTTCTGCGGGATGTAGGACCACAACTCGCTGCCGATCGGCTTCGACTGCGCCGGGTTGGGGTCGACGAACTTGGAGAGGTCCCGCTTGAATTTCCACGAGGTGAAGGCGTGCAGCATGCCGTCGTTGGCGCCGACGTAGACGACGGTCTCCCTCTCCTTGTATTTTTCGTAGTAATCCCGGTAGGTTTCGTCACCGAAAAGGATGTCGAAGTTCCCCGCCGGGGCGGCGACGGTGATCGGGTTGGAGTTGATGATGTCGCCGAGCTTGTAGACGTCGGTGCCGTCGAGGGAGCGGGTCCGCGTCTTCAAGTTGGCCAGGTCGATGAAGCGGGTCGGGTTGACCTCCTGGTCGTACCCTTCGGTCCAGCGGATCAGGTTCAGGGCGCGGATCTTCTGGCTCCGGCCGAGGTACCCCTCGAGGATGTTGTCCTTGACGTTGAGGTACGGCATCAGCCGGCGGTAGTTCCGGTCGTAGAACCTGACCACCTCGCCGGAGTCGTCGAAGGTGCCGCCGAGAAGGCCGGAGAGCCGCTCCTCGACCCGACCGTCCTGGTTCTTGTCCATGAAGGTGAAGATCTGCCGTTTGCCCGGGTCGGTTTTCGCCAGGATCCGGCCGGCGTCCCAGAGGACTTCGACATCCTCAAGCTCGACCTCGGTGTAGGAATCCGTAGCGAAGTCGGGATACTTCTTGGTGGAGGAGACGTCGTAGATCCACGCCTTGGCGACGCCGTCCTGCTCGATGTAGCGGACGACCTTGTCCTGGGCATGGTTGAGGGTGTTGTCCTTGACCGTCTCCTCGCGGATGTAGCCGAACTCGTCGAGCCAGAGCGACTGCATGAAGCCGATCCAGTCGACGCTCGTCTCGCCCAGGGAGTAGCGCGGGCGATAGTAGGCCTGCACCAGGGTCCCCTCGGTCTGGCCGGCGTTGGCGAGAACCGACAGCGCGGTGCTCGAGACCGACGTCTCGAGGATGGCGTCGAAGATCTTGCCGATGGCGTCGACCAGCTGTTTGCCGTTGTCGGCCGGAAAATAGGCGTACGGCAGCGGCTTGCCGTTCTTGTCGGTCCGGTCGGGGTCGGCCCATTCGCTCGGGCTGGTCGCCGTCGCGTCGTCGGGCCAGCCGTTGTTGTTCAGGTCCTCGAAGTTGCCGTACTTGGCGGCCAGCCACATCTGGTTCATCGGCGGGTCGGGCGGATTGTAGACCGACGCCGAGGTCGCCCGGTAGGCGAGGGTCCAGGTGCGGATATTCTGCTTGCCGTCGATATCGAGGCGCAGATCGTTGGTGTAGGCGTGGTGCGCCAGCCCGGCGAGGAAGAAGGTCCCCTTGCTGCCGATATCCGGTTCAGTCGGGCAGATGCCGTGCGCCAGCGACAGGTCGCCGACGGTTTTCGGCTTGGTGCAGTCCTGGTCCTCGACGCCGCCGAGGATGTTGCCGACGTACCAGTTGGTGCTGGTGATGTTGTGCGCCTTCTCCCAGTCGCCGACCGCCTTGGTCAGGGCGCCGACGTTGACGTTGTAGGGGTTGGCGTTGCCGCCGGCGAAGGTGACCACCGAGTACGCCGGGTTGAAGGGGCTGCCCGGCAGGTAGTTGTGCTCCTGGCTCGGGTACTCGTCGTTCATGATGATGATGTTGTTCTTCTGGCACCAGTCGATGATCGGGTCGTCCCCCCAGTCCTTGTTCTTCTCGCAGCCGTAGACCGGGAAGCCGTCGTCGGCGGTGAAGTTGCCGGCGCCGCAGTAGGCCTCCGAGGCCCCCTTGTTGGCCTTGAAGTAGCGGATGGCGTCGTAGTACATCTCCGCCAGCGGGTCCCACCCCTTGGCGGTGTAGTTTTCGATGTAGCGGATCATGGTGTCGTTGATCCCCTGGTTCTGCTGGCCGTTGGTGGCGTACTGCCACTCGCCGCGGACGTCCCCCATCTTCTTGCGGAGCACGCCGCCGTCGGCCGCCTTGGCGTGGGAGTAGGTCATCAGGCCGAAGCGCATCTTGTCGGCGTACTTGTGCAGCAGCCCCTGCGGCTTGGCTTCGCCGACCGACGGGTACTCCTGGCAGTTGTCCTCGAGCATCCCCATGACGCAGACCTGCACCTCGACGGTGAACGGCCCGCCGACGGTGCTGCCGTTGCTCTTGTTGCGCACCGTGAAGGTGGTGTCGACGTTGTAGAACTCGTAGTTCGAATTGGCGTAGACCGTCGGCACCAGGCGCCCCAGGTTGGCGCCGGAGTGGCTCTTCTTCCAGGCCTGGCCGTTGGCGATCTGCCCGCGCAGCAGGGTGGTGTTGCCGACCGAGTCGGCCTCGCGGGACCCGCCGGTCAGCGCCTTGCGGAGGAAATCGACGTTCGCCGCGGATATCCAGTTGAGGAAGTTGCCGCTCCAGTAGGTCGACAGCCCGCCGGGGACGTAGTGCGTGCCGACCTCGACGAACCCCCGCGGCTGGAACAGGCCGCTCTTGCCGCTCTTCTTGTACTCGTAGTACTTGTTGGAGTCGAAATACCCCCAGTACTCGATCCGGTCGTCGTAGAAGGTGTCGTTCTTGTAGCCGCGGGTGAAGCCGGTCCAGTCGTTGCTGAGCAGGATCAGGGTGTTCGGCTGGGAGGCGTCGGTCACGATCGGCGGCTGCCAGGAGTAGGTCGCCATGGTCTGCGCGCCGGCGACGGCCACCGAAAGGATCAGCAGCAACAGAGAGAGCCCTATGGATTTCTTGAATGTATTCATCAGCTTGACCTCAGCAGGAGGATGATTTCCCTGACCTGCCCCTCAATCAGAACCAGTTTGACGATCGAATGCGGCGGGATGTCGTCGAGAGTGATGACCGCCTCGTCCTGGAAGATCAGATAATTCTCTTCCAGGCGGTAGCTGCTTTTGCGGCCGGTGTTCATGTCGTCGAGGGAGACGCGTTCGTCGGCGATGCCGGAGAAGAACCCCTCCTTGACGACGGCCCGCGGATCCTGCTCGGCCGCCGGCACGAGCTGCTGTTCAGCATTTCCGGCGACCGCCGGCGGCTCTTCCGCCAGAGCCGTCAACCCGGAAGCGATCATCAATAATTGCCCCAGCAGCAGCAGCAGGACGATTTTTCCGAAACCTGTTTTCTGGTTCATCACTCAGCTCCAGTTCTTTTACTTTTTCACGGCGGGGAGATCGTAACGGACCGCCAGCGCCGCCCGGCTATTGTTGAAGGCGAAACCGTCGACGTTGAAATCGTATCTCAGGGTCGCCTTGCCGACGGTACCCGAGACCGGGTTGTCATAGGGGTCGAGCGGGTTGCCGACGTCGTTGCCCAGCTGGGCGACGACCTCGCGGCTGACCAGATAGATCTCGACCATCTCCTGGCCGCTATCACCCTGGTACTGTATCTGCGCATCCGGCAGGATCGGGTCGATCCCCATGGTGTCCTGCGTATCGAGGGCGCCGATGACGCGCCGGAAGAAGTCGTTGGCGTTGTGCGGCACGGCGACGTTGTTCAGGGTCGGGTTCATCGTGTTGAAGCCGGTGTAGGAGATCAGGCCGCCGTAGGTTACGTCTCCGGTGGCGCTGATCGTGTCCTCGAGCAGATTCGCCGTCGAGTAGACCGCCCCGTCGGCGGCGTTGAAGGCGACCTTCGACCAACGGTCGTTGTTGGCGATCTGCACCTCGAAGGTGCTGGTGTCAAGGGCGGAGAGGCCGATGACCGTCAGCACCACCAGGATCAGCATGGTGACGATCAGCAGGAACCCCTGCTCGTTGCGGTGGAACCGGTCGATGCGGCTCTTGATTGCGGCGTCATTCATGACCATCAGTCCTCTTCGGTTTTGACCATGTACATGGAAAAGCGTTGCTTGACGTTCTTGTCCACCCACTTGACGATCACCCGGACGGTCTTGGTGTCCGGATAGGGGGCGTCGTCCTGGACATTCCAGCCGATCTTGTAGATCGGGTGCTCGGTTCCCGGCCGGTAGACCGGCAGGGCGTTGGGGGGCTGGTGGTCGGTGGCCGCCAGCTCGGCGGTCAGCTGGGTCGACAGGTCCCTCTGGTCGTTGCCGGTGAAGGCCCATCCCCGGGTCAGGTCGGCGCCGGCGGCCGGCTGCTGCAGGTCGGGATCGTCGTAGGTGAGGGACATCAGGCGCTCGATCTCGGTCTGGGCGACGACGATCGCCTCGGTCATCATCCGCGACTTGATGTTGGTCGTGTTGGCGATCAGCTGCATCTGGATGACCGCAAGAATACCGAAGGCGAAGAGCACCATCGCCACCAGCACCTCGACGAGGGTAAAACCGTTTTCTCTCGCAGTATTCTTCATAGGCCCATGTTCCTGAAGCGCACGTTCGCAATCATCAGGCGACGGCGGAAGTTGTCGGCAATATTGGTCCAGACGACGCTGGCCGGGTCGGGCGGGTTCGCCGAGGCGCCGGCGGGAGTATAGGTGGCATTGGCCGGGTGGTTGAACTGCGGGTCCGGGTCCTCGGAGCGGGCCAGCAGGCTGATCTGCACCGAGCGGACGGTGGAGGGATCGGCCGGGAAGATCGTCGGGTTGCCGGTCGAGAGCGTGTAAAAGAACTCGATATCGTGAATCGCCAGGACCGGCTGGTGGGTGACGGCGCCATGGTTGTGGCCGATGTCGGCGCGGCCGTCGCCGTCGGCGTCGATGTCGCCGATATCGGCGATGCCGTCGCCGTCGGCGTCGCCGGCGCCGTTGCCGTTGGTGAAACCGAGCTGGAAAAAGCCGGGGCGGTTGGGGTCGGGGTAACGGCAGAAGACGACGTGTTCGCCGGCGTCGTCGACATCGCCGTCCGCCTCCTCGCTGCCGGTGTTGTCATTGAGGTCGGCGGTGAAATAGATGTAGTCGGTGCCGGCCGCGACGACCGTCGGGGTACCCGAATCGGTGAGATCGTAGCCGGCGTGGCGGAGCTGGTTCATCAGCAGGTCGATGGCGAAGCGCTGGCTCTGCTGGATATCGACCCGCTGGTCCTCGACCCGAGCCTGCTGGATATTGGAAATATAAACCCCGTAGACGGCCGACATGATCAGACCGGTCAGCACCAGAGTGATGAGGACCTCGACCAGGGAGAACCCGCTCTGGTTGCCGTGATGTTTAGATAAATTATTCATTGGCGCATATCCACTTTCCACTGGGCCGCTCATGGAATCCTGATCCTTCCGGAGCTGCTGACAACGATGCCCTTGCTGTAGTTGTCGAGCGCATTCGTCAGGGTCACGTTGCCGATGATGAAATTACTCGAAACCGCCGTTGTGCTCGGCAGTCCCCGGCTGTTGAAGATGGCCGCAGGAACCCCGCCGGTGAAGCCGGCGTTGTGGTTGGCGAAGTTCAGGTTGCCGCTGATGAACTGGTTTTCGCCGGCATCCTGAACGCGGTTGGCGTTGGCGTCGAAGAAGGCGACATAGTGCGGCTGCACGGCGGCGACGTTGCTGAAACGAACGGTCACGAACTCGTTGCGCTTGACCGCCTCCGCCCGGGCCCGCTGCAGCACCGCCATCACCAGGCGCGCGTCGGCATTGAGGCGGGAGTGGGCCCGCCAGACCTGGAAGTTCGGGATGCTGATGGCGAGAACGATCATCATGATGGCAACCACGACGATCGCCTCGAGCAGCGAAAACCCGCGGGAATCGGTCCGGAAAAGCCGTTTTGTGAGTTGACGGTGCATCATTTTGCGTCCCTTGTCCTTTCGGCAAACACTGTAGTTTGCAAAGAGCACACCAATTCCAAGATCATGACAAGCTGTTGTTCACACTGAGTTTTTTAAAAAACAAGGCCCGGCAGCGCGGGCAAAAAACGCACGTTCATGCAAATAATGCATCTTTTATTTCAGGTCGTACTCTTTGATCTTGTACTGCAGCGCACGCAGGCTGATCTCGAGAATCTTCGCCGCCTGGGTGCGGTTGCCGCCGGTGGTGGCGAGCGCCTTGCGGATATACTCCTTTTCCAGCCGCTCGCTCGCCTCCTTGAGGGAGAGCCCGTCGGACGATTCGCGGCTGCGGCGGCGGAATTCCCACGGCATCTGAGCGACGTCGATCTGCTCCTCGCGGCAGAAGATGACCGTCTTTTCCATGAAATTCTCGAGCTCGCGAACGTTCCCCGGCCAGTCGTACTCCACCAGCGAGGCGACCGCGTCGTCGGTGAGCGCCGGCGGGTTGCGGTTGTCGCGCGCGGAAATGATCCTGAGGAAATGCTCGGCCAGAACCGGAATGTCGTCCTTCCGCTCGCGCAGGGCCGGGACGCGGATCTCCACCACCGCCAGCCGGTAGAAGAGATCGTCGCGGAAGGCCCCCTTTTCCGCCGCCTCCTGCAGGTCGCGGGCGGTCGCCGCCAGGACGCGGACATCGACCTTTCTCGGCCGCGATTCGCCGACCCGGCGGACCTCCCCCTCCTGCAGGACCCGGAGCAGCTTCGGCTGCAGGTCGAGGGGGAGCTCGCCGATCTCGTCGAGGAACAGGGTGCCGCCGTCGGCCTCCTCGAACAACCCGCGGTGATGACGGTCGGCGCCGGTGAAGGATCCCTTGGCGTGGCCGAAG
>JBFHOZ010000052.1:0-13024 GCA_041592975.1 Desulfuromonadales bacterium
CCGACATGACCGGTTATCCGGGCAATCCGCTCGGCAACCCGAGCGGCATCGCCCTGAACGTCGCGGCCGGGAAACTCTACTGGACCGAAACCGGCAGCAACCTGCTCAAGAGAGCGGCGCTGGACGGCACCAACCGGCAGATCCTGGTTTCGAATCAGGGCAGCCGGTCCATTGACCTCGACTTGGCAAACGGCAAAATGTACTGGTACGACACCTTCGTATTGAGTCGCCTGGGTCGTGCCAACCTGGATGGCACCGGCACCGAGAACCTGACCCAATTCCCGGCCGCCGACCGCACCGGCGTCGCCGTTGACCCGGTCGGCGGCAAGCTGTACCTGACCAATCGGCAGCTCCCGGCCATCGAGCGCACCGATCTGAATGGCGGGGGCTACGAGATCCTGGTCACCGGGGGCCTGGTCGACCCCCGGGAGATTGTCCTCGATGTCGGCAATGCCAGGATGTACTGGGCTGACGCCCAGACCGGCAAAATCCAGCGGGCATACTTCGATGGCTCCGGACTGGAAGATATCGTCACCGGCCTCGTCAACCCGCATGGAATCGCCATCGACTCTCGGGCCGGAAAGGTCTACTGGACCGATTTCGGGGCCGACAGGATCCAGCGCGCCAACCTCGACGGCTCCGGAATTGAGGATCTGCTGACGGGCTTGCCCAGCCCGGTCGGACTTGCCCTTGACCTGCAGCCTTCGCCCTGCGCCGAGGGCGGCGGCGATACCGACGGTGACGCCGTCTGCGACGCCGACGACAACTGCCAGTTCGTCTTCAACCCCGACCAGAGCGACGTCGACGCGAACGGTATCGGCGATGCCTGCGATGAATGCCTGACCTTCGGCGGGGACAGCGATCAGGACGGCGTCTGTGACGACAATGACAACTGCGCGGCGACAGCGAATCCGGACCAGGCCGACTATGACAGCGACTGGAGGGGGGATGCCTGCGACAATTGCCCGTTCGACGCGAACCCGGAACAGACCGATACCGACGGCAACGGCATCGGTGATGTCTGCGACGCGCCCGTCGATGACACCCCTCCGGTCATTGAACTCGTCGTTTCCCCGGCGATCCTCTGGCCCCCCAACCACAGGATGGTGCCGGTGACCGTCAGCTGGTCGGTAACCGACGACCAGGATGCCAGCCCCACCATCTCACTGTTTTCGATTTCATCGAACGAGTCGGAGCAGGAGGACACCTATCACGCCGATTACGATCTGGACCTGAGCGAAGGCTACACCTTTGACGACATCACTGTCGACAGCAACGGCAGCATCGCGCTCCGGGCCGAGCGTTCCGGCTCGGGAGAGGGTCGCATCTACTCCATCACCTACCAGGCGACGGACGCCGCCGGAAACGCATCCACGGCGACCATCACCGTCACCGTACCTCACAACCAGTAGTCGTCCGGCATGTTCAGGGCCGCAGGAGGAGGAACCCCCCTGCGGCCTTCTTCTCTGCCCCCCGGAAATACAGGTTGCGTCGTGACGTGTGGTCGCCGCACGCTCCCCTTTGCTCCGAAAAATGCCGCTCGACGTCATCACTGCATTTCCTGAATGCAAATCATTAAAAAACAAGAAGAAAATCATCTTTTTTTACAAAACGGATTGCACATCCGCAGCACGCCTGCTATTATAACCAAAAAGGTAATATTTCAACGCAAGCGTCATGGAGGAGCAACCATGCTCGAAGGATTTATTGTCGGATTCGCTTTCTGGGCCCTGCCCGCTGTCGCGGCATGGCTATGGCGTCTGTTCCACCAGCCACAGACGCGCTAAAGGCTTGTCACCTCCAGAAAAGGAAAGCCCGTCGTTGTGACGGGCTTTCTGTCTTTGTGCGCCCCCTGCGAGCCCATGCGAAGACAGAATTTACTTCAGCTTCGGCGCCAGGCAAAGGCTGAAAACGGTCCCCTTATCCGGCGTGCTGGCAAATTCGACGTCGCCGCCGAGATAGCCGCTCAGCAGCCGCATGCTGTAGGTGCCGAGACCGCGGCCCGGTCCCTTGGTCGAATAGGTCCGGCGGAAGATCTCCGGACGGACGGCGTCGGGGATGACCCCGGGGTTGCGCACGCTGAAGACGACCCGGCCGCTCTGCGCCCGACAGTCTAAGGTCACCGTTTCGCCCGCCTCGATCGCTTCCAGGGCGTTGACGATCATGTTGCCGAGAATGCGCAGCAGCAGGCTGTGATCGGTCACCAGGTAGCAGTTCTCGGCCGTCGCGCAGACCTGCAGGCCTCTCTGTGCCGAGGCCCGGTGCTTTTCGTAAAGACGCGACAGGCGGTTCAGGACGTCGAGCGAGGAACAGAGTTCCTGCTTCAGCTCCAGCCGGCCCTGCTCGGCATCGCTCAGCATCCGCTGCGCCTCGACCTCGCCGATCACCTGCTCCGCCGCCTCACGGATCTGCAGGTAGAGCTTCTCGTGGTCGTCGTATTCCTGCATCTCCAGCAGCTCGGCAAACCCCTTGATACTGCCGACGACGTTCATGATATCGTGAAAAAAGATTCTTTCCAGCATCTGCCGCCGGTGCTCGGAGCTCCTGTCGACGACCGAAAAGATCGTGAATGTTTCGCCGGCATGGACGAACGGGGTTGCGGTCACCTCCAGTTCATGCGCCTGGATGGTGCTCTCGCGCAGCCGCGTCATGCGGCACTCCTCGACCCGCTTTTCGCCGGCGGTGATCGCCACCAGGGCACCGCAGGAGCGGCAGATCTCTCCCGTGCCGCAGCCGTCGGCGGCGTCGAAAACGTGGGCGCAGTCGAAGACATCGCCCGGCCGCAGGCCGAGAAGCGCCTCGTCGTCGTCGAATTCCAGCATCTCGATGAGGGAACGGTTGGCATAGATGATCTGGCGATGGCCGTTGAGCACCGCCAGCAGTGACGGGATGGCGTCGAGCATCTCCCGGACGAACCGGTCGTCGCGGAACACCCGGATCTGCCGGTCGAGCAGCTCCGGAGGCGCCTTTGCGGCTGTCACCGCTCCCCCGGGTCCTGTCAGCATCACCGCCATCGATACCCCCCTGGCCACCCCCTACCCGATCATCAGCCTGACGGCAAAAAGCAGGACGGTGACCATCACTACCTTTTTGAGCCAGTCGTGCCCCTTGTCAATTGCAAGACGCGTTCCGATAATTCCGCCGACCGAATTCCCGACCGCCAGGGCCAGGCCGAGGCCGAAATCGACCTCGCCGTGGCTGATGAAGACCGCCAGGGCGACAATGGTGAAGGCGAAGATGACGATGACCTTGACGGCGTTGATCCGGACCAGGTCGAGGCCGTGCGCCAGCAGGCCGGCGATGATGATGAAGCCGACCCCGGCCTGGACGAAACCACCGTATACCCCAACGCCAAAAAACGTAACCAGAAGCAGCAGCAGCCGCCAGGGGGACAGCCGCCCCTCGGCGACCTGCATCTTCTTGACCGGGTCGAGGGCGGTGAAGACCATGACCCCGATCATGACCAGGCCGAGGATCCGCTTGAAGAGCTGGTCGTCTATGTTGATCGCCAGGGTGGCGCCGTAATAGCTGCCGACCAGTGCCGGCACGGTGCAGAGCAGGGCCAGCTTGAGGGGGAAAATGCCGCGCTTGCGGAAGCCGGCCATGGCGAAGATGTTCTGGCAGAAGATGGCGATCCGGTTGGTGCCGTTGGCGGTCGCGGCCGGCAGGCCGATGAAGATCAGCACCGGCAGGGTGAGCAGCGACCCCCCCCCGGCGAGGATATTGAGGATGCCGGCGACGACGCCGACGCCGGCCAGAAGCGGGACCTGCCAGTACAGGGGGTCCATCAGCGCCCCTCCGCCAGCAGGTCGCGGATCACTTCGCCGGCCATGGTCAGACCGAAGATCGGCGGGATGTAGGAGGACGTGCCGAGGATGACGCGCCGGTGTTCGCAGCTCCAGACCTGCTCCTCCCGGTTCGGGCAGATGCAGTTCTCGTTGCAGGCGGCCGTTTCATCCCGCAGGGGGCGGAACTCCTCGGTCGAGTAGACGACCCGGATGCCGCGGGAGATCCCTCTCTTCCGCAACTCCTTGCGGATGATCCTCGCCAGGCGGCATTTGCTGGTCTTCGCCAGATCGGCGACCGTGATCTTGCCGGGGTCGAGCTTGTTGGCCGCCCCCATCGACGAGATGATCGGGATGCCTCGCCTGACGGCAAGCTCCAGCAGGCTCAGCTTGGCGGTGATGTGGTCGATGCAGTCGAGGACGTAATCGTAGTCGCGATACAGCAGGCTCTCGGCGGCGTCGGCATTGAAGAACGCCTTGACCGGCTCGGCCTCGATCTCCGGGTTGATCTGGCGGCACCTCTCCGCCATGACCTCGACCTTGGGCCGGCCGATGGTCCCGTCGAGAGCGTGAATCTGCCGGTTGACATTGGTCAGACAGATGTCGTCGAAATCGACCAGTGTCAGGCGCCCGATGCCGCTGCGGGCCAGCGCCTCGGCGGCGTAGCTGCCGACCCCGCCGACCCCGAAAACCGCCACCGACCGGGACGCGAGCCGGTTCAGGCCCTCTTCTCCGACCAGCAGCCTGACACGACTGAAACGATGGTTCGTCCTCATTTTCCGACCTTACTCTCCCAGCCTCAGCACCCGGCGGGCATTCGCAGTTGTGATCTCCGCCGCCCGCTCCCGGCTCCAACCCCTGATTTCCGCGACCCGGTCAAGAACCGGCACCAGCCAGGCCGGCCGGTTCGTCTCCCCCCGATGCGGGTGCGGCGCCAGGTCGGGGGCGTCGGTCTCGACGACGATGGCGTCGTCCGGCAGCCGCTGCAGGACCTCCACCGCGCGGCGCGCCTCAGGATACGTCACCGGTCCGCCGAAGGAAAGGACAAAACCGAGATCGACCGCCTGTCTGGCCGTCGGCCAACTGCCGCCGAAGGCGTGCATGATGCCGCCGACGCGATCGGCCTTCTCTTCGGCCAGCAGCTCGAGCACCCGTCCCGGCATCCGGCGGCAGTGGATCAGCACCGGCAGGGCGAGCTCGACGGCGACCCGGAGCTGCCCGCGAAACGCAGCCTCCTGGGTCTCGATCGGCACGTCGACGAACCGGTCGAGACCGATTTCGCCGACGGCGACTCCCTGAGCTTCGCGCAGATACAGCTGCAGCTCGTCCCGTGTTTCCACACCCCATTCGCCGGCGGCCAGGGGGTGCAGCCCGTAGGCCGCCAGGCACCCCTCCGTTGCCCCGGCCAATGCCCGGATTGCCGGCCAGCCGCGCCGTTCGACCCCCGGCACGAGAAAGCGCGAGACACCGGCCGCCCGGGCGGCCGCCCGCGCCGCGTCAAGGTCGAATCCGGCGGCGAATCGGTCCAGGTGAATATGGGTGTCGAACAGCATGAGCCGATATTAGCACAGCCGCTCCCGCCGGAAAACCGGGTTTTGGCTTGTTTTCGTGCCGACAACTATGCTATTGCTAACGGATTGAAATTTATGCATTTAATGTGATTCGAGAGTTGCGTATGGCTCTACCCGGCATCAGCAGCGTTCCCTACATCCGCAAGGTTTTTTTCTTCACCCACGGGGTCGGCCTGTTCGCCGGCCTGCTCTTTCCGGTGATCACCGCGCCGATCCTCGGCGACAACGTCAAGGTCCTGCCGTTCTTCCTCGTCTGCCTGCTCATGGGCTATTGCACCGGCGCCTGCATGTACTTCTTCGTCCGTATCACCCTGAAGAAGCAGCTGCGCCAGCAGCTGCAGCTGCTGCAGCCCCTGACTGGCAAATCGGGGGCCGACGAGGATTCGGTCGAGGCCCTGAACGAGACCGTAAAGGCTTCGGTGAGCCAGGTCGAGATGCTGGTCGAAACGATCATCGAGACCATCGAGGAGCTGGCGCCGCACTACACCGCGCTTTCCGAACGGAGCAACTACCTCGCCGAGCGGGCGGTCGAGGGGCTGCGGGCGGCAACCGCCAACCGTGGCAACATCGTCAGCCTCGAGGAGCAGCATCGCAACATCGCCGAACAGATGGAGATCCTTTCCGGTCGCATCCAGGACGAAGCGGCCCTCTCCCGTGAGTTGTTCGCCTCCCTGCAGGAGATGGCGTCGGCGATGGAACATTCCAACATGAAATTCCTCGAAACCACTTCCAGCGTCGACGAGATGGCGTCCAGTACCGGCGAGGTCTCACGCCAGGCGAACGACTTCGCCCGCCTGATCGAAGGGTCGGTCAACGACCTGCAGACCATCGAAAAGGCACTGGTGATGATCCGGGAGGGGGCGTCCACCAGCGCCCAGTCGGTCATTGCCGTCACCAGCAACGCCGAAAGCGGCCTCGGCATCATGCAGGAGTCGATCGCCGAAATGGACCGGATCGACGCGGAGAGCAGGAAGGCGACGGCCGCCATGGAGCGCCTGGTGAAACAGACCGAGGAGGTGACCAAGATCATCGAGGTGATCAAGGACCTGGTCTCCGACACCGAGCTGCTCGCCTTCAACGCCGCCATCATCGCCGCCAAGGCCGGCGCCGAGGGGAAGGGGTTCTCGGTCGTCGCCGGCGAAATCCGCGACCTGGCCGACCGGACGACCACCAGCGCCGAGGACATCCACAGCATCATCGCCGCCATCGCCGGCGACACCCGGGAGGTGACCGAGGCGGTCAACGCCACCGCCTCACGCATCGCCCGCGGCAAGCAGCTGTCGATCGAGACCGGCGCCGCCCTCGGCAAGATCATGGAGAGCGCCAGGGAGTCGACCGCCAGGGCAAACGAGATTTCCAGGCAGACCGGCGAACAGTCGAACCGGGCCCACACCCTGATCGAGGATACCGCCCGCAGCCTCCTGTCGGTCCGATCGATCGTCAATGCCATGAACGAACAGACCGTCTCGATCCAGCGCATCCAGGAGGGGACCCTGGAGATGAAGACGGCCGGCGACAAGATCACCCGCGGCATGGAAGAGCAGGTCCGGGCCAACCGTGAATTCGATCGCGGCCTGGCGGAGCGGGAGGAGAAAATCCGCGCCGTCAACGCTGCCATCCAGTTCCAGACCGACGCGGTCAAGAAGATCTACGAGCTGATCGCCCGCTCGGAAGAGCGCCTGCAGAACAACAAGGAAAAAATCTCGGAGATCGTCGAGGACATCGTGCAGATGGAAATCCTCTCCGGCCGACTCAAGGAGCTGGCCGACGTCTTCCGCATGCACAAGGGGGAGGACCTGAAATAGCGTCCCGATTCCCTCCGAACGGAAAAAGGCGCCGCAAACCGGCGCCTTTTTTTACATCATGCTGCCAGGGGATCTGACCTTCGCCCCCCTGCCGCGCGGAGGGAGCCTTCGGGCGCGCATGTCACTCGGACTCTCCGGCGAGCAGGCGGGCGACCATTTCGGCTGTTTCCGCGGTCATCTCCCGGCAGCTGTCGATGTGCTCGCGACTGAGCCAGAGATAGGGTGCGGTCAACCCCTTGCAGCAGGTGGTCCGGTACTTCGCCTTGAAGTCGGCGACCAGGCGGGAGGCCTTGCTCCCCTTCGCCTGCAGGCTGAGCGCCATCGCTCCCCCGGCGACCGCCCCGCAGAGGCATTTGCTGTCGTCGATCCCGCCGCCGAAGACATCGGCCACGGCGACCATTTCATCGCTGACGCCGGGGCAGGTCGCCTGCAGCACGGCCTGGGCGCAATTGTCGCCAATATCGTATAGCCGGCGCGCCTTCTCGCCGGCGCTCAGGCGGCCGTCGGCGAGAATCTTCTTTTTCCTGCGATTGGCGAACATCTTCATCGGCACACTATACTCCAGCTGGCGGACAAAAAGAAACCGCCGGTTTGATCCGGCGGCGCACTTCTTGCCAGACTTCGGGGTCAGGCGTTCCTGACCCCGAGCTTCTGCAGAATGGTCATCATCGGACACCAGTTGGTGAAGGCGCTCTGGAACAGGTTGAAACCGACGAAGGCGGTGAACCAGAGCCAGTTGGGGTGGTGGTAATGGGCCAGCGCCAGGCTCAGCATGACAAAGAAGCCGGCGATCATTCTCAGGTAGCGATTGACGGTCATGATGTTCTCCTTTTCGGTTCAGAAGCTGTAGCGGAGCCCCGCGTACAGGTTGGTGTTGTTTTCGAACTGGCCGAAGAAGGTGTGCTCCTTCTCGCCGGAGAAGATATTGCCGCCGGCACTCAGCCGCCACGCGTCGGTCAGCTTGTAGCTGACCGACGGTCGCAGGTAGTAATCCTCGTCCGACGGGGATGCGTAGGCGAACAGCGACAAGGTGAGGTTCTGGTTGAGCAGCAGCCAGGTCAGGCGAACGGTCAGCAGATGCCGGTTCTCGTCCCGGGACGGCTGCCCCGGACCGAGCGCGGCACGGTACGCGTCATGATCCTGCATCGCCTCGAGGTAGTACTGTCCGGCCAGCATGACGTTACGCACCAGTTCCTGTTCGTAGCCGACGAGGAGGCGGAGCTCGTCGTTGGGAACGAACGGGTCACTGCCGTCGGCATCATCTTCTGAGCGGTAATAGCCGACTTCGATATTGCCGATACCCGTGCCGATGGTACCGCGCAGCGAGGCGCCGGCCACCGTCAGCCCGGGGAAGGTCGCCCGGCCGCTGAGCGGATCGAATCCCGCCGGGCTTTTCCAGAAGCCGTGGTAACCGTACAGGGCCGCCTCGAAACCGCCGATGTTCTTCGCCAGCCGCACCGCGAACTCGTCATCCGTACCCGCCTCGTCCGGGAGGTCGGCAGCGACAACGGCATCGCGACCGGCGATCCGTCCGAGGTTGGGATTCCAGTAGGAGAGCCGTTCGCCGCGGATGTAGCGATCGGCGTCGAATCGCGGGGTGTACGCCAGATCGATGCTCAGCCACTCCGGGAACAGGCTGACCAGGACGGCATCGGAGGGGGCCTTGAGGTACTCCTCGTCGCGGCCGATGAAGAACGACTGCCAGTCCTTCGGAAACAGGTCGTTGATGAAGAGCAGATCGCCGGTACCCCAGGTCAGGATCTGCCGGCCGAGCTTGACGTCGGCGATCTGGTGCGGCGAGAACAGCAGGTTCGCCTCACGCAGGTCGAGCCAGCCGCGCCCCTGTTCGAGGTCGATATCATCCTGGTCGACCAGGTCGTCGTAGTAGAAATCGGCGCGCAGCTGCAGGGTGGTCTGGTCGCCCAGCCGGTTCAGCCCGAGCTGCAGTCTGGTCTCCGCCAGGCTTTCATCCCGCTGGTATGGATCGTTCTGCAGCCGCCGGCCGGTGCGGGCGTCGACAAAGCCATGCAGGGTGGCGTCGAGGGCCGGCAGGTCGATCGCCAGCGCCGGCGCGGCAAGGGCAATGGCCAGCAGGGCCGGCAACAGAAATTGCGTGAGCCGGATCGTCATCGCCGTCCTCTAGCGGATTTCCCGTGGCGGCCGGCGCAGGAAGCGTTCGGTGAAGATCTGCTCGTTCAGGCCGATATTGTACTCGATGTCGCTGAATTCGTTGCGGGTGCTGCTGCCGGACCTCAGGTCGCGCGCCTCGGCCACCGTCACCGTCGGGAACCCCTGGATGGATTCGGTCTTCAGCGCCTCGACCTGACGGTAGAGTTCGTCGTTGCGATCGAAATATTCCGCCTTGAGCGGCAGGAAGGTCTGCCGGTCGATGGTGACCCGGTACCAGGCGAATTCGACCTCGGCCGGGTTCTTCGGAACCGACTTGATGACGTAATGCGCGTCGGTTGTCGCGACCAGCGCGTGGTCGTCCTCGTCGATGCCGCGCCCGGAGACATCCTCGTAGAAGAAATCGGAGCCGACGAAGCTGGTGCGCTTGTCACCGGGGGCGATCCTCTTCTTCAGGTTGAGCGCCGGCAGCCAGAGCCAGCGGTCGTCCTGCCCGCCGACGTTCTTCCAGACCAGGTAGGCCATCTTGTAGACGTCGGCCGGCGCCCTGAAGTAGACGTAGAACTTCTGGTTCCCGTCGTCCACATTCAGGCGGAGGATGCTGAATGCGCGGCTGCGGATCGTGCCGCCGCTGTCGGTGATGGTCATCCGCACCTCGGCCCGTCCGTCCTGCCCCGGGTAGTAGGAAGCCTTGTTGGCCCGGGCGACGATATCGGCGGCGGTCAGCTCGGCGGCCACGGCGTTGCCGCCGAACAGCGCGAATACCAGCAGGGTGAGAAATATGGCATACGGGATTCTCATGATGCGACCTCTTTCTGTTGGTTGATCTTTTCGGTTTCCTCTTCCCGGAACGCCCAGCGCCGCAGCGGGGTCAGCAGGGCGGGCAGGATGAACAGCGTCGCCAGCCAGGAGACCGCCATGATGGTCGCCAGGAAGAACCCGACCGTCTGGTACGGCACCAGGGGGGCCACCAGCAGCGGGGTGAAGCCGACGGCGATGACGATGGCGTTGCGGCTGATCGCCATGGCCGGCTCCTTGAACATCTGCACGCTGGCCAGCTGCCAGCTGCCGTGATCGTGCTGCAGATCGCGGGCCCGCTGCAGGAAGTGAATGGCGAAGTCGACGCTCAGGCCGAGGGTCAGGGCGGAGAGGACGGCGACCGGCATGTCGTAATCCTTTCCGACCAGGCCGATGATGCCGTAGATCATGGTGATGGTGATCGTCAGCGGCACCATCGCCAGGACCCCGTAGAGCGGCGACCGGAAGAGGAGCATCATCATCAGCATGACGACGATAAAGCTGCTCGCCAGCGAACCGATCATCCCCCTGACCATCTTGTCCTGCCAGACGACGTTCAGGTAGGTCAGGCCGGCCCACTCCCCCCGAACCGGCACCGGCGGCGGGTTGCTTCGCAGGTAGCTCTCCACTTCCCTCACCACGCTTTCCATGTCCTTGTTGTCGCCGCTGGTCAGCTGGAACCAGATGTTGGCCTCCTGGTAATCGCGCGTGACGAGGTGGAAGAGACTGTCCTTCTTCTTCATCCCCTCCAGCTGCACGAACACCTGCCCGACCGCCGCGGCCGTGTCCGGGACCGAGAAGTAGTTGCCGTTGCGCTTGGCGAAGTTGGCAACCTCTTCTCCCGTCGCGTCCGCCGGCGGCGCCAGATAATTCAGCTCGAATGACGCCTTCTTGAGGGCGTCGACCGCCGAGGTCGTTTTCCCGACGTGGCCGCTCTGCATCACATGGCGCTGCAGGCCGTCGACATAGCGCAGCATGTCCGGCTGCTTGAACAGCGGGGCCGTCAGCTCGGCTTCCATCGCGTAGACGAACTCGGTGAAGGAGAGTCGGGCGAATTCGTCGGTGACGACCAGGGCCGCCTCGATCAGCCCCTCGCCGGTCAGGTGACCGACGCCCCGCAGGCGGTTCAACAGCGTTGACCGGTAGCCGGCGGGAACCTCATCGAAGCTGCCGATCCGCTTCTCCAGCGTCGCGAAGTCGAGGCTGTCCGGATCGAGATAGTTGATCTCGTCGGCCAGCCGGTTCCACGGGCCGGAGGCCCGCTCGTCGATCCGTTCGGCGGCCGCCACCAGCTCGACGAACGCCTCGCGGGCGTCGCTGGTGGTCACGTTGCCGTAGCGGGCCTTCAGGCTCTCGATCTCTTCAAGGAAGGCAGCGGTCTGCTGCGGATATATCTCGCCGAAGCGCGCCTCGGCCTCGACGCTCATGATGGCCGCCTTCTCGACGCAGTTGCACTGCCCCGGCCGGATCGCCTCGAGGGTGTAATAGGCGGTATAGGTTCCGCCGAAGTGGCTGTTGAGCACCTTGTCGGCGATCCGGATATCGTGGCTCTCGGCAAACCACTTCACCGGGTTGTCGTTGACCTGGATGCGGCTGATCCCGGCGATCGAAACGATCAGGACCGCCACGGTCGCAGCGACGATCAGCCGCCAGCGCCGGTAGCTGAAGCGACCCAGCTTCTCCAGCGACCGGTTGAGCAGTCCGCTGCTTCCGGCCCCCCTGCCGGTCTCTGTCAGCGACTGCAGGCGGGACTCCGGCACCGCCAGCATGATATAGGCCGGGATCAGGGTCATGCTGAGCAGCCAGGCGACGGCGACACCGAAGGCGACGTGCAGCCCGAACACCTGCACCGGCGGGATCGGCGTGGTCGCCAGCGAGGCGAACCCGGCCATGGTCGTCAGGCTCGTGTAGAGCATCGGCCGGAAGAGGTGACCGATGACATGGCGGACGGTCTTCGCCTTGTCGCTGAAACGGTGGTAGCTGTCGTAGAACTCGCTGAGGATATGAACCGAATCGGCGACGGCGATCGGCATCAGGAAGATGGCGATCATCGAGCTCATGATGTGGACGTCGAAGCCGAGGCCGATCAGCAGCCCCATGGTGCAGACGACGCTGACCACCGCCACCGCCATCGGCGCCACGATCAGGGTCAGCTTGCGGAAGAAGAGGAGCAGCAGCAGGAAAATCGCCAGCCCGGCCAGCGGCGCCGAGGTCGCCATCTGCACCAGCATCTCGACGCCGAAGGTGTCCTCGGCAACCGGCAGGCCGGTGATGTAGAGCTGGTCATCGGCCGGCCAGTCTGCCGTCAGGGCCCGGACGAGGCTGGCGACGTTGTGGCTGTAGATCTTCTCGCTGATCGGTATGTAGAGGCAGATTGCCTTTTCGTCCTCGGACACCAGGGTGCCGGCGTAGAGCGGGTTTCCCATGGCGTCGTCTCGCAGGCTCAGGGCCTCGGCGCGGGTGGTCGGCACCTTTTCCATCAGGTACTCGAGCTTCAGCGAGCCGAGGTCGGCCTGCTTGATGTTGTCGACCACGCTCGGGGCGATCAGCTCCCGGCCGATGATCACGCTGTGCCCCGCCTCGTCGAAGAGCCGGTTCGGGTCGTGGTTGAACGCCCGGTTGAGCAGCCTTTCCCAGCTCCCTGCCGGCCGCAGGTCGAGCTGGCGGGCCGGATCGCCGTCAGTGCCGATGATCTCCGGCAGGCCGTTCTCGTCGCGGTGCAGGTAGAGCAGATCCCGGGTCAGGCGGTCGATCCGGCCGAGGGTGCCGACGTTGAAGACCCCGTCGGGGTGCTCCTCGTCGACGATGCCGACGATGACGAAATCGTAGAGATCGTACTTTTTCTTGACCTGGTGGTGGAAGACCCTGACGTATTCGTCCTCCGCCAGCATGTTTTCCGGATCGTTGTCGAACCGGACATCCG
Organism: Desulfuromonadales bacterium; assembly: GCA_041592975.1. Lineage (GTDB taxonomy): Bacteria > Desulfobacterota > Desulfuromonadia > Desulfuromonadales > UBA2294 > BM707. Next base: position 13,010 of record JBFHOZ010000052.1, read on the forward strand.
GAAACTGCCAGAGGA
>JBFHOZ010000053.1:0-13008 GCA_041592975.1 Desulfuromonadales bacterium
CGATGAGATATCTGACAATTGTCCTGGTGCTTGCGCTCTCCCTGGCCGGCTCGGCCGCCCGGGCGGCCGACTACGTGGTGATTACCCACAAATCGAACCCGGCGACCACCCTGTCGGCCAAGGACATCAAGAACTACTATCTTGGCAAGCAGACCAGCTGGAGCGACGGCTCCAAGGTCACCGTCTACACCCAGAGCGAATCTCCGGCGCACGAATCGTTCCTCGACCAGATGGTGCGCAAGTCGTCGCAACAGTACGCGACCTACTGGAAGAAGTCGCTCTTCACCGGTACCGGGCTGCCGCCAAAGGATTTTTCGAACGATGCCGAGATGAAGAGCGCGGTCGCCGCGCAGCCGGGGTCGATCGGCTACATCTCCGCCTCGTCCCTCGACGGCTCGGTGAAGAAACTGGACGTCAATTAACAGGAGTCCGAAGAGAGGTCGTATGCGCTTTTTCCGCAGCATCAAGTTCAAGATCTGGATCTGTGTCGGGGTCGTCGCCATCGGTTTCATGGTGGCGACGATCGTGACCTTCAACGCCAACAACAGGCTGGTCGGTAATCTGAGCGACCTGCGGGACGTCCGCTTCCCGTTGTCCCTCAGGGGGATCGAAGTGCAGAACATCTTCGGCAAACAGATAAATTTTTATGAGGATGCCTTCCTGCTCGCCGACGAAGAAGCCCTGGAAAAAGCCAATATCCTCGGCGGCACCGTTTCCGACCTGCTGGACGACATGGTTGACATCACCTCCGGCGGAGAGATCAAATCGGCGCAGCTGCACAAGGACCTGCTTGAATTCCGCCGGAGCTACAACGCCTACCGGCAGGCGGCGAAAAAATACTACACCCTGCTGGCCGAAGGCGAGGAGATGGCGACGATTCAGGACGAGATCCGGAAGATCGGACAGCTGCAGCAGAGCCTGACGGCGACGATCTACGAAATCAACCAGGCTCATATTGCCGCCGTCGAGGACCAGATCGTGGCCGGCAAGGGGGTGGCCAACAACACCTCGAACCTGATCCTGATTCTCTTCCTGGCGGTGCTGGGCCTCTCGGCGTTCATCGTCAATTTCGCCTCTTCGCGGCTGCTGATCAGGCCGATCAGGGCGGTCCAGGAACTCGCCGACCGCCTCGCCGAGGGCGATGTCGATGCCGCCAGGAAGGCCGATATCAGGGCGGAAGGGGAAGTCGGAGACCTGGTCAAGGCGATCGTCGACATGGCCGACAACCTCCGGGATATGGTCGTCCGGGTGAGCGGCTCGTCCGATGCCATGGCGGATGTTTCGGCGAGCCTGGGCGAAACCGCGAGACGCGTGGACACGGCGGCGCACGGCCAGGTCGGCGAGGTCAAGAAGACCTCGGCGGCGGTCGACAGGATCACGACGTCGGTCGGCGAGGTCGCCCGGTCCATGGAGATCATTTCATCGACCTCCGAGGATGTCACGACCTCGATCCTCGAGCAGGTGGCGAGCACCGAGGAGATCGCCCAGAACGTCGAAAACCTCTCGGAATCGGCCGACAACGTCAATTCGTCGATCATCGAGATCGCCAGCAACATCCGGCAGATTTCGGAGAGCATCTCCGGGCTGAAGGAGGAGGCCGACGTCACCGCGTCCTCGGTGGCGGAAATGGAGAGCTCCATCCGCCAGGTCGAAAAGGGGGCCAACGACACCGCCAGCATCACGGCGAGCGTCCGTCAGGATGCCGAGGCGGGGCAGAAGGCGGTGCAGGCGACCATTGCCGGGATGGCGAAAATCAAGCAATCCTCCCACCAGGCGTCGACGGCGATCAGGTCCTTCTCGGACAAGGCCCAGAACATCGGCGATATCCTCTCGGTGATCGACAACCTCACCGACGAGACCAACCTGCTGGCCCTGAACGCGGCGATCATCGCCGCCCAGGCCGGTGAACACGGCCGCGGTTTCGCCGTCGTCGCCGACCAGATCAAGGAGCTGGCCGACCAGACCTCGCTTTCGACCAAGGAGATCGTCGCGATCATCCAGGGGGTTCAGGCCGAGAGCCGGAATGCCGTCGATGCGATTCTCGAGGCGGAAAAGAGTATCGCCGAGGGGGAAAACCTGTCGCTGCAGTCGGGCGAGGCCCTGTCCAAGATCGTCTCCGGTTCGCAGCAGGTTGCCGACGAGATGGGCAAGATATCGAACGCCACGCGCGAGCAGGTCAAGGGGGGGGAGTTGATCAGCGTCGCCATGGAGCGCGTCTCCGATATGGTCAACCAGATCGTCACCGCCATCCGCGAGCAGGAGGCCGGCAGCAGGCTGATCATCTCCGTGGCGGAAAACATGCGCGAACTGACCGGCAAGATTAAATCCTCGACCCGCGAGCAGAGCGACGCCAGCCGCAACGTTGCCGCCGGGATGGAGGAGGTCAACAGCATGATCCAGAAGGTCAACATGGCGTGCGAGGAGCAGCGCCAGGAGAGTCAGCAGATCGTCGACGCGGTGGCCGGCATCAGAACGTCCGCCCAGGCCAATCTCGAATCGACCTCTGTGGTCAGCAAGGCCTCGACCGAGCTGAACGAGCAGACCCGGCTGCTCCTCGACGCCATCGGCAAATTCAAGGTCGGCAACGGCCGGAAGGGGACGAAAATCGTGCCGCTGAAAGCGGTCGATGAGCAGCGCGAAAAGCGGAAGATGGAACCGGGGTTCGAGGTTCTGGAGAAGAGCGGCGGCAGGGCGTCGACCTGACCGGGAGGCAGTAAAGCTGGTCGCATGCGTTGTGGAACCGGGGCTCCTGCTGAAGGCAGGGCCCCGGTTTTTTTTCTGTGGGCCGCCGAGAAATGCGGCCATCTACCGGCTTCAGATGTCGACCGCAGCTCCGGGCGAGGGACGTCCGCCGGGGATTTCCGGCAAGCCGGACCGATTGTCGGTCCGGATGAAAATCATGCTGATATTTCAAGGCATTATTGTTAATATGTGATTTTATCGGGTAAAGATGGCGAGGTTGGCGACGGTGGACCGGGACGTCGCCGGGACGTGCCGATGCCGACGACCTGGTCGGGACGAGCTGCGCGGCGGTCCGTTCAGCTTGTCGTGAGGGAAGGTGTGCCCATGGAGTGTGCCGGGAAATCGAGGGGAGATCGCAAGGCCCGTATCGGCAGGGCCATGGTCGCCTGTCTGGCGACGGCACTCCTGGTGTCCGGCGGCTGCCAGTCCGAGAAGGAGCCGATCAGGATCGGTTTCGTCGGCGGCCTGACCGGCCGGGTGGCCGGGCTCGGTATCGCCGGCCGGGACGGCGCGCTCTTCGCCGTCGAAGAGATCAACCGGGCCGGCGGCATACATGGTCGCCAGGTGGTCCTGTCGGTCAAGGACGACAAGCAGGACGCCGACACCGCCAGGGCTGCGGTCAGGGAGCTCCTCGCCGAAAATGTCGTCGCCATCGTCGGGCACATGACCAGCTCGATGACGGCCGCCACCCTGCCGATCATCAACGAAGCCGGCCGCGTGATGATCAGCCCGACATCCAAGTCGAACTATTTCAGCGGCAAGGATGACCATTTCTTCCGGGTGACCGCCTCGATCCGCCACAATGCCGAAAAGATCGCCGAACTGGCCTGCCGGGACATGGGACTGAAGCGGTTCGCGGTGCTGTACGATATCGACAACCGGGCGTTCACGGAGAGCTGGGTGAAGGAGTTCCAGACCCCCTATGCGGCGTTTGGGGGGGGCATCGTTTTTGCCCGGGAGTTCAAGTCGGGCGCCCCCGACCTGAGCTTTTTCGAACTGACCCGGGATGCCGTCGACCACAAGCCGGACGCCCTGCTGGTCCTGGCCAGTGCCATCGACACCGCGCTGATCGCGCAACAGCTGCAGAAGCTCGAGTACCGGGTGCCGGTTTTCACCAGCGAATGGTCCTTCACCAGCGATCTGCTCCATTACGGCGGCCGGGCGGTCGAGGGGTTGGTCTCGTTTCACAGCTTCAATGCCGAGAGCCGTCGGCCGCTCTATCTCGCGTTTCGGGAAAAATTTGTCAAGAGGTTCGGTTACGACACCTCCTTCGCCTCGGTTCTCACCTACGATGCGACCAGGCTGCTGCTGGCGGCGATCAGCCGGAACCCCGCGCCGGACAGCCTGAAAACGACGCTGCTCGGCATGGAGACATTTGCCGGGCTGCAATCCGACATCGCGTTCGATCCGTACGGCGACGTGTCGCGCGAGCTGTTCCAGACGGTCATCGTGAACGGCCAATTCAAGGTCATCGACTAGCCAATGCGTTTTGTGATCACCCTCAAGCGGGCCCTGTTGCTCAACTTTGTCCTGGCGGCGGCGCTGCCGACCTGCATCTTAGCCGTCCTCACCCTGACCTACGTCCGCGATTACCTGCTGGACGAGGTCGTCAGGGACAACCGCTTCCTGGTCAACGAGCTGAAGGGGGACACCGAAGTTTTCCTGCAGGAGCCGGTCCAGGTGCTCGGTCATATCCGCGACCTCCTTGTCGCCGACCGCGTGCCCGGGGTCGGAAGCCTCGACGACTACCTGGAGCACGAAGTCAGGAGATCCGGCCTGTTCGAGTCGATCTACCTTCTCGACGAAACCGGACGGGTCGCGCACCTCGGCGTCAGCAAAAAGCTCGAGCAGCAGAAACGGGACTACTACGCCATCGACCTCTCTTCCCATGAGCTTTTTTCCCGTCCGGGCCGTACGGGGGAGGTCGGCTGGTCGGACACCTTCATATCGGTGGTGACCGGCGAACCGTCGATTACCGTCGGAGTGAAGGTGCACGACCGGACCCTGGTCGGCAACGTCTCCCTGGCGAATCTGAACAGAATCGTGTCCCGCCTCAACCGTCTGAAGGACCTGAGCTTCGCCATCATCGACCGCAAGGGGATACTCATCGCCCATTCCGACCCCGAGATGGCCCTGCAGCGGGTGAGCATGATGTTCCACCCCGAGGTTGTCAGGGCCCTCGAGACCGGCACCGAAGAACCCCTGCACGTCCACGAGGACAGTTCGCTGCTTGAAAGCGTCGCCAGAATTCCCGGCACAGGCTGGGTCGTCTGGGTCGCCCGGACCCGGGAGGTTGTCCTCTCCCCGGTCGAAAACGTCCAGAACTTCATGGTCTACACCCTTCTGGTCTCGCTCGTCGTCGGGTCGGTGCTGGCGTTGGTGAACTCCCGCAAGGTGATGTCGCCGATGACGGCGCTCGTCGCCAGCATGCGCCGCCTGGCCGATGGCGACTATGACGTCGATCTGCCGAAGAAGTCGTACAGCGAGCTCGATGAGCTCGCTGCCGGATTCCGGCTGATGGCCACGGCGGTCAGCGACCGGGAGAACTCCATCGTCGAGCGGGAGCAGCGCTTCCGCAACCTCGTCAACTCCATCGAGGGGATCGTCTGGGAATTCGACCTGAAGACGAACCGGTTCGTTTTCGTCAGCCACCACTGCGAGGAGATCCTCGGCTGCAGCTACCGGCAGTGGCTCGATTCACCCGATTTCTGGAAGACCCACATCCACCCTGACGACCGGCAATGGGTTTCCGACTATCTCAAGGGGCTCAGCCAGGGGAACCTGTCGCCGCAGTTCGAGTTCCGCATGATCAACTCCGACGGCATCCTGCTCTGGGTCCGCAACATGGTCAACCTGGTGTACGACAACGACACGCCGTCCCGGCTGTACGGTGTCATCTTCGATATCACCGAGAGGAAGATATCGGAGATCTCCCTGCGTGACAGCGAAATCCGTTTCCGCTCCCTGGTCGAACAGGCGGCCGACGCCATCTTCATTCATGACCAGTACGGGCGGCTGTTCGAGGTCAACGAGCAGGCCTGCCGATCCCTCGGCTACAGTCGGGACGAGCTGCTCGGCCTTTCGGTCGAAGATATCGACGTCTCCCACGACCCGGTGCAGCTCGTGTCGCTCTGGAACTCGGTCCGGCACGGCGAAACCGTCACCCTCGACGGCGAACACCGGCGCAAGGACGGCACGGTCTTCCCGGTCGAGGTCCGGCTCGGGTCGTTCACCTTCGAAGACCGACCGCTGTTCCTCGCCCTGGCCAGGGACGTCACCGAAAGGAGACAGGCCGAAGCGGCACTGCGCGAGAGCGAGGAGCGCTTCCGGAACTACTTCGAGCTCGGCCTGATCGGCATGTCGCTGCGCAGCAGGGATGGCAGCTTCATCCAGTTCAATGACCGCCTCTGCGAGATCGTTGGTTATGAGAGGGAGGAGCTGGCCCGGAAGACCTGGGTCGACATCACCCACCCGGACGACGTCGAGGAAAGCCGGCAGAAGATGGAACAACTGCTGGCTGGACAATTCCGGCGGCTGTCCATGGAAAAGCGCTATATTCACAAGAGCGGCAAGACGGTTCATGTCAGTATCTCCGCCGTCGGCATCAGGAATGCCGACGGCGTCATCGACCAGACGTTTGCCATCGCCGATGATATCACCCAGCGCAAGAAGGCCGAACAGGCCCTGAAGGAGAGCGAGGAGCAGTTCCGCCTGCTGCTCAACTCCACGGCCGAGGGGATCTACGGCACCGACACGGACGGAAACTGCACCTTCTGCAACCCCGCCGGACTGGCGATGCTCGGGTTCGGCAGCGAAGACGACCTGCTCGGGCGGAACATGCACGAGGTCATCCATCACTCGACGCCCGAGGGGCGACCGTTGACCGCGGAGGACTCACCGATCTCCATCGCCAACATGCACCCGGGGACGACCATCTCGAAGGAAGACATTTTCTGGCGCAAGGACGGCTCCTGGTTTCACGTCGAGTATTTTGGCCACCCGATTGTCAAGGACGGCGAACTGCTCGGCATGGTCGTCACCTTCCACGACATCACCGAACGCAAGCAGCTGCAGCAGCAGCATATCCGGACGGCGCAGCTCGCCTCGCTGGGGGAACTGGCCGCCGGGGTGGCCCACGAGATCAACAACCCGATCAACGGGGTCATCAACTACGCCCAGATCCTGATCAACCGCCTGCAGAAATCCGGCCTTGAGACCGAGCTGGCGGAGCGGATCATGAAGGAGGGGGAGCGGATCGCCGTCATCGTCCGCGATCTCCTCTTCTTCGCCCGCGAAGGGGGGCCGGAGGTCAAAGTCGCCGACGCCGGCGAAGTCCTGTCGGAGGCGCTCTCCCTGACCGAGGCGCAGATCCGGAAAGAGGGAATTCTGCTGAAGATCGACAGCGAAGAAAACCTGCCGAGGATTTCGACCCGGGCGCAGCAGATTCAGCAGCTGCTGCTCAACGTCCTGAGCAATTCCCGCCACGCCCTGAACGAAAAATTTCCCCTGCGCGACGAGCGGAAAATCATCGAGATATCGATGCGGGCGGTCACCAGGAGAAACCGGGAATACGTACAGTTCAAAATCAGGGATCACGGCATCGGCATCCCGGCGGCGCTGCTCGAGAAGGTCATGAATCCGTTCGTCACGACCAAGCCGGCAGGCGTCGGGACCGGCCTCGGACTCAGCATCAGTCACGAAATCGTCGAAAACCACAGCGGCGACATCCGCATAGAAAGCATCGAGGGGGAGTGGACCGAGGTCACCATCGAGCTGCCGGCCACTGACAGGAATCGGGAATGAATTCAAGAATACTGGTTGTTGATGACGAGGAGAGCATCCGCTTCACCTTCGATGCTTTCCTCCGGGAGGAGGGGCACGACGTGTCGACGGCGAGCTCCGTCCGCGAGTGCGCACAGGTGCTCGCCGGGCACGAGTTCGACCTGATCTATCTCGACATCATGCTCGGCGCCGACAGCGGCATCGAGCTGTTGCGCATCTGCAAGGAGAAGCTGCCGAACTGTCCGGTGATCATGATCACCGGCTCCCCCGAGCTGTCGACGGCTACCGAGGCGGTCCGGCTCGGCGCCTACGACTACATCCCCAAGCCGGTCCGCCACGAAACCCTGCTTCGCCTGACCCGGTCGGCGCTGGCCCACAAGCAGCTTCTCGACCAGAAAGAGATCCTCCAGACCCGGCTCAAGGCAATCTTTGCCAGCGTCAAGGAGGGGATCGTCACCGTCGACAAGGATATGGTGGTCACCGACCTGAACGAGTCGGCCCGGCTTATTTTCGAGTGTGAAGACGCCATCGGCTCGCCCCTGGAGGCATTGATCGTCGACAACCCGGCCTGCATCGAGCTGGTCAGAAACAGCCTGAAAACGACCAAGCCGACCGATATCTTCAGGGTCGAGATGTCCCTGCGGGGAAACGCGCCGAAGGTCCTCAGTCTGACGACCAGCCCGCTTCTGGACGAATCGGAGAAGCCGCTCGGGGCGGTGCTGACCATTCGTGACGAAACCCGGCTCGATTCGCTGGAGCGGGATCTGGCCGACCGGCGCTATTTCGACCGTATGATCGGCGCCAGCCGGAGGATGCAGGAGATCTACAGCCTGATCGAGACCCTCGCGGACGTCGATTCGACCGTGCTGATTCTCGGCGAAAGCGGTACCGGGAAGGAGCTGGTCGCCGAATCGCTGCACTTTCGTGGCGTGCGTTCGGGCCGGCCGCTGGTCAAGGTGAACTGTGCCGCCCTGCCGGAAAACCTGCTGGAAAGCGAACTTTTCGGGCATGTCAAGGGTTCGTTCACCGGCGCGCTGCAGGACAAGGTCGGCCGGTTTCAGCAGGCCGACGGCGGCACCATCTTTCTCGACGAGATCGCCGATATCTCGCCGGCCATGCAGGTTCGCCTGCTGCGTGTCCTGCAGGAACGGGAGATCGAGAAGGTCGGCGGTCACGACCCGATCAAGATCGATATCCGGGTGGTCGCCGCGACCAACCGGAACCTGAAGGAGCTGGTGCAGGCCGGCGCGTTCCGTGAGGACCTCTATTACCGGCTCAAGGTCGTGGAGATGCGTCTCCCCCCGCTCCGGGAGCGGAAAGAGGATATCCCCCAGCTGGTCGAGCACTTCATCGGCAAGTTCGGCAGCCGGTTCAAGAAGGAGCAGATCGCCGGCGTCTCCGACAGCGTGCTTGAGTGCTTCATGCATTACGACTGGCCGGGGAATGTCCGCGAACTGGAGCATGTCATCGAGCACGCCTTTATCGTCTGCCGCGAGAACATCCTCTCGACCCGGCACCTCCCCGACGACCTGCTCCAGGCTCTCGACGAATCGGACCGCAGCCTGCCGGCCGACACCGACAGCCGCGATGGGATCATCGAGGCGTTGCGCAAGGCGCAGGGGAACAAAAGCCGCGCCGCCGAAATCCTCGGCGTCAGCCGGCGGACAATCTACAGGAAAATCGACGAGTTCGACATTACCGACAAGGAGGTGTGAAATCTCACTGCCGCTGGCACATTGTTGTGACCTGCAGGTGTGCCAGCCGGTGCGCTGGCACACCTGCTTTTGTGCAACCAGGGGCCCGAGGCCCCTTTTTTCGTGTCGGACCATGAATCTCTTTTTCGTAAGTTATCGATATTTGGGCTTATTTTCAGGGCGCTTGATTTTCTTGGGTCGACGACTCCGGCTTGGCACGTTCGTTGATTATCATTCTCGGCATGCGTGTGCCGAACCAAAGCGGAAACGGAGAGAGGCTGCGGACAATCCTGGTCGTCGACGACTCGGCCTATGTCCGCCGGATGATCCGTTTTGCCCTGGGCCAGGAGAAATACCGGATCATCGAGGCGAACGATGGCGTTGACGCGGTCAAGTGCCTCGAATCGAACCCGGTCGACCTGATTATCACCGATCTCAAGATGCCCAACCTGGACGGTTTTGACCTGATCCGGTTTGTCCGGAGTCGTCCCAAATACGAATTTCTGCCGGTCATCATGCTGACCGGCGAGGTTGACGAAAAGAGCCGGGAAGAGGCGAGGACTGCCGGCGTTTCGGCCTTCATCGTCAAGCCGTTCGTGCCCGAGCAGATTTCCGGTCTGATCAGGAGCGTTTTCGATTGAGCCGGTGCCGGCGGCATCGAAATGTGGCGATCCCCATCCGGGGTAATAAAGGCGTATACAATGGCGACAGCGGCAGGACATGACAAGAACGTGAGCGGCCCACCTGCCAGGTGGAATCGAAACGACTGGCAGAGCTGCCTTCTCTCCCCCGGCCGGCGGCTGGTCGAGCTCAACGCCCTGACCGAGAATTCCTTTCTGCAGATCGGCGAATTGCTGCAGGGTTTTTACCACCGGGCGAGCGAGGTGTCCCGTGCTGCCGGCCAGATCACCGAACAGCTTCTCGGCGACAGCGCCGCCGAGCACGTCGCCCGGCTGCAGCTGCTGGTCGAGAGGATGAGTATTTTCCTCGGTGAGATCAGGGGGTCATCGGAGAAGAACGAGCAGTCGCTGCAGGCGATCTGCACGTCCCTCGACAACCTGAAGGATCCGCTGAAGGCTTTCCAGAAAATCACCAAGACCCTGCAGGTCGTCGGCATTACCACCCGGGTGGAATGCTCGAGCCACGTCGAGAGCGGCTCGGGAAACAGCTCGGTCCTGTCGGACAGCCTCCGCCGTCTGGCGGTGCAGATCGCCGGCAACATGGAGGCGATCGTCGAACAGGTCGCCCTGCTGCAGAGACTCAGTACGGAAGCGCTGCGCAACGAGGCGGCGCTCAACAACGGCCAGTCCTCACGGGCGATGGATGCCGTCGCCCATGCCCGCTCGGTCCTGGTCGAGCTCGGCGCGAACCACGACAGGGCCGTCAGCAGGTCGGAAGGGATCGCCAAATGCTCGGCCAATATCTCCACGAGCATCGGCGAGATCGTCTCCTCGATGCAGTTTCACGACATCACCCGTCAGCAGATCGAACATGTCGGCCAGACGATCGAATCCCTCGGGAGGGAGATCGTCAACTCCTTTGACGCCGACGCCGCCATGAAGGAGACGATCGAACTGGCCGTTGCCGAGGGATGCCGTCTCCAGGTCGAACAGCTGAGCCATGCCGGAAACGAGCTCTCCGCGGCGGTCTGGCGCATCATCGAGAGCCTTCAGGCGCTCTCGGCGAGCGTCACCGAACTGACCCAGGACACCTGCGAACTGGCCGGGGCGACCGAGAAGGATGGTGCGACCTACTTTTCCGCCCTTGAACCGGCGATCGAATCGGTGGCGTCGATTCTCGTCGAAAACGCCGAAACGGCGACAAAATCGCTGCAGACGGTGGTCAACGTCGTCTGCGCCGCCGAGGAGATGTCGACCCTGGTCGAGGAGATCGAGCGCTTCGGCGCCGAAATGAAAGTCCTGTCGCTCAACGCCAGCGTCGAGGCTGTTCATGCCAAGAGGGGGGGGAGCTCTCTCAGCGTCATCGCCGATTCGATCCAGGATCTGGCGAACGAGGCGCTGACGCAGACCGAGGCCCTCGCCAGCGGGCTGAAGCAGATTACCCATTACGCCGAGGCGCTCGGCGGCAGCGATATTCGCGGGGCGCTCGAGAAGGGGCGGGATGTCGACCAGCTGACCGGCGATGCCGAGCAGATCCTCGGCGAACTGCGGCAGCGCAACAGCGGCATGGCCGTTCTGCTCGGGAGTATCGAGAACACCTCCGGCACCCTGGCGGTCGATATTGCCGATACCGCTGCGAACATCCGCATCCATGAGCAGGTCAACGCGATCCTCAAGGATTCGATCGCCGACCTGAACGTGATCATCGAGCATTTCCCGTGCGCCGAAAACATCCTGGACAAGGTCCAGCATATACCGCTGTTCAAGGAGATGCTGAACCGCTATTCGATGAAGAGCGAACGGGACATCCACCTGCGCGTCCTGCGGCAGGGGAAGGAATCGAAGGCCGAGAGCCGGGGCCGGGAGGATGGTTCTGCCGGGAAGACGCCTGCGGCCAATGATCTCGGCAGCAATGTCGAGCTGTTTTGACGGAGAGTGACGATGAGTGCTGAAAAAAAGAGCGGCCAGAAAAAAGGAGCGGGGGACAGCGTCCACGTGCTGTCCGGCGACCTGACGCTGCAGTCGGCAGCCGGGGTGAAGGCGGAACTGGAAAAAGCGGTCGCGTCGGGCAGGAATGTCGTTCTCCGTTTCGATGCGGTCGATGCGGTCGACCTGTCGTTCATCCAGCTGCTCTGCTCGGCGCACCGGTCGGTGCATGACCGGGGGCACACACTGGAGCTGGAGGGGGAAAAACCGGAAGCGTTCACCCGGCTGATCAAGGAGTCGGGGCTCGATGTGCATGTCGGCTGCTGGTTCGATGACAGCGTCGAGTGCCCGTGGATCGTAAACCAGAATTGAGACAGCAACAAGGCGAAGGAGCGAAAGGGGGATTACCAAATGGGCAAGAAGATCATGACGGTTGACGACTCGGCGACGATCAGGCAGATGCTGAGTTTCACGTTGAAGGACGCCGGCTACGAGGTGATCGAGGCGGTCGACGGCCAGGATGCCTGCGACAAGCTGAAGGAGACGCAGGTCAGCATGGTCATCACCGACCTCAACATGCCGCAGAAGGACGGCATCGAGCTGATCCGCGAGGTCCGCAAGGACCCGGCCAACCGGTTTGTGCCGATCATCATGCTGACGACCGAATCGCAGGAGAAGAAGAAGCAGGAAGGGAAGGCGGCCGGCGCTTCCGGCTGGATCGTCAAGCCGTTCAGCCCCGAGCAGCTGCTCGCGGTCGTCAAGATGGTGCTGGTATGATCGACAAGATCCTGGAGACATTCCGGGAGGAAGTCGACGAGCTCCTTGTCGAGCTGGAGAACAGCCTGCTCGAGCTCGAGGAGAATCCCGCCGATGCCGAAGCGGTCGATTCGGTTTTCAGGGCCCTTCATACCATCAAGGGGTCCGGCGCCATGGCCGGCCTTGACCAGATATCGAACTTCGTCCATGAAATCGAGACCGCCTTCGAGCTGGTCCGTGACGGCGAACTGCAGGTCACCCGCGATCTGATCAACCAGACCCTCGCCGCCAAGGACGTCATCAAGACCCTGGCCCACCTCCCCGAAGGGGCGTCGGGAGCCGAACCGGAAGAGGTCGCCGAGATCGTGCAGTGGTTCAAGGCTCTGCTGCCCGAAGCCGAAGAGACGGAAGACGCCGGTGAAGAGGCGCTGGTCGTCTCGGGAGCGACGACCTTTCGCATCCGCTTCCGGCCCGCCCCGGACATGTTC
>JBFHOZ010000054.1:0-12704 GCA_041592975.1 Desulfuromonadales bacterium
ATTTTTTGGACCGATGATGGTCCTGGAGAACGTGCATGGCGGAAAGGTTCCGGCTTACACTTGCGCAACTGAACGCGACGGTGGGCGACCTCGCGGGCAACGCCGCGCTGGCGCTGCGGGCCTGGGAGGAAGGAAAGGCGGCGGGCGGGAAAATTCGAACAGGCGCATGGCGGCACCCTGTTCCTCGACGAGATCGGGGACATGCCGCTGGAGCTGCAGGCCAAGCTGCTGCGGGTTCTGCAGGAGAAGGAGATCACCCGGACCGGCGGGAGCAACACCGTACCGGTCGACGTCCGGATCATCGCCGCGACCAACCAGAACCTCGAGGAAAAGGTCCGCAGCAAGTCCTTCCGCGAGGACCTCTTCTACCGCCTCAATGTCGTGCCGATTCCGCTGCCGCCGCTGCGGGAGAGGCAGGCCGACATCCCGCTGCTGGTCGATTTCTTCATCGGCCGGGCCAACGACGAGCTCGGCATGGAGGTCGACGGATGCACCGAGGACGCCCTGAAGCTGCTGGTCGGCTACGACTGGCCCGGCAACGTCCGCCAGCTCGAAAACGCGATCCGGCGGGCGGTCCTGCTCTCGGCAGACAATGCCCTGACCCCGGACGACTTCCCCGACCTGACCGGCGCCGCCGGGAGCCGTGACAGCGACACCTCCCTGGAGAACCTGATCGCCGGCAAACTGCACAGTTCCCTTGCGCAGATGGACATCAACGAGCTCGACGATCTCTACAACATGGTCCTGCACCAGATGGAGCGGCCGCTGATCCGGATCATCCTCGAGAAGACCCGCGGCAACCAGGTGCGTACCGCCGAAATCCTGGGGATCAACCGCAACACCCTGCGCAAGAAAATCCAGATGCTCGACATCGACATCAGGAAGTGACCAGCTGAACGGACGACATGGGCCTGCTGAAGAGACTGACAACCAACGCGACCCTGAAGCAGAAGCTGACGGCGATCATCATGCTGATCAGCCTGATCGTCCTGTTGCTCGCTTCCGGCTCCTTCGTCCTCTCCAAGGTCGCCTCATACCGCCAGGAGACCCTCAACAGGCTTGCCACGATCACCGGGATCCTCGGCACCAACCTCGAGACGGCCGTCACCCTCAGGCACAAGCATGTCGTCACCCAACTCCTCTCCTCGCTGGAAAACGAGCCCGAAATTTCGGCGGCATACGTCTTCTCGAAGGACGGTACCCCCCTGGCGCATTTCTTCAAAGACGGCCCGGGGAAAAGAACCGCGAAGAGAATCCTCGACATCTCCCGGGAGGACGTCCTGTGGACCCTGGAGAGCGGCCGGAGCCGCCACGCCTTCAGCCACGGAAAGCTGGTTTACCATGCGCCGATCAACGGCGACAGCGGAACCGAAGGCGTCATCAGTTTGCAGGTCAACCTTGCCAGCCTCTACCAGTTCATCTACCGGTTTATCGCCTCGACCGTCGCCGTCTTTCTTCTGCTTGCCCTGATCGCCTTCCTCCTCACGTCCCGCATGCAGGAAATCATCTCCCGGCCGATCCGGGATCTGGCGAAAACCGTCGACCGCGTCACCACCAGCAACGATTTTTCCATTCGCGCGAATCTTCTGACCACCAAAGACGAGGTCGGAGACCTGGTCAACGGGTTCAACAGCATGCTCGAACAGATCCAGGCACGCGACAATCAGCTCGAGGAGTATCGCCAGAACCTGGAGGAGCTCGTGCTGCAGAGAACCCGTGAATTGACGCAGACGAACTCCGAACTGCAGCAGGCGATCCGGGAGCTGAAGTCCGCCAAGCGGGTCGCCGAAGAGGCGAGCCAGGCGAAGTCGCAGTTCCTCGCCAAGATGAGCCACGAGATCCGCACGCCGATGATCGGCATCATGGGGATGGCCGAGCAGCTGACCGAGGCGCCCCTGCCGGAAAGCGAGAGGGGCCTGGCCCTGACCGTGCAGAAATCGGGAGAGACCCTGCTCGGCATCCTCGATGATGTCCTCGATTTTTCGCGGATCGAAGCCGGCCGGATGGAACTCGAGGAGATCCGCTTCTCGCTGCGGGACCTCTGCCGGGACGCGATCTCGATCTTCTCCAGGCAGGCCGCCGAGAAGGGGCTGCGCCTCTCCTGCCATATCGATGACAACTGCAGCGGACGCTTCCTCGGCGACCCGCTGCGCATCAAGCAGATCCTGATCAATCTCGTCAGCAATGCGGTAAAGTTCACCGCCGCGGGCGAAGTCGTCCTGACCGCCAGCTGTACGGGTGCATCTTCGGAAAGAACCGTCTGGCTGGCCGTCACCGACACCGGCATCGGCATTCCGGGGGAGGCCCAGGATGAAATATTCGAATCCTTCTCCCAGGCCGACAACACCATGACCCGGAAGTTCGGCGGATCCGGGCTCGGCCTGGCGATCGTCCGGCAGCTGACCCACCTGATGGGCGGCACCTGCGGGCTGCAGAGCACCCCCGGAAAGGGGTCGACCTTCTGGGTCGTCCTCGATCTGCCGGTCGCCGGGGATGATACCGATTCCGTACCGGTCGCCGAGCCTCTTTCCGGCGAACAAACGGCAGCAATGACCGCCAGTCGCCGGCCGCGCATCCTCCTGGTCGAGGACAACCTGACCACGCAGCAGCTGCTGCGCCTGATCCTCGACAAGGCCGACTGCGACCTGGACATCAGGGAGAACGGCAGGTTGGCGATCGAGACCCTCCGGGACAACAGCTACGACCTGATCTTCATGGACTGCGAAATGCCGGGGATGGACGGTTTCGAAACCACCCGCACCCTTCGGGAGGAAGAGTGCCGGACCCCGATCATCGCCCTGACCGCCCATGTGCGCAAGGAGGACATCAGCAGCTGCTTCGAGGCCGGGATGAACGACTACCTGAGCAAGCCGTTCCGGCAGAAGCAGCTGCTCGATATCATATCGAAATGGCTGCCGCAGGAAACCCGGAGCGTTGGATGAAACCGGGCAGGCTCGTCATTTTCGTCTGCTTCTGGGGGACCGTGTCGGCCCTGGCGATTCTGGCGCTGTCCGGGATCATCACGCCCGGCAAGGCGACGAGCGCCGGAAATGAGGCCAGGCTTCTGGCACCGGTAACGGGATTTACCGGCGAGTCTCTGCAGATATCCCTGGACCTCGAGGAGAAACGGGGGGCGCTTCACGCTGCCATGGTCCCGGACAACGGCAACCGTCACGCCGTCGTCGGCTCCCTCGACCTTCCGGGAAACCTGGAAAACATCCTGATCGATCAAGAGCGCCGGCTTGCATATCTGGCCAACAGCTTCTCCGGCGTGCAGATCGTCGACATCGGCACCCGGGAGCGGCCGCGGCTGGTCGGTGCCATCCCGATCCCGGGAAACGCCTGGGATCTCGAACTGAACGGCACCACCCTCTTCGTGGCGGCGGCCGGCGGCGGCCTGCAGATTATCGACGTCAGCGATCCGAACAACCCGGCGCGGATCGCGCAGCTGGAGACACCCGGCACCCCGCTGCTGAAACTGGCCCTGCACGGGGAGACGATCTACGCCAGCGCCGGCAAAAAAGGGCTGCTGGTCATCGACGCCGCCGATCCCGGCACGCCGCGACACGTTGCAACGCTCCACGCCGCAGACGGAACATGGGGACTTGCCGCAAAAAACGACACCCTCTACCTCTCGACGGGCGAGAACCATCTCCGCATCTACGACGTATCGGAACCGCATTCGCCGACGTTGGCCAGCACGACCAGTGTGCGAGGGAAAGCCTGGGAGATGGCCCTGCACGGCGACTACATCTACCTGCCGGTGCGGGATGAGGGGCTGCAGGTCGTCGACATCCGCGAGCGGGACAACCCCAGGCTGATTCCGTCGGATCCCGAGCAGACCAGCCTGGAGACGATCGCCATAGACAGCGGCAAGGCCTACCTGGCCAACCGCAAAAAGGAATTTTTCGCCTACGACCTGAGCGACCCGGAAAACCCGGCGCGGGACATTTCCGCCGATCTCTCCTTCACGCCCCGGGGCATCGCCGCCGCCGCGGGCATCGCCTACCTGGCCGGCGGGCTGTCAGGAATGCAGGTCGTCGATCCCGGCAGGCTCCCGGGGGGGAGGCCGCTCAAGAGCCTGCACCTGCCGGGCAACCTTGAGAAAATCATCGCCGACCAGCCCTATTATTTCCTGGCGACGACGCATCACGGCCTTTTCGTCGCCAGACAGGCGGAAGGCGACGATTTGCCGCACGTTATCGCAACGCTGGCGATCCCCGGGATCGTGCAGAACATGGTGCGGGTCGGCGATTATCTCTATCTCGCCTGCGCTGCGGAGGGTCTGCAGATTGTCGACATCGGCAACCCGGAGCAGCCGCGACTCAAGGAGCCGGTCACCCACCCGGGCTATCTCCGCGACATCGCCGGCGACGGCGGCCGGCAGGTGTACATTGCCTCCTCCGACGACGGCTTGCTGGTTTTGAACACCACCTACCCGCAGAAACCGATCTTCGTCGGCCATCTGGAACTGCCCGGCCTGTTCCGGATTTCCCATCGGGGAAACCGGATTTACGCCTCCTCCAGAGAGGCCGGACTGCATATCATCGACGTTTCGGACCCGGCCAAACCGGTCGAAATCGGCCGCCTCCCACTCCCCTGGCCGCTGCAGGAACTTGCCCGCTTCCACCAGGTGGCGGTCACCGACGGTGCCGCTTTTTTGGCGGCCGGTGAAGCGCAGCTGATCCATCTGGACATTTCCGACGAAAGGAAGCCGCGGCTGGCCGACATCGTCAATATCGACGGCGAGGTGCTATCAGTGGCGGCGCACGGCAGAAAGCTCTACGCTGCGACCCGGCAGGGGCGGCTCTGGTTCTTCGAACTGGGAGGCAACAGGCTGGCGCCCCGGGTGGTCGTCGACACCATCGGCAATTGCCACGACATCCTCCCCGGCGGCGAGAGGACCGTTCTGGCAAACGGCCTCAAGGGGATGACGGTCCTGCCGGCAGCGCAGAACCTCGCCCTGCAGCTGCCGGCCAACAAGTATTCGCGGACCCGTAACGGCCGGTCGACGACGATCGACATCCCGCCGCAGGGCCGGCCGGGAGCCTACAACTTGGCGCTGTTCGAGGGGGGGGAGCTGACCGAATTCGTCGGCGCGGTGACAATCGTCGGCCGGTAGGCGGAGACGGTCGTTTCAGAAGCGGTACTCGGCGCCGAGCCAGAACTGGCGGCCGAGTTCGTATTCGTCATCGGCACCTCCGACAAAGACTTTCTTGTCAAAGACGTTGAATACTTCAAGAGTCAGGGTCAAACTTTTTCCCGGAACAACTGTCGGAATCCAGTCGACTCTCCAGTCGAATATCGTCGAGCTCGAGCGATTGAATTCCGCATAGACGTCATAAAACGTTCCACCGACATCGATCTGACTGCCGCTATCCTCGATGTTCTTGTATCCGTCACGAAAATGGGTCACGTTGGAAAAAGTAACATCGCCCGGGAAACTGACTGAATAGAGCAGGCTTGCCTCCCATGGGCGGTTGTAGTCTTCGCGCGGCAGCTCATCCCTGTAAATCAGCCCGCCATCAAACCATACCTGGTCGTCAAGGTCGTCCACAAGGAGCGTATCGTCATAATCGCCATGAGTCGTTGTCGCTTTTTCGTAAGTGATATTGAATCCCAGGAACTGCGATTGCCACTGCCGCTCCCATGAAAACCGGCAGCTTTCATAATGGCTCTTGCCATTGTTGTTCAACCGGGCATAGCGAATGACGCCGCTGACGAAGGGGTCTCTTTCCCGGGCGAATTCGTCCTCTCCATCGCGCTGGAGATACCTGAGCGATGCGGTGCCGCCCCACACATAGTGATCGATTCCGGCAACGATTTCATCCACAAAAGGTGTTTTCAGCCTGGAAAACTGGTCACCGGCAAGAATGGTGCTGGTTGTCGTCCATTCTGAAGTGTTGTCGACAACCGTTGTCCTCGACTGCAGCTCCTGCAGGGCAATCCCTTCACGCAGCTTATACGTCAAAAGCGTCCTGCCATAGTAGCGATTCCATCCACCGACGAACTTGGTTTCGCCGTCACCGAACAGATCATAAGCGCCCGCCAGGCGGGGCTCGACATTGAAATTATCCATCAGATCGTCCTGCGACAAACGAACCCCGGGCCTGATTTCCATGCGGCGAAAGCGGAACAGGTCCTCGAGGTAGAATGCAAACTGATTCAATTCGGCGCTGGAGTGACTTTCTCCATAGACCGAACGGCGTCGCAGATACTGCTCTGCGGGGAGACAGGCAACGGTGTCTGCCCCACAAGCTGTTGCGGGC
The DNA here is from genome assembly GCA_041592975.1 of Desulfuromonadales bacterium. Classification (GTDB taxonomy): domain Bacteria; phylum Desulfobacterota; class Desulfuromonadia; order Desulfuromonadales; family UBA2294; genus BM707. Next base: position 6,270 of record JBFHOZ010000054.1, read on the forward strand.
TCGGGCGGCGAACTTGGCACTGAAGTGCGATACGAATAACTGGTCTGATGACGATCATAGCGTCCGCGGGTCGATAGAAAGGCCAAACCGGCGCTCACCACGTGGGAACCGTCACCGGATTCGAATTTTGGCGACGAATAGTCGATCGTGGCTTCCAGAGAGTCCTGAATGATGTCAATATCTCCGAAGCCCCCTTCCTTGCTGGTACTGCTTCCGACCAGAGACCCCCAGTTTTTGCTCGGGCTGTTCGTCCAGGTAAAAAAATCTTTTTCCGCATCGCGCGAGTTCTCGCTGGTTCGGACCCCGGCGGCAAACTCAAAACTGCCTACGCGGGTTTTCTTCTCATACCCGCCGGACAGGGACATCCCGCCCCCCTTGATGGTGAAATCACCTCGCAGGGTGTCTTTGGTAAAATATCTTCCTTCATACGGACTGTAGATCGCCTGCAGGGAAAACCGGTCCGTCTCTGTCGGCTCATGCACCAGTTTGGCCAGAAGATTCTGGCTGAAACGGCGCTGGTCCGTTTTTTCATTCAAAAAAACCAGCGGGATCTCGGAATAGAGGAACTGATAGGACAGGAGAAGACCGGTTTCCGCTGCAAGCGGAGCAGAGACGTCGAATCCTCCAGAGTGTTTCCTGAATACCGGTTGCCGAACATAGGTCGCTGACTGGACAAAATCATTTTGTTCATCCGGATCGATGTGAAACTCGGTCCAGGTGTCCCGCGTCGTCTTGTAGTAAACTGCGCCACTGAATTCATCCGCCGGATCGATCGTCTCAATGTCGACAACACCGCCCGAGAACCCGCCGAAACGCGCCGGCACGTTGTGGTCGTAGACTGTCGCAGTCTGTACCAGGCGTGAATTGAGGAATATCTCTTCCGGATGCCCGGGCAGGCGATCAAATTTGTGTGGGTTGTCTTCGATCGGATCAATCAGGCTGTTGTTGCCCATGCCATCGATGCGGAAATTGTTCTGGTAGGGCCTTCCTCCCGAAATGGACAACAGCGGAGGGGTGATTTCCCCTCCTTTGAACGAGGTGTTGGCCGAATCGGAGATCTGCACTCCCGGCATGAGCTTGACCAGGTCGCCAACATTTCCATCGCCGGCTGGCAAGGTCGCAATCTGTTTTTTTCCCAATACCGACATGCCCGAGACATCGCTCGCCACCGTCCCGGTCACCACTACCGGCTCGATGGCCGGAACGGCAGGGACTTCGTCGGCCGCCACCGGGGGGACGCCCCCGTGGAGAAGGAGAAAGACAAGCAGCAGTCGCACGGCAAGACCGCGTGAATTATGTGTCGACTCGGGTTCCATCATGCATGACAGGCGAAAGGCAATAAAAACACTGTGCAACTCAACAATCCAGCAGAAACTAGCAGGCATGCCGGGAAAACACAACTTAAAATCGATTCGTTACAGTCTTCCAACAATCGGGGCCGGTGACGAATGATTTGACCTGCGGCCCGTTATCGTTTCTAATGCTCTCTGGAACACTCGACGCCGCAACCTCCGGGACGATCATGAGTTCAAAGCCGCTGACATTTTTTACCGCCCTGTCGCTGGCAGCCCACGCCGCCCTCTTCGGGACCTGGGCCGGACCCGGAGAGCAGGAGACGCTGTACCGGGAGAATACGATCGAAGTCGGCCTGGTGGTCCTGCCACGCATCGAACAGGACTTCTCCCGCGACCGGAGCCGTGCGCAGCCGCTCCCGGAGCAGAAGCCGGCCCGTCCCGGGTCACCTCCAGAGGCCCTCTCGCGCGCCCCGGCCGGAACCAAACGGACGGAAGCAACCGCCCGTACCGGAGAGCAGCTCCGCCCGGACGCTGCCCGGGAGGCTCTCAGGGATGAAGCAAGAACCGAACCATCAAATGCGGCGGCAAGACCTGCCGCTGTCGGCATCGCGCCGGGGGCGGCCACCGAGGCCGCGCCGCTCACCGCCGCCAATCCGGCACCGAGCTATCCCGACGAGGCATTGCGCTACGGCTGGGAGGGGGAGGTCTGGCTCAGGGTCGATGTGAACCGCCACGGTTCCGTCGACAAGGTCAGCATCGCCCGGAGTTCCGGCTATCCCGTCCTCGACCGGGCGGCGGCCCGGACCGTCAGAACGTGGCGGTTCGAACCGGCCAGAGTCGGTCACCAGCCGGTCGAAGGCTCCGTCCGGGTACCGATCCGCTTCCGGATCAACCGCTCCTGAAAATTCGGAATAATTATTGCTGTCTCAGGCTGGCATCACCTCTCAAAGGAGACGGTCATGGCTGAATGGCGAAAAAGAGCGGCCCTTCTCGGTTTAATCACCGTTATTGCCCTTGCCTCCGGGTGTACTGCGGGGGGATCCTCCCGAGTCGTGACCCGGCACGACGACAACCCCGGCGAGACGATCGTCGCCATATCCCGGCAGATGCTCGGCGCCCCGTACCGCTACGGTGGCGAGTCGCCCCAAGGATTCGACTGCAGCGGACTGGTCCGCTACGTTTACCGGCAGATCGGCGTCACCGTTCCCCACTCCTCGAGGCAGCTTTTCCGGCAGGCCAGGAAGGTCCGCACCGACCAGCTGCAGCCGGGCGACCTGCTGTTTTTCTCCATTTCGAAAGCCAAGATTTCACACGTCGGCATCTATGCCGCCCGGGGGAATTTCATTCACGCCCCCTCTTCCGGCAAGCAGGTCTCGATCGCCCGCCTCGACAACCCGTACTGGGAGGCAAGGCTGGTCGGCGCAGGCCGTTTCCATTGACGGTGGTTCCTTTCTCGCCGCCCCGCAACAAAACGGGCCGGACATCCGCATTGGATATCAGGCCCGAGTGATGCGCGCGAAGCCGGGGCGTCAGATGTCGCTGCTGCGCGGCAGGATCAAGCCGGCGCTGTTCAGGGTCTGCATCGACGCCCTCCGCTCCGGCAGGCTGACCGCCGGAGGGCGCCGCCGGACCGGGTCGCGGCCCAGCTCCGCCCAGCCGGATGACCGCCTGAACCTGGCGATGAGGTTCATCTCGATCAGCCGATCGAGTACGGCTTCCGGAACTTCCCCCTGCATCCCATCCCTGAACTCGACCTGGATTCCCATGACCGCCCTCCATCGAAATTTCGAATGAGTAAATTTTAACATCCCTTTCGGCCTTGACAAGCGGCGGCAGGATCAACGAACCTTGTCGGCACAACCTCCGGAGGAACCGTTTATGCGCCCGAGCCGCGACCTGCATATCATCGTCGCCATGACCACGTCCCGGCTGATCGGCGCCGGCGACAGCCTCCCCTGGGACCTGCCCGAGGACCTCAGGCTGTTCCGCCGGCTGACGCTCGGCCAGGCGGTCATCATGGGGCGGCGGACCTTCGCCGGCATCGGCGGGCCGCTGCCCGGCCGCCTCAACATCGTCATTGCGTCGCAAGGATTTCCCGGTCCGGGCGTCGAGTCCTTCCCGACGTTTGCCGCCGGACTGCTGCGGGCCGGGGAGACCGGCCGGGACATTTTCTGCATCGGCGGCCGGGAGATCTACCGGGCGGCGCTGCCGCTGGCGACCCACCTGCACATCTCCTGGATCGAGGGGGAATTCGAGGGGGATACCTTCTTCCCGGAGTTCTCGCTGGACGACTGGAAGGAGACCGGCCGAGAACAGTATGCCGGCTTCACCCACGTCTCCTACCGACGGAAAAAGGGACAGAATTCAATTCTGTCCCCTTGATACTTTCCCTTGCATGTCGCGTCTTCGCTAATACCCCTCCTGCCGCTTGGCCTGATTCTCGAAGCGGGTATACTGGCCGCGGAACGTCAGGTGGACGGTGCCGATCGGGCCGTTACGCTGCTTGCCGACGATGATCTCGGCATCCTGCTCATGGTTTTTCTCGCAGGTCTTCTCCTTGCTCTTGCAGGCTTCGCAGTAGACCGATTCGCGGTAGACGAACATGATGACGTCGGCGTCCTGCTCGATGGCGCCCGATTCGCGCAGGTCGGCCATGATCGGCCGCTTGTCGGTGCGGCTCTCGAGGGAACGGTTCAGCTGCGACAGCGCCACCACCGGCACCTCGAGCTCTTTGGCCAGCGCCTTGAGGGAGCGGGAAATCTCCGAGATCTCCTGCTGCCGGCTCTCCGGATTGTTCCCCTGCATCAGCTGCAGGTAGTCGATGACGATCAGGCCGATGTCCTTCTCCGCCTTGAGGCGTCGCGCCTTCGCCCGCAGCTCGAGAATCGAGATGGCCGGGGTGTCGTCGATGTAGATCGGCGCCTCCGAGAGGTGACCGGCGCCGCTGGTGAGCTTCGGCCAGTCCGATTCGCCGAGGTGGCCGGTCCGCAGGCGGCTGGCATCGACCCTGGAGATCGAGCAGAGCATACGCTGGACCAGCTGCTCCTTGCTCATCTCGAGGGAGAAGATCAGCGACGGGACCCGCTCCTCCAGGTGAACCGAAGCGTGCTCGACCACATTGAGGCAGAAGGCGGTCTTCCCCATTGAAGGCCGCCCGGCGACGATGACCAGGTCGCCCGGCTGGAGACCGGCGGTCATGTCGTCCAGGTCGATATAGCCGGACGCCACGCCGGTGACCTTCTCCTTCCGGTCATAGAGCTTCTCGATCGTCTTGAAGGTATCCTTGAGAATCTCTTTGGTCGAGTAATACGACGGCTTGATCCGCAGGCCGGCGATCTCGAAGATCGACTTCTCCGCCCAGTCGAGCGTCCCCTCGATCTCTCCCCCCTCGTACCCCCTGGTGGCGATATCGGTCGCCACGGTGATCAGCCGGCGGGCGATCGCCTTCTCCTTGACCATCTTGGCGTAGTAGGTGATGTTGGCAGCCGTCGGCACATAGTCGACGAGGGTCGACAGGTAGGCCGAGCCGCCAACCGCGTCGAGGTCCCCCTTCTCCTTGAGGGCGGCTGTCAGGGTCACCAGGTCGGCCGGCTCCCCCTTGTCGGAGAGCGCGATCAGGGCGTTGAAAATCTTGCGGTGGCTGTCGCGGTAGAAATCTTCCGGGCGGAGAATCTTGAGGGCCTTGTTCAGGGCCTCGTTCTCCAGCAGGACCCCCCCGAGGACGGACATTTCACCCTCGAGGTTCTGAGGCGGCAAACGATGGGATGGCGTTTCGACCATGCACCTCTCCCGGACGACAAAGGCAGGGAAAGGAAGAAGGGGGAGCCCCCTTCTTCCTTATGTGGCAACAGAGCTAGATATTACTCTTCTTCGCTCGCTTCAACAACAACTTTCAGGGTCGCCGTGACGCCGGCATCCAGCTTGACCGTAACGTCGTGCTCGCCGAGAGTCTTGATCGGCTCTGACAGAAGAATGTGCTTGCGGTCGATCTCGACGCCGGCTGCGGCCAGCTTTTCGGCCAGCTCGATGTTGGTCACGCTGCCGAACAGCTTCCCCTCCTCGCCGGCGCGGTGCGCGACCACGCAGGAGACCTTTTCGATCTTCGCCTTGACGATCTCGGCTTCCTTGGTGATTTTTTCCAGCTTGCGTTCCGCCTGGCGCTTCTGGTGGTCGAACTGCTTGACGTTCTTTTCGTCAGCGACGACCGCCATGTTGCGCGGCAGCAGGTAGTTGCGGGCATAACCCGGCTTGACATTGACCAGGTCGCCAATATTGCCGAGCCCCTCGATGTTTTCGTTCAGAATAACCTTCATGGTTCTATCCTCCGTAAAAAAAGACTTATGTCGATTTTACTCTCGGTTTGCGAAAATCGATCCAGAGATCGAACACGCCGATACCGGTGATGACGATCGGCATCGGGTTGAGCAGCGCTATCAGGACGTAACCCAGCCCCCGCATGATCGGCGGGACTTTGCGCCGGTTGAAAAAATGGGTCACGACCGCCAGCCCCTGTAAAAAATAGACCGGCAGCAGGACGATCAGCAGATTCACGCTGACCTGCTTCAGGCCTTCCCCGGCGAGGGCGAAGACGAAACCCGCCGCGATCAGCGGCCAGACCAGAAGCTCCGGAGCCTTCCACGAGGCGAAGGAGCTCCCCGGAATGGTGTAGCGGCCCCGGCCCAGCGCGTGCAGCACCCAGAGAGCCAGCAGCGCCAGAAAACCGCTCACGACGGCCGCCAGACCGGGATAGGCGTAGCGGAGGATGTCGGCCATCTCGTTGACGGCGGCCGTCAGCTCCTCCATCTGTTCCGGCGGCAGATCCGATGATGCATAGACCGAAACGGCCTGCTCCGCCTCGCTCTTGGCGTAGGCGTCGACCAGCTCGGCGACCGAGCTGCCGGTCACGCCGGCATAGCCGGCGACAAGCAGCATCGATCCGAGCATGACGGCTGCGACCGTGACGGCGACGGCCCGGTCCCACGCCCATCCCCTGTGCAGCAGCAGAGGCAGCAGGGCCGAGATAACCCCGAACTGCAGCAGGTAGGCCAGCATAGCGCCCGCTCCGTTCATCAGGTAGCCGCCGGCGGCGACCAGCAGCACGGCGCCGAGGCCGGCAGCCGTGCCGGAACGCATATGCACG
>JBFHOZ010000055.1:0-12700 GCA_041592975.1 Desulfuromonadales bacterium
GACTACGACACCTCCGACCGGCTCTATTTCGAGCCCTTGACCCTCGAGGACGTCCTCGAGATCGTCAATACCGAGAAGCCGGACGGCGTGATCGTCCAGTTCGGCGGCCAGACCCCGCTCAAGCTGGCGGTGGCCCTGGAGAGGGAAGGGGTGCCGATCATCGGCACCAGCCCGGACGCCATCGACCGGGCGGAGGACCGCGAGCGCTTTCAGGACCTCCTCAACAAGCTGGGGCTGAAACAGCCGGACAACGGCATCGCCCGCTCGGTGGAGGAGGCCGAAAAGGTCGCCGATCGGATCGGCTACCCGGTGGTCGTCCGACCGTCCTATGTTCTCGGCGGCCGGGCGATGGAGATCGTCTACGATGTCGCACAGCTCAGAAACTACATGAAGTTCGCCGTCGACGCCTCGCCGGAACACCCGATTCTGGTCGACAAGTTCCTCGAGGACGCCGTGGAGATCGATGTCGACGCCCTGGCCGACGGCCGCAACGTCGTCATCGGCGGCATCATGCAGCACATCGAGGAGGCCGGCATCCACTCCGGCGACTCGGCCTGTGTGCTGCCGCCATATTCGCTGGCAAGTGACATCGTCGACGAAATCCGCCGCCAGACGGTCGCCCTGGCCATAGAACTCGATGTCCGCGGCCTGATGAACATTCAGTACGCGGTCAGGGACGGAGTCGTCTACCTGATCGAGGTCAACCCGAGAGCGAGCCGCACGGCGCCCTTCGTCTCGAAGGCGACCGGAAGGCCGCTCGCCAAGATCGCCGCCCGGGTCATGGCCGGAAAGTCGCTCGATGAGCTGGGCATTCACGACGAGATCGTGCCGAAGCACATCTCCGTCAAGGAGTCGGTCTTCCCGTTCGTCAAGTTCCCCGGAGTCGATACGCTGCTCGGTCCGGAGATGAAATCGACCGGCGAGGTCATGGGGATCGACTTCGATTTCGGCAAGGCCTTTGCCAAGGCGCAGCTCGGCGCCGGGGTCAACCTGCCGATGTCCGGCAAGGTCTTCGTCAGCGTCAAGGACTCCGACAAGAAGCACATCCTCGAGCCGGTCCGGAAGATCGTCGCGGCAGGATTCGACATTGTTGCGACCGGCGGCACGGCGACCTTCCTGCAGGATCACGGGATCGGGGCGGAGAGGGTCAACAAGGTCAAGGAGGGGAGGCCGCACTGCGTCGACGCCATCAAGAGCCAGCAGATCGCCATGGTCTTCAACACGACCTTCGGCGCCCAGTCGATCATCGACTCCTTCTCCATCCGGCGCTCCGCCCTGATGAACAATATCGCCTACTTCACGACGGTCGCGGGGATCAGGGCTGCGGTTGACGGCATCCTGGCGATGAAGAGGGAAAGCCTTGACTCGACGCCGATTCAGGAGTATTATCCTTCTCGTTAAGGAAATCAGAACGTTCGCTCTCAAACCGGGCGGGGTTAACCCCGCCCGGTCATTTTATTGAAAGGGATGTTGAGGATGTCTAACTCAGTACCGATGACCCCGGATGGGTACCAGAAACTCCAGGAGGAGCTGAAGCACCTTATCCGGGTCGAACGCCCGCAGGTCGTTCAGGACATTGCCGAGGCGCGCGGCCATGGCGACCTGTCGGAAAACGCCGAATATGACGCCGCCAAGGAGCGGCAGGGGATGATCGAGGGGCGCATTCAGGAGCTCAACGACAAGATCGCCCGGGCCCAGGTGATCGATCCGTCCGGCCTCGATTCCGACAAGATCGTCTTCGGTGCCAAGGTCACTCTCCTGGATGTCGACACCGAGAACGAAGTCACCTACCAGATCGTCGGCGAGGACGAGGCCGACATCAAGCGCGGCAAGATCTCCGTTACTTCGCCGGTCGGAAAGGCGCTCATCGGCCACTACATCGATGACGAAGTCAAGGTCAGGGTTCCGTCAGGAGTCAAGATCTACGAAGTCACCGGTATCGTTTACGAGTAGACGGAACCATGAGCAAATCAACAATCTGCCTCGATACGACAATCGGTCAACTCCTGAAGATGGATCCCCGCCTGGGAAGGTTCCTGATGGAAAAATTCAACCTCGGATGCCTCGGGTGCGGCGGCGCCGAACATGAAACCATTGAGAAGGGGGCCATGGCGCACGGTCTCGATCCGGAGGAGCTGCTCAAGGAGATCAGGGCCTTCATGTAGACACGGGAGGTTGCGGTTCTGGAAAAGCTCGATGAACTTTCGGAAGTGCCGTTGTCGCAGTTGCAGGGTGTCGGTCCGGCAGTCCTGCAGCGGCTGCGGAAAATGGGGCTCGAATCGGTCGAAGACCTTCTTTTCCGCCTGCCGTTCCGCTACGAGGATCGCCGCGAAATCCGCAGGATAGCCGACCTCAGGGCGGGGGTCCAGGAGGTCTTTTCCGGTGAAATCCTCGCCGCCGGGGAGGTGGTCACGCAGCGGGCGCGGCGGCGCATCTACGAAGTGATCGTCGGCGACGGCTCCGGGCAGGTGTCGCTGAAATGGTTTCATTACAAGACACCCTGGATGAAGCAGCGCTTTGCGGTTGGCCGCAGGGCGTTTTTTGTTGGCGAGGTCAAACGCTTCGGTGCGGTCCGCGAGGTGCATCATCCAGATGTCGAATTTATTCATGAAAACGAGACATTCGAAGCTTATATATCGAGCAATGCTTTAAGTTTTGGCAGGATCCTGCCGATCTACCCGTTGACCGAAGGGCTGCACCAGAAATCCGCCCGGAAAATATGGAAGGACGCCGTCGAGCGTTTTGCCGACCGGGCTCCGAGCAGCCTCCCCGTGGAGCTGTCCCGCAAGCGACAGCTCCTCTCCATCCCGGAAGCATTGCGCCAGGTGCATTGTCCCGAAGAGGACTCGGATATCGGCCGGTTGAACGCCGGCAGCGACAATGGCCGCCGTACTCTGGTCTACGACGAATTTTTCTTCCTCGAGCTCGGCATGGCGCTCAAGCGACGGGGGGTCGTCATCGAACAGGGGATCCCTTTCAGCGTCCATCACACCTATACGAAACCTCTGGCCGAGCGCCTCCCTTACCGGCTGACCGATGCGCAGCGCCGCGTGCTCGGCGAGATCAAGCATGACCTGATGAAACCCCACCCGATGAACCGCATGCTGCAGGGGGATGTCGGCAGCGGCAAGACCATCGTGGCGCTGATGGCGGCGCTGGTCGCTATTGAGAACGGTTGCCAGGTCGCCGTTGTCGCCCCGACCGAAATCCTGGCCGAGCAGCATTATCGCCAGTTCGCACCGTGGCTGGAGGAGCTCGGGCTGGAAGCTGTGCTGCTGACCGGTTCGATGACCGTCCCGGCGAAGCGGGAGGCGCTGACGGCGATCGAAGAGGGGGCGGTGAACCTGGTGGTCGGAACCCACGCCGTCCTTCAGGCGGGGGTGGAATTCCGGCGCCTCGGGCTCGGCATCATCGACGAACAGCATCGCTTCGGGGTCAGGCAGAGGGCCGTCCTCAGGAAGAAAGGGGAAAATCCTCATCTGCTGGTCATGACAGCAACGCCGATTCCGCGAACTTTGGCATTGACCGTTTTCGGCGATCTCTCGCTGTCGGTCATCGACGAACTCCCGCCGGGCCGCACGCCGGTTGCAACATCGATACTTGATGAAAGGGAACGCGGCAGGGCCTACGAACAGATTCGCGATGAGGTTCACCGGGGGCACCAGGCCTATATCGTCTATCCGCTGGTCGAGGAGAGCGAGAAGTCGGACCTGCTGGCCGCCTGTGAAGCGCACCGGCATCTTCAGGAGAAGGTATTCTGCGATCTGAAGGTCGGCCTGCTGCATGGCCAGATGAAGCCGGAGGAGAAGGATGTCGTCATGCGTGCCTTCAACGAGGGGGAAGTCGATATCCTGGTCTCGACGACGGTCATCGAGGTCGGCGTCGACGTTCCGAACGCCACGGTGATGGTCGTCGAGCATGCCGACCGGTTCGGGCTCGCCCAGTTGCACCAGCTCAGGGGGCGGGTCGGCCGGGGATCGGCTCCCTCGAGCTGCATCCTGATCAGGAACCGGGCGATCTCCGATGACGGCCGGCGGCGCCTGCAGACCATGTGCGAGACCGCCGACGGCTTCAGGATCGCCGAGGTCGACCTCGAGATGCGCGGCCCCGGGGAATTCCTCGGAACCCGCCAGTCGGGGCTGCCCGACTTTCGCATCGCCAACCTGCTGCGCGACACGCAGGTCCTCGAAGAGGCGCGGGCTGATGCCTTCGAAATCGCCAACCTGCCCGAGTTCCTGTCATCCGATCGATACGCACAGCTGCGGGAGACGCTCAGGAGGCGCTGGGGGTCGCGACTCGAGCTGGCGAATATCGGCTAGGAGACGGTAACGTCCGGGTCGACATCTGCCGACATTGTTGTCGATGTCGGCTGACACGCGCAAAGCGATTCCGCTATACTCGCCGCAACTTCAATTCCTTGAATACTCAAGCCGACGGGAGGTGTCGATGAAATCACTATCCATCCTGGTTGCCGGTGCGTTGCTTGCACTCCTGGCCGCCTGCACGCCGATGATCTACGGTGTGCCCCAGGAGCGGTGGGACCTGATGACCGAACAGGAGAGAATTGCCGCCATGGAGGCCTACACGGAGCGGCAGATCGCCTACCAGCAGGCGGCCGCCGAGAGGGCGCGGATCAGGGCCGAACAGGAGGCTGCCCGGCAGGCTCGCCTGGAAGAGGAGATGGCAATCCGCCAGGAAAGGGTTGACCTGATCTACCACGGGCGCACCGGTACCTTCGGCGACCTGCTCGAGGTGACCCTCCACGGCGGGCAGATGCGGCTGAGCCTCAAGAAGCGCGACTACCTGCCGGTCACTTTCAAAATTGCCGACGGCGAAGTCAAGGCGGTGCCGATTCATTACTCGAAAGGGCGACATGCCACCCTGTACATACGTTACGAAAACCGCCACCTCTGGCTCGACACCGACCGATTCGGCCAGAACACGCGACGGGCGGCACATCTGGTCTACACTGACGACTGGGGCTCAGGCATCACCTATACCGGCATCAGCAGCCACGGTGCCTTCGATATGCGTGGCGTCGCGGTCGATATTGACGTCGTGCCGGTGCGTCGTGCCGGGCGCTACGGCCGGCAGCAGCCCGCCATCATCATCAAGGAGAGGACCGTAGAGGTTCCTCCGACGATCATCGTCAAGGAAAAAATCGTTCAGGCGCCGCCGCAAGTTATCGTCAAGGAGAAGGTTGTCCAGGCGCCGCCCCGGGTCGTTGTCAGGGAGAAAGCAACGGAGAGACCCGCTCCGGTCGCCAGGGAGGAGAGTTTGCCGCCAACCCCGAAGGAGCAGAGAGGGAATCTGGGACATCGGCACTTGGAGTCCGTGCAACAGGAGCACGACGGAAACGGCGACGACGAAATTCAACACCGCACTGGCAGAGAGAATGCGCCGTCGGAAGAGGGGGAGCACGATGGAAAGACGCTGCGGAAGATCCATGTCGAGCTGAACGGCGGCAAGGTTCTTTCTGGCGATAAGCACCACCCCTTCAGGCCGGTCAATTTCTGGATAGCCGAAGGGGAAACCCGAACCGTCAAGCTGGTGCTGAGCAGCGGCCTGCTGAAGAACATGAAGAAGGGGAATCTCCCCGAACAGGAGCTGACCGTGACCCTTCAAGGAGGCCGGCTGTACTTCGATGGTGACGCGCCCGTTGCCGTGACAGGCAAGAAGAACGCTCGTCTCGAAACGCAGAAGCTGTCCGGTGTCGGACTGACAATCTCGGACATCAAGTAAACAGCCATAGCCGAACATTGTCGCGGGTCGGAACAGTTTTTGTGTTCCGGCCCGTTTTTATTCAAGTACAGAGCTGTGCATATTTTATAGGCTGCGAAATCGGCCCTCTGAGCTGTTTTTATCGTGCAGGCAAGGGTGACGCCAGGACTCGGTGTTAGGCCACAGGTTCTGTCGGGATGAAAAAGCTGACGAAAACTTAACCACCATAAAAAATCAGGAATAACGCAAAGCCATACATCAGCAAGATGGTCAACTTTGCCAATAAGTAAGTTTACATAATATATCTTATGCGACGTTATGTGGCTGTCGATATACCGAGGCGATTACGCCCGCCCAAGAAACCCGGCCCCTCCCGCACTCCCTGAGCATAATGCCCCCCATGTTTCTGTCATGAAACAAAATCCGCCGGCAAGTTCTCAATTGTCCGACAGTAGCTTGAAGTACTCATGCTGGCCGCAGACGAAGCGGATGATCTGGATGCCCATCCCGGCGTCGTTGACGCTCCAGACAAGATTCGGCGCGACCTCTTTCGACCAGTGGACATAGCCGATCAGGCGGATGAGCTCGCCCTGATCGGTCTTCATTTCTATCTTCAGGTCGGTTCCGACCGGAAACACCCGGGCGGTCTTCAGGAAGATACCGCTGGCGGAGATGTCCTCGGTAAAGCCGAGATTGCTGATGTCGCGCACACCGAAATTGACACCCAGCTTGATGTTGACCCTTTTATCTTGCCCCGATCTTTTGCCGGTCGTCGTTTTCATATGCGACCTCGTCGCTGTGTGCCAAAGCAGCTAAATGTTCAATATATAATAAAAATATAGATTCAATTTCGCGGATTACAAGCAATAAAAAAACGGAAGTGATCGTAATCACTTCCGTTTTCTGTTTGGTCGGGGCGAGAGGATTTGAACCTCCGACCCCCTGCACCCCATGCAGGTGCGCTACCAGGCTGCGCTACGCCCCGAATAAAGTCGTGGGATTATGGGTTATTTGCTGGCAAAAGTCAAGCTGCATTTGCCTTATCTCCGGCATTTCCCAGTTTTTATTTGTTGAGGAATTTCATATGGATAGATAGCTTTTCGCTATTTTTTCCGGCGATCGATGATACGCTGCGCCTTCCCTTCGTGCCGCGTCAGGGAGGCCGGCTCGACCAGCTTGACCGTGGCGCCGACGCCGAGGGCGGAGGCGATTTTTCGCTCGAGAATATTCACGAAATCCCTCTGCCTTTTCATCTCGTCGAAGAAGATCCTCTCGTTGACCTCGATGTGGATCTCCAGGGTGTCCATGGCCCCTTCCCTGTCGAGGATCAGCTGGTAGTGAGGTTCGCACCCCTCGACCTGGAACAGTATCTCTTCGATCTGGGTCGGGAAGACGTTGACCCCCTTGATGATCAGCATGTCGTCCGAGCGTCCCATGGTCTTGCGCATCCGGACATGCGTCCGTCCGCAGGCGCAGGGCTCGTAGTCGAGCTGGGTAATGTCCCGGGTGCGATAACGGATCATCGGAAAAGCTTCCTTGTTGATGCAGGTCAGCACGAGTTCGCCGGTCGCCCCTTCCGGCAGCACTTCGCCGGTGTCCGGATCAATGATTTCGGGAATGAAATGATCCTCGAAGATATGCATGCCGCTGCGGTTCAGGCACTCGCCGGCCACGCCCGGCCCCATCACCTCGGAGAGGCCGTAGTTGTCGGTCGCGACGATATTGAGACGCGTTTCGATCTCCTTGCGCATCTCCTCGCTCCAGGGTTCGGCGCCGAACAGCCCCACCCTGAGGGACAGCGAATTGAGCTTGTATCCGGTCTTTTCCATCCGGTCGGCCAGGGTCAGGGCATAGGAGGGTGTGCAAACCAGGGCGGTCGACCGGTAATCCTGCATGATCATGATCTGCTTGTCACTGTTGCCGCTCGACATCGGGATGACCGAGGCCCCTATCCTTTCGGCGCCGTAATGCAGGCCGAAGGCCCCGGTGAACAGGCCGTATCCGAAGGCGATATGCACGATGTCGTTCTCGTCGACGCCGGCCGCCGTCATGAAGCGGGCGGCAAGCTCGGTCCAGCTGTTCAGGTCGTTGCGGGTGTAGCCGACCACGGTCGGTTTGCCGGTCGTGCCGGACGAGGAGTGGATGCGCACGATTTCCTTGAGCGGAACGGCGAACATGCCGTAGGGGTAATTCAGCCGCAAGTCTTCCTTGGTCGTGAATGGCAGCCTGGAGAGGTCCTCGAGGCGGTGAATGTCTTCGGGGTGTATTCCGTACGTCCTGAATTTATCCTTGTAGCACGGTACGTTAGCGTATACTTTCTGAAGTGTATTCTTGAGTCTTCCCAGCTGCAGGTCACGCAAGGGCTCGCGCTCAAGACATTCATTTTTCGGGTCCCAGATTTTACTCAAAATCGATCCTGGATGTGCATGAGGAGGATAAGCCTGAATGCGTCAGCCGCAATGCGGAAGAGAGTCGCGCCCCGGTCACATCCGGCTGACGCGTTCGCCTTCGAGGACATTGACGCCATGATCGAGCAGGACCTTGATCGCGCCTTCGACGTCGTCAAAACGGAAGATAATGACGGCATTCTCGCCGCAGCGCTCGACGAAGGCGTACATGTATTCAACGTTGACCTGCCCCTTGTCGAGTACTTCAAGGATGCTGAACAGACCTTTCGGCCTGTCGGGAACTTCGACGGCGACAACTTCGGTCTTGCTGACGGTGAATCCCGCCGTCTTCAGGGTTTCCTTGGCCTTGTCGGTCTGGTCGACGATCAGGCGCAGGATGCCGAAATCGGACGTGTCGGCGAGCGAAAGCGCGCGGATATTGACCCCGGCTTCGCCGAGAATCCGGGTGACTTCGGCGAGACGTCCGGATTTGTTTTCGATAAAAATTGAGATCTGCTCTACCTTCATCACGACCCCCTGTCCGGTTAAGAGTCCTTGCGCCTGTCGATCACCCGTTGAGCCTTCCCTTCACTGCGCGCGATCGATTTCGGCTCGACCAGCCTGACTTCGCAGGTCACCCCGAGAAGCTCCTTGATCTGGTTGCGGATTTCCCTGCTCAGCCCCTGAAGGACCTTGATCTCGTCGGAAAAGATGTTCTCGTTGACCTCGACCTGAACTTCCAGCGTGTCGAGGTTGTCATCCCGGTCGACGACCAGCTGGTAATGCGGCTCGACCCCTTCGATCTTCATCAGGATGCTTTCGATCTGCGACGGGAACACGTTGACCCCGCGAATGATCAGCATGTCGTCGGTGCGGCCGCTCATCCGCTCGAGACGGACATGGGTGCGGCCGCAGATGCACGGTTCCGGGATGATCCGGGTAATATCCCGGGTGCGGTAGCGGATCATCGGGATACCCTCCTTGGTGATGGTCGTGATGACCAGCTCCCCCTTCTCGCCGTGCGGCAGGACGTCGCCGCTGTCAGGGTCGATGATTTCGGGGATGAAGTGATCTTCCCAGATATGCAGGCCGCTTTGCGCCTCGATGCATTCGATGCCGACCCCCGGGCCGAGTATTTCGGAGAGTCCGTAGATGTCGATCGCCTTGATACCGAGCTTCTCCTCGATCTCGTCGCGCATCTGCTCACTCCACGGTTCGGCGCCGTGGATGCCGACGCGCAGGGGGAGAGCGCGGATATCGACCCCCTCTTCCGCCGCCGCCTCGGCCAGGTAGAGGCAATAGGACGGGGTGCAGGTCAGAACGGTTGAACCGAAATCCTGCATGATCATGATCTGCCGCTTGGTGTTGCCGCCAGACATCGGGATGACCGATGCGCCGATCTTTTCGGCACCGTAATGCGCCCCGAGGCCGCCGGTGAAGAGCCCATAGCCGTAGGCGTTGTGAATCACGTCGCCGGCATGGGCGCCGGCGGCGGCAAACGAGCGGGCCATCATTTCCGACCAGTTGTCGATATCCCGTCGGGTGTAACCGACGACGGTCGGCTTGCCGGTCGTGCCGGATGAGGCATGGATGCGGACGATCTGGTCCAGGGGGGTCGCAAACAGGCCGTAGGGGTAGTTGTCGCGCATGTCCTGCTTGAGGGTGAACGGGAGTTTCTGCAGGTCCTCCAGGGACGTGACGCTCTCCGGGGAAATTCCGGCGCGGTCGAAGCTCTGCCGATAGAAGGGGACCGCAGCGTAAACGCGCTGGAGGGTCTGCTGCAGCCTTTTCAGCTGGAGAGACTCGATGGCCGCGCGCGGTAAGGTTTCAAATTCGTCATTCCAGATCATCTGCTGCTCCCGTCCCCGAGATATGGGTATCAGGCCTGGCGGCCGAGCTCAAAGGCCCTGAGGTTTTCCTGGAGAAACTTCTCCGGCACCAGTTTTTTCAGCGCCGTGATCCACAGGTCTTCGGAGATATCCATCCGTTTTGAAAGCGCACCAAGCAGCACAGTGTTCACGGTGCGGTAGTTTCCGGCCTGCCTGGCCTTGTCCATGCCGTCAACCAGCAGAACATCATCGACCTGCTGCCGCAGCTTGGCCGGGATATCCTCCGGATAACTCTCTGTGCCACTGGCAACCGGTCCCGGGGCAATTTTGAGATCGTTGGCAACGATTGCCCCGCCTTGACGCAGCATCGGCAAGTAACGGTAGGTCTCGAGGATCTCGAAGCCGAACAGAATATCGGCGGTCCCTTCCGGAATCAGGGGAGAAAAAACCTTTTCACCCCACCGGACATGCGATGTAACACTGCCGCCGCGTTGGGACATGCCATGAATCTCACTTTTTTTGACGTCGAAGCCGGCCAGCATCAGCACTTCGGCCAAAACTTCACTGGCCAGCAGGGTCCCCTGGCCACCGACGCCGGCCAGCAGAATACTCTTCACATTATTCGCCATCGATCACTCCAAAGGCATCGAATTTACAGACCTGTTCGCAAACTTTGCAACCGGTGCAGAGCAGCGCATCGACGACGGCCTGCCCCTTGCCTTTTTCCCCAGCCCCTTCGCGCCACGAAATGGCCGGGCAGCAAATTTTCTGGCAGGCACGACAGCCGACGCACTTGTCCTCCAGAACAACCAGTGGAGCCGTCCGTTCGGCATTGCCGTGTCGTTCAAGCATGCAGACGCGTCGGGCGATAACGACCGACGGCTCGGGAATCGCCATCATCTCCTGCATGGTTGCCCGGGTCAGTTCGATATCGTTCGGATCGATGGTTCGAACATGCTTGACGCCGAGAGCCCTGCAGAGATTCTCCAGATCGACGACCGGGGCGGCATCCCCTTTCAGGGTGTAGCCGGTCGATGGGTTGTCCTGGCGACCGGTCATGCCGGTCGCGGCATTGTCGAGAATGACGACCGTTGCCGTTGACTTGTTGTAGACCAGGTCCATAAGGCTGTTGATGCCGGTATGGAGAAAGGTCGAATCGCCCATGACGCCGACCACCTTCTGCCGCTCGCTCTCGGGCAGCACCTTGGCGACTCCGGTCGCGTTGCTGATACCGGCGCCCATGCAGACGCAGCTGTCCATGGCGCTCAGCGGCGGCAAGGCCGCAAGCGTGTAGCAGCCAATATCACCGGTTACGAAGGCGCCGAGCTGCTTGAGAACATGAAAGATACCGCGATGGCCGCAGCCCGGGCACATCATCGGCGGCCGGCCGGGGAGCTTTTCATTGACCGTGTAAGCCGTAACAGCAGAGGTTCCGTTGACGGCGCGATCAACCCTTTCGGGGGTTAATTCGCCGCAGACCGGCAGGACATCCTTGCCAGTGACCTCGATACCCATGGCCCGCACAGCTTCCTCGATAAACGGATCAAGCTCCTCAACCACATACACCTTGTCGACCGAGGCGGCAAATTCGCGGATCATCCGTTTCGGCAGCGGATAAACCATGCCGAGCTTGAGCACCGACGCTTCGGGGAAAACCTCCCTGGCGTACTGGTATGCGATCCCCGACGTGATGATACCAATCTTCACGTCCCCTTCTTCCACCCGGTTAAACGGCTGGTCGCAGGACCATTCTTCCAGGTCGAGGATACGCTTTTCGACGATCGGATGCCTCACGCGCGCATTCGAAGGGAGCATGACCAGCTTGCCGGGGTCTCGCACCAGTTTCGGTTCCGGGAGGCCGGTCACCGGATCTTCGAGATTGACGATCGACTTGCCGTGCGAGAGCCGGGTATTGGAGCGGAGAAGCACCGGGGTGTCGAATTGCTCGCTGATTTCATAGCCGATGCGGGTGAAAAGGCGCGCTTCCTCACTGTCGGCCGGCTCCAGCATCGGGACCTTGGCGAACTTGGCATAGTTGCGGCTGTCCTGCTCGTCCTGGCTGGAATGCATCTCCGGATCGTCGGCGACCACCAGCACCAGACCGCCGCGTACGCCGATATAGGAGAGCGTAAAGAGCGGATCGGCGGCGACATTCAGCCCGACGTGCTTCATGGTTGCCATGGCGCGCGCCCCGCCGAAAGAGGCGCCGATGGCGACCTCGAGCGCGACCTTCTCGTTCGGCGCCCAGGAGGCGTCGATCTCCCTGTACTGGACGATGTTCTCGAGTATTTCCGTGCTCGGAGTTCCCGGATAGGCGGAAGCGACGCGCACCCCCGCTTCGTGGGCGCCGCGGGCGATCGCTTCGTTGCCCGAAAGTATGGTTTTTTTCATGTTCAGCCTTCTAATCGATACAGGATAGCGAAACTTATTTTGACTGGATGAATCGTTTCAGAGCGGCTTATGATAATGAACGGGAGGTCAATTGTCAATGTCTTGCGGCCGGCCTGCCATCCGCAGCAACAGCCCTTCGAGCAGCCCGGAATCGCTGGCGATCAGCTCCGTTCTGGAGACTGCGTTCATGATCGACAGCAGGATGCGGATGCCGGGAACGATCAGGTCGCCGCGCCCCTTCTCCATGCCGGGCAAATCTTCCCGTTCAGGTACCGAGAGAGCATCCAGCCGGTCGGCCAGGCGGTCGATCCGCGCCCTCGTCATCCGGTGGTTGTTGACCCTCTCCCCGTCGTATGCGGTCATCCCCAGATC
>JBFHOZ010000056.1:0-12643 GCA_041592975.1 Desulfuromonadales bacterium
CCGCCGAACTCGTTGAGTTTGGCCAGCAGCTTGGCCGGAGAAAGCCGCTCGCCGTTGACGGCGACGGCGTTGCCCTGCTCGAACTCGACTTCGACGTATTCGGCCTGGTCAGGGGCATCCTCGGGACGCACGGTCAGGGCGTACATCTCTTCCGGGGCTTCGGCCCAGGGGTTCTCCAGGATGTCCCCCTCGAAGGAGATGTGCAGCAGGTTGCGGTCGGAGCTCCAGGGGAACTTCTTGCTGGTCGGCACCGGGATGCCGTGTTTCTTGGCGTAGTTCTCCAGGGCGGTGCGGCTCTTCATGTCCCACTCGCGCCAGGGGGCGATGACCTTGATCGCCGGGTCGAAGTGGTAGTAGGCGATCTCGAAGCGGACCTGGTCGTTCCCCTTGCCGGTGGCGCCGTGCGAGACGGCGTCGGCCCCCTCCTTGGCGGCGATCTCCATCTGCGCCTTGGCGATCAGCGGCCGGGCGATGGAGGTGCCGAGGAAGTAGCGCCCCTCGTAGATGGCGTTGGCGCGGAACATCGGGAAGACGAAATCGCGGACGAACTCCTCGCGCAAATCGAGGATGTGGCAGGCGCTGGCGCCGGTGTCCCTGGCCTTCTTGGGGATGCCGTCGAGCTCTTCCCCCTGGCCGAGGTCGGCCGAGAAGGCGACGACTTCACATCCGTACTCCTCGATCAGCCACTTGAGAATGATCGAGGTGTCGAGACCGCCCGAGTAGGCGAGGACCGCTTTTTTGACTTGCTTCGACATGTGTTTTCAACTCCTGGATTGGTTGTCGAGACCGGGCAGGGTGCAGATTTCATCCTGCCGTCTGTCTCCTGAATGTTTTCGTACTGCCTAAAGTTTTATGACATAGGTGTTGGCGATCTTGTCGTGCAGCCCCTGCTTCTGGCTGTCGAAGGCGACCATCAGGTAGCCGATGCCGAGCAGGATCCCGGAAACGAACTTGCCCAGGACCTCGCGGAAGAAGGCCCGGCCGTAGCCGATGTCGGCGCCGTCGGTGCGGATCACCTTGACCCGCGTCGCCATCTTTCCGGGGGTCTGCCCGGAATAGCCGGTGAAGAAGACGTAGTAGGCCATCGACAGGACGGTTCCGAACAGGCTGTAGACCAGGCTCAGGGCAACCTGCCCCTGCTGGTCGATGCCGTTGCTGACCCCGGCGGTGACGATGCCGAGCAGCACCGAAAGGACGACCTGGAGGACGATCAGCAGGACGCAGTCGACCAGCGACGCGACGACCCGGATCCAGAAGCCGGCCTTCGGCAGGGCGGCCGCCTCGCTGAGGGCGGCGCTGCCGGTTGTTTCCCCGCTCTCCTCGTCGGGCGGCTCCGGGATATCGGCGGCGTTGCGGCCGAACGGGAAGGATCCCCTGCAGCTCGGGCAGGTGACCCTGACGACCCCGGAAGGGATCCGGTCGGCCGGAACCTTCTTGGCGAAGCCGCAGTGCGGGCAGGTGACCGAGAGCATCTAGCGCGCCCCCATCAGGGTGGCCATGATCGCCTTCTGCACGTGCATGCGGTTCTCCGCCTCGTCGAAGACCACCGAGTGCGGCCCCTCGATCACCGTATCGGTGATCTCCTCGTCGCGATGCGCCGGCAGGCAGTGCAGGACGATGCAGTCCGGATCGGCGGCCGCGACCAGATCGTCGTTGATCTGGAATCCGGCGAAGGCCTTCTCCCGTTCTTTCTGCTCCGCTTCCTGCCCCATGCTGGCCCAGACGTCGGTGTTGAGCACGTGCGCCCCGCGCGCCGCTTCGAAGGGGTCGGAGGTGTAAATGACCTTCGCGCCGAGCTGCTCGGCCCGCTTGATGACCTCGGCATCGGGGCGATAGTTGTCCGGCGTGGCGACGCGCAGCTCGAAACCGAAGACGGCCGCGGCGTTGATCCAGCTGTTGGCCATATTGTTGCCGTCGCCGACCCAGCAGTAGGTCAGCTTGTCGTAGCCGGTCCCCTTGTGTTCGATGACGGTGTACAGGTCGGCCATCAGCTGGCAGGGGTGGTACATGTCGGTCAGGCCGTTGATGACCGGAGCGTCCGACCACGCGGCCAGTTCCTCGACTAGCTGCTGCGAGAAGGTGCGGATCATGATGCCGTCGCAGTAGCGCGCCATCACCCGGGCGGTGTCCTTGATCGGCTCGCCGCGCCCCATCTGGGTGGTGCCGGAGGAGAGGAAGAGAGCGTGGCCGCCGAGCTGGAACATGCCGACCTCGAACGAGACCCGGGTGCGGGTCGAGCTCTTCTCGAACAGCATCGCCAGGGTTTTCCCCTCGAGCAGCCGGTGCGGCTCCCCCCGTTTCTGCTTCTCCTTCAGGTCGCGGGTCAGAGCGAACATCTGCTCGAGCTCGGTCCGTTTCCAGTCGGTCAGGGCGAGAAAGTCTTTTTGCATAATAAAAACTCCTAGTGGATCCAATTCAGGCTTCAGAACAAAAAATCATTTTAACGGAGAGGCGCAGAGGTGGAGAGGTTACTGAGAAAATCACCACATCGGGTTCTATCAACTCCAAATGTGCTAAGATTTTCTCTGAACCTCTCCGGCTCTCCGTTAAAGTCTTTTTGTTTTTATATTTCCTCCAGTATTTCCTCGAGAATATCCATCGCCTCGTCGATTTCGTCTTTCGTGACCGTCAGCGGCGGCAGGAACCTGAGAACGGTTCCGACCGTGCAGTTGATCAGCAGGCCCCTTTCCAGTGCCTTGCTGACGATATCGGCGCCTTCAATGTCGAGCTGCATGCCGAGAATCAGTCCGAGGCCGCGGACCTCCCTGACGAAGTCGTAGCGGCCGGCCATTTCCACCAGCTGCTGCCGCAGGTAATCGCCCATTTCTCGGCAGTTCTCCAGAACGCCGTCGTTGAGCAGAACATTCATCGCGGCGACGCCGGCGGCGGTCATCAGCGGGTTGCCGCCGAAGGTCGAACCGTGGGTTCCCGGTCCGAGGGCGGCGGCAAACTGCTCCTTCGCCAGCATGGCGCCGATCGGCGGGCCGCCGGCGAGCGCCTTGGCCAGGGTCATGACGTCCGGTTCGACCCCCTCGTGCTCGTAGGCGAACAGCTTGCCGGTGCGGCCGCAGCCGACCTGGACCTCGTCGTAGACCAGCACCAGGTCCTTCTCGTCGCAGACCTCGCGGACCGCCTGCAGGTAGCCGGGCGGCGGCACGTTGACGCCCCCTTCCCCCTGGACCGGCTCGAGCATGACGGCGCAGGTGTTGGGGCTGATGGCGGTGCGCAGCGCCCGGATGTCGCCGAACGGCACGTACTTGAAGCCGGGAACCATCGGCGAGAAGCCGGCCTTGACCTTCTCCTGGCCGGTGGCGCTGATGGTGCCGATGGTCCGCCCGTGGAAGGAGGCGAGGGCGGTGATGACCTCGAAGCGGTTCGGGCCGTGCTTCTCGGCGCTGTACTTGCGCACCAGCTTCATCGCCGCCTCGTTCGCCTCGGCGCCGGAGTTGCAGAAGAACGCCTTGTCGGCGAAGGAGTTGGCCGTCAGGATTTCGCCGAGCTCGATCTGCGGCGGAATGTAGAAGTAGTTCGAGCAGTGCAGCAGCTTTTCCGCCTGCTCCCTGATGGCGGCGACGACCTTCGGGTGGCAGTGGCCGAGGTTGTTGACCGCCACCCCGGCGAGGAAGTCGAGGTAGCATTTGCCGTCGACGTCCCACAGGCGCGTCCCCGCGCCCCGCTCGGCAACCAGCGGATAGCGGCCGTAGGTCCGGGTGATGCAGGCCTCGCCCCGATTGATCCATTCCTGTTGAGTGCTCATTTGAACCTCGCGACGGCGGTGCCGATCCCCTTGTCGGTAAAGATCTCCAGCAGGCAGGCGTGCTCCATCCGGCCGTCGATGATGTGGGCTTTCTGCACCCCATCGGCGATGGCGTCGAGGCAGCAGTTGATTTTCGGGATCATGCCGCCGGTGATCGTCCCGTCCCCGATCAGCTCCGGCACCTGCTTGACGTCGATGGTCGAGATCAGGTTGCCGTCCTTGTCCTTGACCCCCTCGATGTCGGTCATCAGGATCAGCTTCTCCGCCTGCAGGGCGCCGGCAATCCGGCCGGCGACCAGGTCGGCGTTGATGTTGTAGGTTTCGCCGCCGGCGCCGACGCCGATCGGGGCGATGACCGGGATGAAGTTGTTCTCCTCGAGGGAGCGGATGATCGCCGGGTTGACCGATTCGACCTCGCCGACCATGCCGATGTCGATGATCTCCGGGGTCAGGGTGTCGGGGTTGACCGCCTTCATCTCCAGCTTCCTGGCGGTTATCAGGGCCCCGTCCTTGCCGGAGAGGCCGACCGCCTTGCCGCCGGCCCGGTTGATGTTGCCGACGATCTCCTTGTTGACCCGTCCGCCGAGGACCATCTCGACGACGTTCATGGTCTCCGAGTCGGTGACCCGCATCCCCTGCACGAAGCGGCTCTCCAGCCCCATCCGCTTCATGACCTCGCCGATCTGCGGACCGCCGCCGTGGACGACGACCGGGTTGAGGCCGATGTACTTGAGCAGGATGATGTCCTGGGCGAACGACTCCTTCAGCTGCTCCTCGACCATGGCGTTGCCGCCGTACTTGAAGACGATGGTCCTGCCGTAGAACTGCCGGATCCACGGCAGCGCCTCGAGCAGGACTCTGGCTTTGTCGATCAGTTCTTTCATAATCTGAAAATCCTTTGGCCACGAAGGCACTTAGACACGAAGAAGATCAAATTCATTTTAACGGGGAGGCGCAGAGGTGGAGAGAAATTCAAAAATCATGATCTTTTTTTAATCAAAACCACAACGAACCAACTTCGCTCTTTGCTTTCCCTCTACTGCTCTCCGTCTCTCCGTTAATTTTGTATTACTCTTTGGACTTTCATGGTGCCTTCGTGCCTTGGCGGCAAAAAGTTTTTGACCTTTTTCTACAATATGTATCGCGAAAGATCCTCGTCGCCGGCGATCCCGGAGAGCCTTTCGCTGACGAAGCCGGCATCGACCTTCACCTTCTTGCCGGCCATCTCCGGGGCGTCGAAGGAGACCTCCTCGAGCAGCTTCTCCATGATGGTGTGCAGCCGCCGGGCGCCGATGTTCTCGGTCCGCTCGTTGACCCGGGTCGCCGTCTTCGCCAGCTCGCGGATGGCGTCATCGGTGAAGTCGAGCGCCACCTTCTCCGTCTCCAGCAGCGCCGTGTACTGGCGGATCAGGGCGTTCTTCGGTTCGGTCAGGATGCGGACGAACTCCTCTTCGCCGAGGCTGGCGAGCTCGACCCGGATCGGGAAACGCCCCTGCAGTTCCGGGATCAGGTCGGACGGCTTGGCCATGTGGAAAGCGCCGGCGGCGATAAAGAGGATGTGGTCGGTCTTGACCGGTCCGTACTTGGTGTTGACCGTGCTCCCCTCGACGATCGGCAGGATGTCGCGCTGCACCCCTTCGCGGGAGACCTCGGGACCGTGCACCCCTTCGCGGCTGGCGATCTTGTCGATCTCGTCGATGAAGATGATGCCGCTCTGCTCGGTCCGCTCGCGGGCCAGAGCCGAGACGTTGTCCATGTCGACCAGCTTCTCCGCCTCTTCGTTCGTCAGCACCTCCAGCGCCTCGGAGACCTTCATCCGGCGCTGCTTCGTTCGCTTCGGAAACAGGTTGCCGAGCATGTCCTTCATGTTGAAGCCGAGGTCCTCCTGCCCCTGCGGGGTGAAAATCTGCATCGACGGGAAGGTGCTGTCCTCGGTTTCCAGCTCGACGTAGCGTTCGTTCAGGGCTCCCTTGCGCAGAAGCTTGCGCAGCTTCTCGCGGGTCGTACCCTTCTCTTCGCCGGCCTCGGGCTGCGGCTCCCCGGGCAGGAGCAGATCGAGGAGCCGCTCCTCGGCGTTCTGCTCGGCCTTGACCCGCTGCCTCTGGGCCTCCTCCTCCCTGACCATGAGGATCGCCAGTTCGACGAGGTCGCGGACCATGCTTTCGACGTCCCGGCCGACGTAGCCGACCTCGGTGAACTTGCTTGCCTCGACCTTGATGAACGGGGCCTGGGCCAGCCTGGCCAGTCGCCGGGCGATTTCGGTCTTGCCGACCCCGGTCGGGCCGATCATGATGATGTTCTTCGGCGCGATCTCGTCGCGCAGATCCGGAGCGACCTGCTGCCGGCGCCAGCGGTTGCGCAGGGCGACGGCGACCGCCCGCTTGGCGTCGCGCTGGCCGACGATGTAGCGGTCGAGCTCGGAGACGATTTCGCGCGGCGTGAAGTTGGTCACGGCAGCGTCTCCACGGTCAGCCGGTCGTTGGTGTAGACGCAGATCTCGGCGGCCAGGTAGAGCGCCTTTTCGGCGACCGTTCTGGCATCGAGCTCGGTGTTGCGGAGCAGGGCGCGTCCGGCCGCCAGGGCGAAGGAGCCACCCGAGCCGATGGCGGCGATGCCGTCGTCCGGCTCGATGACGTCGCCGACGCCCGAAAGGATCAGGATGTTCTCCCGGTCGGCGACGATCATCAGCGCTTCCAGCCGCCGCAGAACGCGGTCGGTCCGCCACTCCTTGGCGAGGGCGACCGCCGCGCGGGGGAGGTTGCCGCGAAATTCCTGCAGCTTGCCGTCGAACTTCTCGAAAAGGGTGAAAGCGTCGGCCGTGCTGCCGGCGAAGCCGGCCAGGACCTTGCCGTCATACAGCCGCCGGACCTTGCAGGCGGAATGCTTCATGACGGTGTTGCCGACGCTGACCTGGCCGTCGCCGGCCAGGGCGACATCACCTTTTTTTTTGACACAGACGATGGTTGTTCCGCGAAACATCGGCACCTCCCGCAAACGGGTCGAGAAATAAATGAAAAATATATCACAGGGGATATTAAAGACAAAGGCTAAATGCACAGAAAAACGGCTGTTTGAGGCGGTATTTTAGCGGGGGAGGATCAGCCAGGCAAGCGTCCCTTTGCCCGGTTCGCTTTCCAGCTGGACGTTGCCGCCGTGAGCCCGGGCGAACTGTCGCGCGTAGAAGAGGCCGAGGCCGAAGCCGCGGACCTGCCCCGAGCGCATGGGGTCGACCTGGTAGAACTTTTCGAACACCTTCTGCTGCTCCGCTTCGGCGATGCCGGGGCCGGTGTCGCGGATGCCGAGTTTGCAGACAGTGTCGCCGTATTCGCCGAAAACGGTGATCTCCCCCCCCGGCGGCGTGAACTTGATGGCGTTGTCGAGCAGCGCCTGGACGGCAAAGCGCACCCGCTTGCGGTCGAACCGGGTCGGCGGACACTGCTCGGGGAGCTCGTTGGCCAGGGCGATCCCCTTTTTTGCCGCATCGGTCCGGGCCTCGATGACGGCGGCCATCACGACCGAGCGCAAATCGGATTCGGCCAGCTTGAGCGGGCCCTCCTGGAGAATGATTTCGCTGTAGTAGAGCAGGTCCTGGATCAGGTAGACGAGGTAGTGGGATTCGTCCTGCATCAGCTGCAGGTGCTTCTGGAATTGCGGGTCGTCCGGATCGCCGACGCCTCGGGCGAGGTTCTGGATGAAGAGGGAGAGGGCGGTGATCGGCGTTTTCAGCTTGTGGGAGACGAGGCCGAGGAAGTCGGTCTTCATCTGGTCCATTCTCTTCAGCTGGACCAGCTCCTCCTTGAGGGCTTTCTTTTCGAGGACCTTGTCGATGGTGGTCCGCAGCTGCAGCAGGTTGATCGGCTTGCTGATGAAATCGTCGGCGTCGGCCTTGAGCGCCTTGAGGATGATCTCCTTGTCGGCGTAGCCGGTCATGACGATCACCGCCTGGTTCGGCTGCCTCCTCTTGATCTCCTGGAGCAGCTCGATGCCGCTGGTGTGCGGCATCATGATGTCGGTCAGGACGACGTCGACCTCTTCCCGGGCGAGCAGTTCCAGCGCCTCCGCGCCGGTGCCGGCTTCGATGACGTTGTAGGATTTGAGGGCGCGGGTGCAAAGATCGCGGATCACCTCTTCGTCATCAACGACGAGAACGGAGGGGCCTTCCTGCCGCTGTTCGAGAACCTCCCTGTTTTTCAGGGCGAGGGACAAAGGGTCCTCCCGTTACTTGAGCGGCGGGGTGAACAGGGCCATCAGTTCGACCGGTTCGTCGCCGTCGTTTTTAAGGCCGTGGGTGACACCGGAGGGCGCCACGCAGCATTGCCCGGCGTTGACGACCGATGTGGCGCTCCCCATGGTGCAGACGGCCGAACCTGAGAGGATGTAGAACGTCTCGGTCTGGCCATCGTGGGTGTGCGGAAAGATCTCTCCTCCCGGTTCGATGCGCCCGCGGTGAACGGAGAGAGCCGGGTTGCTCTCGGCCGTCACGACATCCCGCAGGAAGAAGCGGTCATGTTTCGGGTGAGCGTATTCTTCCTGCTCGGCGGTGGTGACAATCTTTCCTGTCATATCGTTCTCCTTCCGGACCGACGAAAAACCCTGATCCGCGGCGCACCCCTGCTATTATGCACGGCTACCATGCAGACTGCGACCCTGATTGCTCGAACCCTGCGTCTCTGAAGCTGATGGGGTATTCCCCGCGTCCGGATCGATGAAAAGGTGGATCAACTATAGTGCCGCGGCGACGACGTCGGTTGCGCTCGCCAGCGCCTTGTCGAGGTTCTGCGGTTCGCTGCCGCCGGCCTGGGCGAGCTCGGGGCGGCCGCCGCCGCGGCCGCCGACCTGCTCGGCCAGGCTCCTGATAATTGTCCCCGCCTGCAGCCTGTCTGTCAAATCGGCGGTGACGGCGACCAGCAGGGCGGCCTTGCCGTCGCTTTCGCCGCCGAGGATGATGACGCCGGAGGCGAGCCGGTCGCGCAGCTGGTCGGCCATCTCGCGCATCTTCTTGCCGTCGAGACCGTCGACGCGGGCCGCGAGCACCTTGATACCGTTGACCTCGAGGGCCTGGTCGAGCAGCTCGCCGGAGCGCTCCGAGTTGAGGCGCGCCTGCAGGGTCGCCAGCTGCTTCTCCAGCTCCTTCTGCTGTTCGAGCAGCCTGCGGATGCGGGTCTCGACCTTGCCCGGCTCGCTCTTGAGCAGCTCGGCGATCGAGCGGATGACATGTTCCTGCTCGTGAACGGTCCGGACAGCCGTCTCGCCGGTCAGCGCTTCGATCCGCCGGACGCCGGCGGCGATCCCCCCCTCGGAGACGATCTTGAACAGGCCGATGTCGCCGGCCGCCTGCGCATGGGTGCCGCCGCAGAGCTCCTTGCTGAAATCGCCGACCGAAACGACCCGGACGGTGTCGCCGTATTTCTCCCCGAACAGGGCGGTGGCGCCGGCGGCGATCGCCTCGTCGGCCGGCATCTCTTTCGCGTCGACCGGGCGGTTTTCGCGGATACGGCGGTTGACCTCGTCCTCGATCCGGGTGAGCTCCCCGGCGGTCAGCGCCGAAAAGTGGGTGAAGTCGAAGCGCAGGCGCTCCGGGGTGACCAGCGACCCGGCCTGCTTGACGTGGTCGCCGAGGAGGTCGACCAGCACCGCCTGCAGGATGTGGGTGGCGGTGTGGTTGCGGGCCGTCGCCTGCCGTTTCTCCAGATCGACCAGCAGCTCGACGGCGTCACCAATCCGGATCGACCCGGAGACCACCTTGCCGACGTGGACGATCAGCCCTTCGGCCGGCTTGCGGGTGTCGCAAATGTCGACCCGGGCGTTGTCGGAGGAAATGGTGCCGGAGTCGCCGACCTGCCCCCCCGATTCGCCGTAAAACGGCGTCAGGGCGGTAACGATCTCGACGTCGTCCCCTTCGCCGGCGGAATCGACCCTGCTGCCGTCCTTGAGGATGACGGTGATGTTGCTGTTTTCCGACGTTCCGAGGTAGCCGCAGAATTCGCTCGACACCCCCTCCTCGAGGAGCTTCTTGTAGATGGCGGCGACCGCCTCCTCGCCCGACCCCTTCCAGTGCTCGCGGGCCTTCTTGCGTTGCTCCTCCATGCAGGCATCGAAGCCGGCCTCGTCGAGGCTCAGGCCGTCCTTCTCGACGATGTCGGCGGTCAGATCGACCGGGAAGCCGAAGGTGTCGTAGAGCTTGAAGACGATGTCGCCGGGGATGATCTTGGCCCCGGACCGGGCGAGCTTCTCGATCTCCTCGTTGAGGATTCGCAGGCCGTTGCCGAGGGTAGCGATGAAGCGCTCCTCCTCGTTCTGCACCACCTTGGCGACGAAGTCCTTCCGGGCCGCCTCGGCCGGGTAGGCCTCGGCCATGAATTCGAGGACGAAGCCGGCGGTCTTGAAGAGGACCGGGTCCTCGAAGCCGAGCATCTTGGCGTGGCGCATGGCGCGGCGCATGATGCGGCGCAGCACGTAGCCGCGCCCCTCGTTGCTGGGGAGGACGCCGTCAGCGATCAGGTAGGCGGTGGCCCGGCTGTGGTCGGCCATGACCCGCATCGACACGTCGTTCTCCTCGTCGTCGCCGTACCTCTTGCCGGAGAGTTTTTCGATGTAGGCGATGATGTCGCGCAGCAGGTCGGTGTCGTAGTTCGACGTGACCTTCTGCATGACGGTGGCGAGGCGCTCCAGGCCCATGCCGGTGTCGACCGCCGGCTTCGGCAGCGGCACCAGCGTGCCGTCCGGCTGGCGATCGAACTGCATGAAGACGTTGTTCCAGACCTCCATGAAGCGGTCGCAGTCGCAGCCGACCGCGCAGCTCTCGGAGCCGCAGCCGACGTCGGCGCCGTTGTCGAAGAAGATCTCCGAGCAGGGGCCGCAGGGACCGGTATCGCCCATCGCCCAGAAGTTGTCCTCCTCGAAGCGGTAGATCCGCTCGCGCGGCACCCCCTCCTGCTCGTGCCAGATGTCGGCCGCCTCGTCGTCGTCGGTATAGACCGAGACGTAGAGGCGCTCCTTGTCGAGCCCCATCTCCCGGGTCAGGAACTCCCAGGCGAAGGCGATCGCCTCCTTCTTGAAGTAGTCGCCGAAGGAGAAGTTGCCGAGCATCTCGAAGAAGGTGTGGTGGCGGGCGGTCCGGCCGACGTTCTCCAGGTCGTTGTGCTTGCCGCCGGCGCGGACGCATTTCTGCGAGGTGGCGGCGCGGACGTAGTCGCGCTTCTCGGCGCCGAGGAAGCAGTCCTTGAACTGGTTCATGCCGGCGTTGGTGAAGAGCAGGGTCGGGTCGTTGTGCGGCACCAGCGACGACGAAGGAACGACGGTGTGCCCGTGCTTTTCGAAGTATTCGAGGAATCGTTTGCGGATGTCACTGCCTGTCATGGTTCGTATCCTTCTTTTGGGACCTTTGCCCCGCTAATAATTTCTATAAAACTGCAAAAGCATATTCAACGCTGAGGCGGAGAGGTGGAGAGAGACTCCCTGTAAGTCTTTTGGCTTACCTCTCCATCTCTGCGGCTCTCCGTTAAGGCTCTTGTTTTTTACTGTTCTTCAAAACATCCAGGATCATCGATACCGGGAAGCCGCGGCGCTGCAGGTAGCTGA
Source organism: Desulfuromonadales bacterium (assembly GCA_041592975.1). Classification (GTDB taxonomy): domain Bacteria; phylum Desulfobacterota; class Desulfuromonadia; order Desulfuromonadales; family UBA2294; genus BM707. The sequence continues at coordinate 11,339 of JBFHOZ010000056.1, forward strand.
CGACCCGATTCTTTTCCCTGTCCGTGGCCCGGTCGAAGTCGAAATCCGGATACTTGCGCCGGCGAACCGCGTCCAGCAGGGCGGGGAGGTCGGCTGCGCTTTCCGCTTCCGCCAGGGCCATCTCGGCCAGGCCCCGGTCGATCCCCGCCTTCCTCAGCTCGTTGAGGGCCCTGATGCCGACCGCCCGGCCACTGTCGACCAGTGCCCGGGCGCGGGATGCTGCAAACCGTTCGTCATTCAGGTAGCCGAGCGCGACGCACCGGCCGACGGCCGCCTCGACGTCCGCCGTCCCGAACCCTCTTTCGCGCAGTTTTCCCGCCAGCTCCGTGGTGCTCCGGTCGCGCAGGGTCAGGAGCCGGAGGGCGACGGAATACGGGTCAGAACCGCTCGATTTCCGGCTCCTCCGAACCGCCACTCCCTTTCTCCTTGTCGAAATCCTCCCAGGAGAGATCGGACGTCGACGAGACGCCGGAGACCTTGAGCTTGAAGTCGTCCGGGTTGGAACACTGCCGCAGCGCCTCTTCGAAGGTGATGATCTCCTGCTTCAGCAGCCAGAGCAGCGACTGGTCGAAGGTCTGCATGCCGTAGGCGGTGTAGCCGGCCTGGATGGTGTCGCGCAGCAGCTTGGTCTTGTCCTTGTCGTCGATCAGCTCCCGGACGCGGGCGGTCGAGACCATGACCTCGACCGCCGGCACGCGCCCCTTGCCGTCGGCCCGCGGCACCAGGCGCTGCGAGATGACCCCCTTGAGGATCCCGGCGAGCTGCAGGCGGACCTGGCGCTGCTGGTACGGCGGGTAGACCGAGATGATCCGGTTGATGGTCTCCGGGGCGTCGATGGTGTGCAGGGTCGAGAGAACCAGGTGGCCGGTCTCGGCGGCGGTGATCGCCGTCTCGATGGTCTCGAAATCGCGCATCTCGCCGACCAGGATGACGTCGGGGTCCTGGCGCAGGGCGCTCTTCAGGGCGACGTCGTACCCCTCGGTGTCGAAGCCGACCTCGCGCTGGTTGATGATGCATTTCTTGTCGCGGTGCAGGTACTCGATCGGATCCTCGATGGTGACGATGTGCGCCGTCCGCTCGCTGTTGATGTAGTCGATCATCGAGGCGAGGGTGGTCGACTTGCCGGAGCCGGTCGCCCCGGTGACCAGCACCAGGCCGCGGTGCTCGGAGGCGATCTTCTTGATGATCGGCGGCAGGGTCAGCTCCTCGATGTTCTTGATCTCGAAGGGGATGAACCGGAAGACCATCGACACCGAGCCGCGCTGGGTGAAGGCGTTGACGCGGAAGCGGCCGAGGCCGGGGACA
>JBFHOZ010000057.1:0-12638 GCA_041592975.1 Desulfuromonadales bacterium
ACCGCGGTCGGGTCGAGGGTGCTGACCACCATGCCGTCCGCCGCCTCGACCAGGCAGGACATCTGCACGCTCCCCCGCTCCCCCGTCTCGACGTAGACGGCGCAGAGCCGGCAGGCGCCGACCGCCCCGAGCGCCTTGTGGTAGCAGAAGTGCGGCACCACGATGCCGAGCTGTTCAGCCGCATCGAGAACCGATGTTCCTGGCTGGACGGTTATGGTCTGGTTGTCAATTGTCAGCGTTACCATTTGATCAGTCTGGAAAACCTTTTTTAACGGAGAGTCGGAGAGAAGCAGAGAAAATCAAAAAGGTCTCTTTTATTTCCGTTCTCTCCACCTCAGCGTCTCTCCGTTGAAGTCTTTTGACTTTCTTGGTTCCCTTAGTGTCCTCGTGGCAAAAGCCTTTGACTTTATTATTTACTAAACGGGCATCCGCCCTTCTTAACATGATCCATCAGTTCATCTTCAAAACAGTTGAACAGCCCTTCAACCGGCCCCATCGCCCCTTCGGCCAGGGCGCAGAAGCTGCGGCCGGAAATATTGCGGAACTGCTTCTTCAGCAGCTCGTAGTGCTCCTCGGTCGCCGCGCCGGTCTCGAACTGCTCGAGCAGCCAGGCGACGTACGGCAGACCGTCGCGGCAGGGTGTGCACCAGCCGCAGCTCTCCCGGGCGAAGAAGCGGATCAGGTTGAGGGTGACCGCGACCATGCAGGTCTCTTCGTCGAATACCGTCACCCCCGCCGTGCCAAGGCGACTGCCGGCTTTGGTGATGGTCTCAAAATCGAGCGGCACGTCGAAATGGCCGGCGGTCAGGTACGGGGTCGAAGCGCCCCCCGGCAGGCAGGCCTTGAATTTCCTGCCGCCGCGCACGCCGCCGCCGATCTCGTTGACCACTTCGCCGAGGGTGATGCCGAGCGGAAGCTCGAAGCATTCGGTCTTCTCCAGGTGCCCGGAGAGACCGAACAGCTTGGTCCCGGCCCCCTCCGGCGTCAACGCCAGCGAGTTGAACCATTCGGCGCCGCCGGTAACGATATGCTGGACGTTGGCCAGGGTCTCGACGTTGTTGACCGTTGTCGGTCGATCGAACAGCCCGCGCACCGCCGGGAACGGCGGCTTCAGGCGCGGGTTCGGCCGACGCCCCTCGAGACCGCTCAGCAGGGCGGTCTCCTCGCCGCAGATGTAGCGCCCGGCCGATCGGTGCACATGAATCTCGCAGTCGAAACCGCTGCCGAGAATGTTCCTGCCGAGGAAGCCGGCCTCCTTCGCCTCGGCGATCGCCCGCTCGAGGTTGCGGGCGCAGTCTTCGTAGGCGTAACGGATGAAGATATAGGCGACCGGGGTCTGCAGGGCGTAGGCGGAGATGATCATCCCTTCGATCAGCTGGTGAGGATCGGACCGCAGCAGCACCCCGTCCTTGTAGGTCCCCGGCTCCATCTCGTCGCAGTTGCAGACCAGGTATTTCGGCCCCGGCTTGTCGCTCGGGAAGAACCCCCACTTGATACCGGTCGGGAAACCCGCGCCGCCGCGGCCGCGCAGGTTGGCGTCCTTGACCAGCCCGGTCACTTCGGCCGGGGTCATCTCGCGGACCGCCTTGCGCAGCCCCTCGTAGCCTCCCGACTTGCGGTAACCGTCGATGAAGACACTCTTGCCCGGCGTCCGGTTCTTGAACAGCAGCTGCGGGAAGGCGCTCATGATGCATTCTCCCGCTCGACCGCCAGGACGTTGTCGAGAGTCTCCGGAGTCAAGTGACCATAGGTCTTCAACCCGATCATGATCGCCGGCGCCTCGCCGCAGGCGCCGAGGCAGCAGGTCGGCAGCAGGGTGAAAACACCATCGTCGGTCGTGCCGCCGAAGCCGACCCCGAGTTTCTTCTGCAGCGCCCCGGCCAGTTCTTCGCCGCCGCGGCTCCAGCAGCAGATCGAATCGCAGACGTGAATGACCTTTTTCCCGACCGGCAGGCGATAGATCTTGTCGTAGAAGGTGGCGACCTCTTCGACCTCGACCGGGGGGACGTCGATGATCGCGGCGACCAGCTCGATCCCCTCGTCCGGCACCCAGCCATTGTTGTCCTGCATGGCGCGCAGCAGGTCGATAACCAGCTCCTTCGGATGCTCGAGAGCTGCCGCTTTCCGACGGAAGTGTTCTATCTGTTTTTCAGTCAATAACTCGGCCATAAAATCAGAATCTATTATTTAACGCAGAGCCGGAGAGGGGGAGAGTGAATCAATGATCCTGGTTGCTTCTGTCTTTCTCTCCATCTCAGCGCCTCTCCGTTAAATGCTTATCTGCCTTTCTTGGTGTCTCGGTGGCAAAAGCCTTTGATCTTTATCGATCCAGATCGGCCAATACAAAATCGATCGAGCCGAGGATGACGATCAGGTCGGCCAGCAGCCACCCCCTGCTCATCAGCGGCAGCGCCTGCATGTGGGCGAAGCTCGGCGTGCGGATCCGCATCCGGTACGGCACGGCGCCGCCGTCGCTGACGGCATAATAGCCGCACTCCCCCTTGGACGACTCGATCGCCCGGTAGCACTCCCCCTTCGGCGCCGTCGGCCCGCGGGTGACATTGACGAAGTGCGGGATGAGGCTGTCGATGTCGTTGAGACCGTCCTGCCGCTGCGGATAGGCGTAGCGGTAGTCGTCGGTCATCCAGCGCCCGGCCGGCATTCTTTCTGCCGCCTGCCTGACGATCTTCAGGCTCTCGCGCATCTCGCCGATGCGGACCAGGTAGCGGGCGTAGCAGTCCCCCCCCTCGGCGGTGACGACGTCGAAATCGAATTGCCCGTAGCCGGAATACGGCATCGCGCGCCGCACGTCCCACGGCATTCCGGTCGCCCGCAGGTTCGGCCCCGACATCCCCCAGTCGACCGCCTCGTCGCGGGAGACGACCCCGATCCCCTCGGTCCGCATCCTGAAGATCGGCCCGTCGCTCAGCAGCGTCTCGAATTCGCGGATCCGGGCGTCGAAATCGCGGGTGAAGTTGTCGACGACCGTTTTCCAGCCGTCCGGCAGATCGAGCGGCAGGCCGCCGATCCGGAACCAGGCCGGATGCATCCGACCGCCGGTGATCATCTCGACGATGTCGAAGATCTTCTCGCGCGACTCGAAGGCGTAGAAGACCGGCGTCATCGCCCCGACGTCGTGGGCGAAGGTGCCGAGCCAGACCAGGTGGTTGGCGATGCGGAACAGCTCGCTCAGCATCACCCGGGCGTATTGCGCCCGCGGCGGCACCTGGACCCCCATCAGGGTCTCGACGCTGTGCAGGTAGGAGAGGTTGTTCTGCACGCCGGAGAGGTAATCGATGCGGTCGGTGTAGGGGATGTACTGGTTCCAGTGCTGGCGCTCGCCGATCTTCTCGGCGCCGCGGTGGTGGTAGCCGATATCGGCGTCGAGGCCGACCACCTCTTCGCCTTCGAGCTTGGCGACCAGGCGGAGGACGCCGTGGGTTCCGGGGTGATGCGGGCCGATATTGAGAATCATGGTGTCGGCACCGGCCTCGACCTGCTCCCCCTCGAAGAAGTCGCCTCCCGGCTCCGGGATCATCGAGGCGGCGGTTTCGGCGGTATAGGGGGGCATCTCGGTCGCCCGGGAAGGATGGTCCTTGCGCAACGGGTACCCCTCCCAGGCGGGTGGCATGAGGATGCGGCGCAGGTCGGGATGACCGTCGAACCTGAGACCGAACATGTCGTAGACTTCGCGCTCGTACCAGTTGGCTCCGGGCCAGATCCCGGTCGCTGTCGGAACTTTCGCCTCGGCGTTCGCCAGCGGCACCTTGATCCGCAGGTAGCCGGGGGACTGGAAGGAGAGCAGGTGGTAGACCAGGCTGAAGTCGTTGTCGGGCCTCTTTTTCCGGCTCCGCTCGTCGACGGCGGTGATGTCCTCGAGGCGGGCATAGCGGACCCGGTTGCGATGCTTGAGAAAACGGAGCAGCTCGGGAAGATCCTCCGGGGTGGCGACCAGTCCCGGCATGTCGGCCGCCGACCCGTCGATGGCGACCCGCCCCTCGAAGCGCTCGCGCACCGCCTGGTACGTCGCTTCAGCCCCCTTCGGGAAGGTGACCTTCGGCTGCGGCGGCGTCCAGAGCGATGCCGAGCGGGCGCCGAAGAAATCGGGATGCTGCGAGGAGCTGCCGCGGATCGGCGCATTGCCGTAGCCGGGTCCGCGGGTGTCGCGGTCCTTGCTGATCCCGTCGATGAGCACCGGCACCGTCGTCCCCTCGCTGCCGCCGGCCAGTCCCAGCACCTTGCGCGCCGGCTGCTCCTCCCGGGCGATCTTCTCCTGCAGCAGCATCACCCCCTGCATGAACGCCTCGGGGCGGGGCGGGCAGCCGGGGATGTAGACATCGACCGGCAGGATCTGGTTGACCCCCTGAATAACCGAGTAGACGTCGTACATGCCGCCGGAGTTGGAACAGCTCCCCATGGAAATGACCCACTTCGGGTTGGCCATCTGCTCGTAGAGGCGCAGAATCGACGGCCCCATCTTCTTGAACGGAGTTCCGGAGATCACCATCAGGTCGGCCTCGCGCGGCGTGCCGCGCAGAACCTCGGCGCCGAAACGGGCAAGGTCGAAGCGGGGGGTCATGCTGGTCATCATCTCGACGAAACAGCAGGAAAGACCGAAGAACATCGGCCAGAGGGAGTTCTTCCGCCCCCAGTTGATGGCGTCGTCGAGGGTCGTCAGGATGACGTTCTGCGGGATCTCCCGGTTCATTTCGCCCCCTTTGCCGGCGAGCTGCCGCGACGCGGCTGCGGCCCCCAGTCGAGCCCCCCCATCTTCCAGAGCCAGACCAGGCCGAGAAAGAGGATGACGATGAAGAAGGCGATCTGCAGATAGCCGGCCCAGCCGAGCAGATCGTAGGCGACCGCCCAGGAGACGACAAAGACCATTTCGACGTCGAAGACGATGAAGAAGATGGCGACCAGGTAGAACGGCACCGGCTCGCCGAGCCGGGCCTGGCCGGTCGGGCGGATGCCCGATTCGTACGGTTCACTTTTCTGTTCGCTGGTCGTACGCTGCCCGAGGAACCAGGCAAGATACAGCAAGACGCCGACCAGGCCGACGGCAATGACGGTATAGATGCCGAAGGTCAGCACCGATGTAAACGGCGGCGGGCCGCCGTTGATGGCGGCAGCCGCCTCTGTGGCAGCGAGAAGATCGGGCATATCAACACAAAATTCCGGAATAACAGGGTGTTACCGATTGCCTCGAGGAACGCGAACGTTGCAATGATGATAGCATCTGGAGACCGGCCTGTCCATGCGGCGCAGCCGCATTGCAACTATTTTCCGTCGGCGATCGCCCGGCGCGCCAGTTCGTCGCAGCGTTCGTTTTCCGGGTGACCGGCGTGCCCCCTGACCCAGACCCACTCGACATCATGTTTTCGGCTCAGCAGGTGCAGGCGTTCCCACAGGTCACGATTGGCGACCGGCTTTTTCCCGGCGGTTTTCCAGCCCCGGGCGATCCAGCTGTCAAGCCACTCGGTCATCCCCCTCTTGACGTACTCCGAGTCGGTCGTCAGCCTGACCCGGCAGGGGCGGTTCAAGGCCTCGAGGCCGGCAATGGCCCCCAGCAGTTCCATGCGGTTGTTGGTGGTTTCGTGTTCGAAGCCGGACAGCTCCTTTTCGACCGTCCCGTAGCGGAGGATCGTCCCGTAGCCGCCCGGCCCCGGGTTGCCGGAACAGGCGCCGTCACTGAAAATCTCGACCATCAGTCTCATCACTCCTCAAGGGGCCCTAATTGCCGGCCATCAGACTAGCACAATCGTCAAAGGAAGAAAACGCTGCAAGTCCCGAAAGCGGTCAGACCATTTAAATGTCTGCATTTTGCCTTCAAAACAAAATTATGTTTATTTATTGCTTAATATTTTTGCATTTTTTTTGACACAATCAGCAAACAGGGTTCTATTCGCATGGTTTCGGATTCAAAGCATTTTTTCAACTTATGAGCGGGCTGCACTCTTTGGCAAAATATCGTTTGCAAAACGATATTATAAAAAAACATGTTGAATTTCGGATACTTGCAATAGAAAATTGCGCCATACGCTAAAGGGTCACAGCACCCGGAAAGGAGAGCAGGACAATGATAACCAGCTTTTTCGGAACCCTGGTATTCTATGGTCTGATTCTTCTTGTGGCGCAGACAGCCGGCCTGTTTGACCGACTTCTGCACCGTTAAACACCACCACTCCCCTCATCTCTCTTCTTTAGCCGCCCGGCCAGTTCCCGGGCGGTATTTTTTTGCCGCGCCCTTCGCGTTGTATTTCCGCACCCGCTCTGGTATCATCTCTTGACTTTCGACTTTCGCAGGGTTTTGCTGTTCCTCTCCGGCAACAGGGGGTTCCCAATGAAAAAATCGGTCTTTGTTGCTCTGGCAGCCAGCCTTGTCCTTCTCGCCCTGTCCCTGCCGGTGCTGGCGACCGAACCGGCCGTCTCCAGGCTCAACGGGCGCGCCGATATCATGCTCGGCGACGCCGACCTTATCGGCTCAAGCAACGACATCTGGACCGTCTCGGGCAACCTGGCAATCCCGGTCACCAAAGCGATCGGCGCGCAGCTCGACGCCGGCTTCGGCGAACTCGAGGTCAACGCGTTTGACGGTGACCTCACCAGCTTCGGCCTGCACCTCTTTGCCCGCAACCCCGAACTCGGCCTGGCCGGCATTTTCGCCTCGCACCTGGAGATCGAGGATTTCGACTTCGCCCAGTTCGGCGTCGAGGGGGAGTACTATTCCGGACCGATGACCATCGCCGCCATCCTCGGGCAGCAGGACACCGATTTCGACGACGACCTCTTCGCCAGCATCGATCTGCGCTGGTACCCGATGGATGAACTGATGGTCGAGATTGGCGCCCGTTTTATCGAGAGCGACAGAAGGGCCCATCTCGGCGCCGAGTACCAGCTGCTGCAGAGCCTCGCATCCTACACCGACCTGGCGCTGTCGGCCTATGCCGACCTCGCCTTCGGCGACGACGATTACGACCACGCCCTCATCGGCCTGCGGACCTATTTCGGGCCACCGAAAACCCTGGTCATGCGGCACCGGCAGGACCAGCTCGATTCAACCACCGACCGCCTGAAGTAGAGCCATGAAAAAGATCCTTATTGTCGACGACTCCAGGACAACCCGCCAGGTTCTCAATTTCTCCCTGACCGATGCCGGCTTTACCGTCACCGAGGCGGTCGACGGCCTGGACGCCCTGCACGCCCTCGAACGCGAAACCTTCGACCTGATGATCACCGACCTGAAAATGCCCCGCATGGACGGCCTCGAACTGACCCGCAAGATCCGCGACATGGCGGAGCACCGGCTGATGCCGGTCGTCATCCTGACCACCGAGAGCTCGGAGGAGAAAAAGCAGGCCGGGAAAAGGGCCGGTGCCAGCTGCTGGATCGTCAAGCCCTTCCAGCCCGACCAGCTGCTGCAGGTCGTCAACATGAGCCTGGGAGGGAAATGAGGCATCGCCAGACCCGCCCCGCACGTGAACAGGCGTCACACACACGAAAGCCCCGGCAAACGCGCCGGGGATTTTTCTGTTTCGCGTGCCGCGGCTACTTCCCCCCGAGGTCGATCTCCGGAGCGACGCTCTTCAGATGCAGGTCGCGCTGCGGGAACGGGATTTCGATGCCGGCCATCCGGAACTGCCTGTCGATTTCGATGCCGAGGTCGCTGATCAGCTTCAGCCGGTTCTTGATGTCGTCGACCCAGACCCGCAGCTCGAAGTTGATCGAGCTGTCGCCGAACTCGGTGAAAATCGCCGATGGCGGCGGGTCACCAACCACCGCCGGGTGGCCGACACCGACCCGGTTGAGGATATCGACCACCTTCTCGAGGTCGGAGCCGTACTTGACACCGACCTTGACGGTGACGCGCGAGACGTTGCTCGACAGGGTCCAGTTCAGCACCTTCTCCGAGATCATCTGCGAATTCGGCACGATCAGTTCCGAACGGTCCCAGGTTTCGACCACGGTCGAACGCATGCCGATCTTGGTAATCGCCCCCCACTGGCCGTCGATGATAACCGCATCACCGACCTTGACCGGCCGCTCGAACAGAAGGATCAGGCCACTGACGAAATTGTTGACGATGTCCTGCAGGCCGAAGCCGATGCCGATGCCGAAGGCGCCGGCAAGGATGGCGAAGTTCTGCAGCTCGATGCCGGCCATGGTCATGGCGATGATGAAGCCGATCAGCACCAGGCTGTAGTGCCCCAGCTTCTTGAAAGCGTCCCGCACCCCCCGGTCGATCTCCTTACCGGAGAAGACCTGTGCTTCGAGGAACGCCTGGAAGAACCAGGAGAACAGGCTGGCGACATACATGACGGCGACCACCAGGCTGACCATCTTCACCGAGATGTGAAATTCGCCGATCGAATACTCGATGGCCATCAGCTCGAACCAGGCGACGCCGATGGAGTCGAACACCCCCCATATTTCCAGCAGATAAAGCAGGGTGACGACGCCGATCAGGACGCGGATCAGCCGGGTGAATCGGGCGATCGCCACGACGCCGAGGTTGGCGACCAGACGGGACTCGCGAACCGGCCTGTAATGGAAGACCAGATCGATCGCCCCTTCGGCAATCCGCAGCGCCATCAGGGCGAAAAGTGCCAGGAAGACGGTATCGACGGTCGCCTCGATAAGCCGCAGGGAGAGCGCCGCATAACCGCCGAGCTGGGTCAGCAGGACCACGGCGAGGAGCAACTTCCCCGAGTGGAGGACCAGAAGGTAGCGGTCGGTCCCTTCGCCGAGGTGCCGACGGTGCCGCCTGGCGATCCGGAAGAGGAAGGGGATTCCGGTCAGCGCCACGACCACCAGGTAGACCCGGTAAAGCGGCGGCGGGAGCGCCAGGATCGTCAGTGTTTTCGAGACGATGAACAGGCCGGCAAGAACATAGATCAGGGTGCGCTGGTTCCCTTCCCGCAGCAGCTCGCTGGCGAGACGGGCGGCGCAGATCGTGGCGACGATGATGATGAACAGCTGCAGCAGTGCAGGCGGAGGGACCGCGTAGAAGAGCCGTGGCGCCGCCAGGGCGACAAACAGGGCCGCTGAAACCGGTCGGCGGAAAATGAACTGCCAGTCATCGGTCTTTTCGGCGGTGAGCACTTCCAGCCGGCGGAACTGGACAATCAGGCCGGCAACAAGCAGCACCTGAAGGACCAGCAGCCAGCCCTGGCGATGGAAGAATTCCCGGTCGACCAGGAACGCCTCGGATGCCCCCTCCACCGCCCGCTCGAGGAGCGACCGGTCGAACCGGGAGAAGAAATCGCCGCTGAGCAGGGGGTGGGCATTGCGCTTGAACACATCCCGGCGCAGGGAATTGACGGCAACGTCGAGCTCGTCCTGCGCCCGGACCACATCCTCGTGCAGCCGCGACACCTTTTCCTGGAGCAACAGCAGCTCGGTCGATCTCTTCTTGCAGAGCCCGAGAATGCCGGTGATGGTGTCACGAACCTTGTCGAAGGTCTGGCGTGGCGCCCGGGCGCCGGACCTGTCGAGAAAACGCTGCCATCCCTCCCAGTATTCGAGCCGCTCCTCCCACTCCTGGCGGATCTCTTCGATGGTCCTGAGCGGAGCGGCGATCTGGTCGAGCAGATGACCGAGACTTCGGAGCTGGGCGTCGAGATGACCGCGGACGTCGAGCAGCCGGTTGACCGGCCACTCCTCCCGCGGACCGAAGTCGGCCACTCTCTGCCGGAAGCTTCTCCAGTCCTTCAGCAGACTGTCGTACTGAGGCGCAAACGCCTCCGGCCCCCTGATCTCCAGGAGAGCGGCATTGACCCGGGAGGCGTCGGTGTCGACCTGGGTCGAATGGGGAACCACTTCCGCCAGCCCCGGATAAACGGCCGCCGCCGGGGCCGGCGAGGTCTCGTCAGCCCCCCTTGCCGGGGCGACGGGAGGGAACGGGGCGACAAGAAGAACGGCGACGAACGCAGCCAGCAGCCAGGGGTGCCGCTTCGGTCCGGAGCACCTCATCAGAGCCACCGCTTCCGTCGGAAGAAGACCACCATTCCGGCCACGGTCGCGCCCATCAACATCCAGACGGCCGGGTAGGCCCAGCGCCATTTCAGCTCCGGCATGTATTCGAAGTTCATCCCGTAGATGCCGGCAATGAAGGTCAGGGGGATAAAGATGGACGCCATGATGGTCAGAACCTTCATCACCTCGTTCATCCGGTTGCTGACGCTCGACATGTAGAGATCGAGCAGGCCCGAGACCGTGTCGCGAAAGATCTCGACGGTGTCGATCACCTGGATCGAGTGGTCGTACAGGTCGCGCAGAAACACCTGGGTCGAATCGTCGATCAGGTCGGACTCCTCCTTCTGCATCTCGGCGATCACCTCGCGCAGCGGCCAGATCGACTTGCGCAGCAGCAGCAGCTGGTTCTTGATATGGTAGATACGATTGAGGCAGTCCTGGGTCGGGTCGTCGATCAGGTCCTGCTCGAGTGCGGTCAAGCGGTCACCGATCTTTTCAAGGATGTGGAAATAGTTGTCGACCACCGAATCGATCAGGGCGTACACCAGGTAGTCGGAGCCGCGGTTCCGTATCCGGCCGCTTTTGCGCTCCAGCCGCTCACGCACGCCGTTGAAGACGTCGCCGCGCCGCTCCTGGAACGACAGCACGTAGCGCGGACCGAAGACGAAGCTGAACTGCTCGTCGACGACGCTCTCCTGCTCCTCGTCGAAGGTCAGCATCTTGAGGATGATGAGGATGTATTCTTCCTGCTGTTCGAATTTCGGGCGGTGTGAAGTGTTGAGAATGTCCTCGAGGGCGAGGGGGAGGATGCCGAAGTTCTTGCCGAGGCGTTCGACCAGGTCGATGTCGTGCAGGCCGTAGAGGTTGATCCAGCTGACGCTGTCGGTCTCCTTGAGGGCGATGCATTCCTCGACGCTGACGTCGTCGCGCCGGACGAGGTTCTCCGGGTCGTAGTCGATGATGGTCAGCTCCGGGCGATCGACCTTCTTCTCGCCGACGTGGATCAGGGTCCCCGGGGCGAGCCCGACCTTCTTCGCTTTGACATTGAGCAGTCTGAACATGCCGAAACCTCCGCGACGAAATGAAACTGGCTTCAGATCTGTTACATTATAGTCTGGAAAGGCAACCCTTTACCGAAGGCCGACCATGAAACTGAAGCTGATCGCCCTGTTTTTGTCCGTGCTGTTCATCTCCCTTTTCGCCCTGCAGAATTCGGAGGAGGTCGAAGTCACCTTCCTGTTCTGGGGATTCAGCATGTCCCGCGCGCTGCTGATGCTGACCCTGTTCTGCCTCGGCGCCCTGTTCGGCATCTCTCTCTCGGCCATTGCCGGCCATCGCAAACGCCACAAGTAGGCCCGGCCTGTCTGCGAAATTCCGGACCGACCTCCGGCGACACGTTCATTTCAGCTGCGGCCAGAAATCGGTCGGGCCGAGATTGGAGGTCAGGTCCTCGATCACCTTCTCCGCATCCGGGTCCCCTTCGAGGAGCGCGATATGGTACAGCGCGTCCCCCTGGTAGACCAGCGGCAGGCGCAGGTGGCCGATGAGCAGCCCCGCGACCGGCGCCCGGACCTCCTTCTCCTTGTCGCCGAACGGATCGGAGACGATCCCGAGCAGGTCCCCCTTGGCGACCTGGCGCCCGACCATGGTCGAGCGGATCTGCACGCCGCTGATCGGCGCCCGCACCCAGCGCGAGGCGACCGCCCGGAAAATCGGGTGGGGAATCTTCGGCGCTGCGGCGAGCATGCCGATACGGCGCATGACATTGAGGACGCCGCGCAGTCCGGTGCGGATCGACAGCTCGTCGAACCGGAAAGCCTCCCCCGCCTCGTAGAGCAGCACCGGGATGTCGAGGTCGGCGACCGCCTGGCGCAGGGAGCCGTCGCGCAGGTGCGAGTCGATCATCACCGGGGCGGCGAACGCCTCGGCCATCTCGGCGGTCTTCGCATCGCCGAGGCAGCCGCGCACCTGCGGCAGGTTGAAGCGATCGTTGGCGCCTGTGTGCAGGTCGATCCCGTGGGTGCAGTGCGACAGGATCTCCCGCAACAGCAGATCGGCCAGTCGCGATGCAAGCGACCCCTTCTCCGAGCCGGGAAACGCCCGGTTCAGGTCGCGCCGGTCGGGGAGATAGCGGCTGCGGTGGATAAAGCCGAAGCTGTTGACCACCGGAATGGCGATGAGGGTGCCGCGCAGCTGGCCGATATTCCTTCTCTTGAGCAGGCGGCGGATGATCTCGACCCCGTTGATCTCGTCACCGTGGATGGTCGAAGTCACGAACAGCCGCGGGCCGGCACGACGTCCGTGAATCACGTGCACCGTCAGGGTCATATCGGTATGCGTGTAGAGCTTGGCCATCGGCAGATCGATGGTCTTGCGCTGCCCCGGCTTGATGGTGACGCCGCCTATGGTGATCGGGGGCTGCATGGTCATCCCTGGCCGCGGGTGCGCGTCTTGCCCGGCCGGGCCTGCTTCTCGATGAACTGCACGATCAATCCGGCGACATCCTTGCCGGTGGCCGTCTCGATCCCCTCGAGGCCCGGCGACGAGTTGACCTCCATGATCTCGGGTCCGTCCTTGCCCTCGAGCATGTCCACACCGGCGACGCGCAGCCCCATGATCTGGGCGGCGCGGATCGCGGTGCGCTCGAAGCGCTCGTCGAGCGTGAC
>JBFHOZ010000058.1:0-12557 GCA_041592975.1 Desulfuromonadales bacterium
CGAGCAGGGTTTCGGCCCCCATCGAATCGAGTATCGTGCGCGAGTCGATGCGCGAGAAGACCTTGAAGGAGATGCGGGTCGGAAAGTTGGCTTTGATCAGGCCGGTGATGACGTCGACCGAGGGGCGCTGGGTAGCCAGGATCAGGTGGATGCCGGCGGCGCGGGCCATCTGCGCCAGGCGGGCGATCGACTCCTCGATCTCGCGGCCGGCCACCATCATCAGGTCGGCCAGCTCGTCGACAATGACCACGATGTAGGGAAGATGGCCGTGGTCGAGCTCTTCGCCCTCGGCGATGGTCACCGGCGGCAGTTCTTCGTCGTCGGCCGGGTCGATCGTCTCGACCACAACCGTTTCCTGAGCCTTAAGCCGTTCCTTGTCTTTCTCTTCCTTGGCGATCTTCTTGTTGTAGCCGTCGATGTTGCGCACGCCCTTGGCGGACATCAGCTTGTAGCGCCGTTCCATCTCCCGCACCGCCCAGTTCAGCGCCAGGGCGGCCTTCTTCGGGTTGGTCACCACCGGCAGCAGCAGGTGGGGGATCCCCTCGTAGATGGAGAGCTCGAGCATCTTCGGGTCGACCATGATGATGCGCACATCCTCGGGAGTGGCGCGGTAGAGCAGCGAGAGCACCATGGTGTTGATGGAGACCGACTTGCCGCTGCCGGTGGAGCCGGCCACCAGCAGGTGGGGCATCTTGACCAGGTCGGCGACCACGGTGCGGCCGAAGATGTCGTGGCCCAGGGCCATCGGCAGGCGCCCGCCGCTCTTGAGGAACTCCTCCGACTCGAAGATCTCCTTGAGGTAGACGGTCTCCCGCTCCTTGTTGGGGATCTCGATGCCGACCACGCCGCGTCCCGGGATCGGCGCGACGATGCGGATCGACAGGGCCGAGAGCGCCATGGTCAGGTCGTCCGAGAGGCCGGCGATCTTGTTGACCTTGACCCCCGGCGCCGGCAGGAACTCGTACATGGTGACCACCGGGCCCGGCTTGACCTCGACCACCTCCCCCTCGACGCCGAAATCCTTCAGCTTCTTCTCGAGGATGCGGGCGTTCATCATCAGGGCGTCCTTGTCGACCGGCGGCGGCTCGTCCCCCTCGTGGTCGAGCAGGGAGAGCTGCGGCATGTGGTAGGTGCCGCGCGGCTCGAGGAAGTCGAAGGCCTCCTGCCCCTCGGGCTGCTTTTTCGCGCTCTTCTTGGCGGTGACCTTCGGCGGCGCCTTCCGGACCGGCTCCGGCGGCGTCACCTTCGGCGCGGTGTCGATGCGGATCCCCTTCTCCCGGGCCTTCTGCAGGCGGCGCGCCTCGCGCGCCTCGCGGCGCTTCTCCAGCCATTCGGCGAGCCGCGCCAGCACCCCCTCGAGGAACAGCACCATCGAGAATCGGGCGACCAGCATCAGCGCCACCAGCAGGAAGACCAGCAGGAAGATGGTGGCGCCGGAGGTGTTGAGCCACTTCTCGAGCACGCCGCCGACGATGGCGCCGACGGCGCCGCCGGGGCGGTGGATCTTCTCGCCGAGGAAGCTGAAGGCGGAGATGTGCAGGGAGAAGAGGCCGTCGAGGGAGAGCAGCAGCAGGACGAAGGCGCCGAACTTGTACGGCCTGACGTGCAGGTCGCGGAACTTGAGCAGCTTCCAGGCGAACATCAGAAAGGCGCACGGCACCAGCAGGACCGGCAGGCCGAACCCCTGGTAGAGCAGGTCGGCGAGGTGCGAGCCGATGATGCCGCCGAAGTTGGCGATCTTGTCCGGGTGGAGGTTGTTGTTGAACGAGGGGTCGCCGCTGTTAAAGGAGAGCAGGCAGAGCGACAGGTAGACGCCGAGCGCCAGCCAGAAGACGCCGATGATCTCCTTCTTGAGGTGTTCGCGGAACAGCGGTTTCTTTTCCTGTCTGCTCATCGGTCAGGTCAGTGAAAGGGTGAGGAACAGGGCGCCGGCCGCCCAGCAGTAGAGGGCGAAGTAGTAGAGGCGCCTGCGCCGTATTATCGCTAAAAGGAAATGGATTGACAAGAGCCCGGTCAGCAGGGCGACGCCGGTGCCGGCGGCGTAGGCCGGAATCTGGGCGGCGTCGACCTGCTGCATCTCCTTCAGCGAGAGCAGGGTGGCGCCGCAGATCGCCGGCATCGCCAGCAGAAAGGAGAAGCGGGCGGCACTCTCGCCGTCGATGCCGCGCAGCAGCAGCGCGGCGATGGTCGAGCCGGAACGGGAGATGCCCGGGACGATCGCCAGCCCCTGGGCGACGCCGGCGACCAGGGCGTCCGCCAGCTTCAGCTCGCCGTGGCTGTGGCCTGCCCGGTAGCGCTCGCTGACGAAGAGGATGACCCCGGTCACCATCAGCATCGCCGCCACCGCCGGCACGTTGTGGAACAGCCCGGTGGCGAAGTCCTTGCCGGCCAGGCCGATGATCGCCGTCGGCACCGAGCCGGCGGCGATCAGCAGCAGCATCCGCCGGTGCGGCCGCGCCGCCGCGTCGCGGCGGAACGGCGCGGTCGCCAGGGCGACGATATCCTTCCAGAAGTAGATCATCACCGCGATCATGGTGCCGACGTGCAGCAGCACGTCGAACAGCACCCCCGGCTGGGAGAAGTCGTCGATCATGCTCTGCGCCAGCGCCAGGTGGCCGGAGGAGGAGACCGGCAGGAACTCGGTCGCCCCCTGCAGGGCGCCGAGGGCGATTGCCTGTTCGAGAGTCATCGTTCGTCTACAGCTCCAGTATCACCGGCAGGATCATCGGCCGGCGTTCAATGCTCCGGTTGAAGAAGCGGCGCAGGCACTTGCGCACCTCGACCCGCAGCTCCTCCTGGTCGCCGAGCGCCTCCGGCTTGTGTTCGTCGAGCATGGCGACCACCGCCTGCCGCGCCTGCTCGAGGTAGCCGTGGTGCTCCTCCTCGTTCAAAAAGCCGCGGGTCATCAGCTCCGGGCCGTAGATGAGCCGGCCGGTCGACTGGTTGAGCGCCATCAGCACGACCACCATGCCGTGGTGGGCCAGGTGGCTGCGGTCGCGCAATTCCATGAATCCTACGTCGCCGACCCCTTTGCCGTCCACAAAAATCCGCCCCGACTCGAAGCGCTCGCCGAGCGCCGCCCGCTCCTTCGAGAGGACGAGCGACCGGCCGTTCTCGAGGACGAAGGCGTTCTCGGCGGCGACGCCGGTCTCCGCCGCCAGCCGGGCGTGCTTGACCAGGTGGCGGTACTCGCCGTGCACCGGCACGAAATAGCGCGGCCGGGTCAGGCGGAGCATCTCCCGCAGCTCGTCGCTGGCGGCGTGGCCGGAGACGTGGATCTCGCTGGTGGTCTCGTAGTGGACCTCGGCGCCGCGCCGGTAGATGTGGTTGATCATCTCGGCGATCGCCTTCTCGTTGCCGGGGATGAACTTCGACGAGAGGATCACCGTGTCCCCCGGCTGCAGGTCGATCTGCTTGTGCTCGTCCATGGCGATGCGGGTCAGGGCGCTGAGCGGCTCCCCCTGGCTGCCGGTGGTCAGCACCAGCACCCGGTGGCGCGGCAGGTCGCGGTAGTCGCGCAGGTCGATGAGCGTCTCGTCGGGGATCCTCAGGTAGCCGAGCCGGCGGGCGATGGCGATGTTGGCGACCATGCTGCGGCCGTTGACCAGTATTTTCCGGTCGCTCGCCACGGCGGCGTCGACGATCTGCTGGATGCGGTGGATGTTGGAGGAGAAGGTGGAGACCATCACCTGGCCGCGGCACTGCGGGATGATCGCGTTGAACGCCTCGCCGACCTCCCGCTCCGAGCGGGTGCGCCCCTCCTTTTCGACGTTGGTCGAATCGGCGAGCAGCAGCAGGACCCCCTCGTCGCCGAACTGGCCGAGCCGCTCGGTGTCGGTCGGCTGGTCGTCGACCGGGGTCGGGTCAAGCTTGAAGTCGCCGCTGTGGACGATGCGCCCGGCGGCGGTGTCGACGGCGATGCCGGCGCCGTCGACGATCGAGTGGGCGGCGCGGAAGAACTCGACCGTGAAGGGGGCGAGGTCGATCTTCTGCCGCAGTTCGACCCGGTGGCAGGTGGTGCGGTCGTCGAGGTCGTGCTCGGCCAGCTTGCCGCGCAAGAGGCCGATGGTCAGCTGTGTTCCGTAGACCGGCGGGAAGCCGAGCTGCTCGAGCAGAAACGGCACCGCGCCGATGTGGTCCTCGTGACCGTGGGTCAGCAGCAGGGCGCGGATATCCTCTCTCCTCCCCTTCAGGACGCTGACGTCGGGGAGCACCAGGTCGATGCCGTGCATGTAGCTTTCCGGGAACATCAGGCCGCAGTCGACCAGCAGCAGGGCGCCGCGGTGCTCGAAGGCCATCATGTTGAGGCCGATCTCGCCGAGGCCGCCGAGCGGCAGCAGGCGCACCTCGTCGTCGGCGAGCGGCGGCAGGGGCTCAGCGGTCATCGGCACCCTTCCGGACTTCGACCGCCGAGGCGATCGCCGCCTGGACGTCGCCCATCATCCGGTCGCGGTCGGCGGCGGTGCGGTCCGCGGTCTCGAGGGGCGGGAAGATGCGGATGTTCACGGTGCCGCCGCGGATGCGCAGCTGGTGCTTCGGCATCAGGTCGCGGCTGCCGCTGATCGCCACCGGCACGATCGGCGCCTGCGACTCGAGCGCCAGCATGAACCCCCCCTTCTTGAACGGCAGCAGGTTGCCGTCGGGGGAGCGGGTCCCCTCCGGGAAGATGATCACCGAGCTCCCCTGGCGGATCCGCTCGGCGGCGTCCTTCATGCTCGCGATCGCCTTCATGCGGTCGGCGCGGTCGACCGGGATGTAGCCGGCCCGTTTCATCGCGTAGCCGAAGCCGGGAACGTCGAACAGCTCCTTCTTGGCCAGCCAGCGGAACTGCAGCGGCAGGCCGGCGTAGAGGATCGGGATGTCGAAGTTGCTCTGGTGGTTGGCCATGAAGATGGCAGGCCGGTCCGGCGGGATGTTCTCCCGCCCCTTCACGTCGATGACGACCCCGCCGAGGAGCAGCGCGACCTTCCCCCAGAGGGTGGCGATGCGGTGCGCCAGGTCGGCGCCGCTGACGATCGAGGCGGCCACCGCCAGGATGATGCACAGGCCGGTGAAGGGGATGTAAGTGCCGAAAAAAACGATTGTTCTGAGCATGGTCTGCCGTCCCGGATGCAATAATTTGAACAGTCTATGAGAGTTGCCGACACGAGTCAAATCTTTTCCGGAAAGGCTTTACAGCCACCCCCCTTTCGGTTACACTCAGGGTTCATTTCTGATCATTTCGGAGGGAGTTCCCATGTCTGTCAACAAGGTTATTCTGGTCGGCAATCTCGGCAAGGATCCGGAGCTGCGCTACACCTCGGGCGGCACCGCCGTCGCCACCTTCTCGCTGGCGACCTCGGAGCGCTACAAGGACCGCAGCGGCGAGCAGCAGGAGAAGACCGAGTGGCACAATATCGTCGCCTGGCGCAACCTGGCGGAGATCTGCGGCAAGTACCTGCACAAGGGGAAGCAGGTCTACATCGAGGGGCGCATCCAGACCCGCTCCTACGACGACCGCGACGGCAACAAGCGCTACATCACCGAGATCGTCGCCGACCAGATGCAGATGCTCGGCAGCCGCGACGATACCGGCGGCGGGCGCAGCCGGGGCGGCGACGACTTCGACCAGCGGCCGCCGTCGTCCCAGGGGCACGACGCCTCCGAGCCGCCGTTCAACCCCGACGACGACATTCCGTTCTAGTCTCCGGGCCGGTTGAGGGATCCGATGCTGTCAGATCGTGAACAGGCGCTGCGCGCCCTGATCGGCGACTCCGACGAGGAGGTGCGCAAGGCCGTCGCCGAGGCGCTGGAGAAGGTCGAGGCCGGCATGCAGCTCGCGACCATCCTGTCCCACCTCGCCGGCGACAATCGCGCCTTCAAGGCGAAGGCGATCCTCTCCCTCGGCAGAATCCACAGCGAGCAGGCCTTCCCCGCCCTGATCAAGGTCCTCGGCGAGGGGGACGCCAACATGCGCGGCCTCGCCCTGCAGGTGCTCGGGCAGAAGGCCAACCCGAAGACCATCATGCACATCGGCAAGCATCTCAAGGACCCCGACCCGGCGGTGCGGGTGCATGCCGCCGACGCCCTCGGCAACTTCCGCGACAAGCGGCTGGTGCCGCACCTGGCGGCCCTGCTGAAACACGAGGATGACGCCCTGGTCTGCGCGGCGCTCGCCTCCCTCGGACGGATCGGCGTGCCCGAGGCCGAGGAGCCGCTTCTCGGCGCCCTGCGCGACCCGCGCCCCTCGGTGCGCAAGGCGGCGGCGCAGGCGCTGGGGGAGCTGGAGGTACAGGGATAGTATCAAGGTGGACGCAGAAGAGGGCGGGCGCTCAAGTCAGGCGCCTGGTTGGATCATGAATGTGTACGAGGCCGCGAAAGCGGCCTTTGTCGTTTCAGCAACCCTGCGGCGCCGAAGGCGCCGCCACAGAGTCGGAGGGTTCTGAATCGGCCGGGAAGGGAGTGGAATCACCTTTCTCGGGTCTTTGATCCTGGCCATTGAACACCTCCTGGTTAGGTGGAGGTATCTACTTCATCGGGTCAGGATCCCCTGTCCGGTTGATTGGTTTGTTGTCTTTTGTCATTCCAGTTGCCAAGCTCAATCCCAGCCTCGCACATTTCTTGGCGCTTTGCCTCAGCTATCGAAGGCCTGAATGTGTCCCCGATGACCTCCCATGATTCGCTCAAAGCAAAAAGGTAAAATCCATTTTCATCATCGTGTCTGGCTAGCGCGTACGCCACTATCGGGGTTTCATGCCCTGCTATAAGGCTCGTGACGGCCCTCCCTGGAAGGGCCGTTGAGATAACTTTCGCCCCATCGAGCGAATCGGGGCATTTTTTTAATTGATCATTTTCAAAAGATAACGGACTGAGCGCCTTGTTGACTGCCGGGGTTATCGGAGCCAATAGTACCATGTCTTCAGATCCTCCCATTCTGCAGCGGCAATCTCTCGAGGTTTCTTGACCTTGCTTCTTTCTGCTTCAGTCACCATGCGCCATTGCGGATCCCTGCGATCACCCGGTTGTACGCCCCGGGCGTGTTCAAGGCCATTCTCATCGCAGGCGCCAGTGGTCACAACATTCCTTTGCGATTCCTCAAGAGACAGCCTGTTTGCGCCGCCAGCATACCAGGGGTCAAGCATCTGGACTGGATCATCTTCCCAGAAACACACATGGCAGATATCATATGAGCCTGGTGGCTCATCGATTGTCAAATGCCCGCAGCATGGGCATGTATATTTGCGGTCATTGGTCATTGGTCGAGGGAGTTAGACAAAATGGTTCACACGTTAAGTGACCTGTCTCCTTGTTTGTCGTGGGTTACGAGTTGAACCCGCAGGCCTCCTGTTTGCTTATGTGAATTTCTCACTATCGAGGATGTAACCTTCAAGCCTGTCATGCAGGTTGACGATGTCGACGGCAATTTTCGACGCAGTTTTTTTATGCATGCGAAAAAGGGTAGCTGCAAATTGACCTTCATCGTATTTGGTCCCACACATATTCGATTTTATATTTGTTAGACGCTGTTTGATTGAGCGCCAATCTTCTCGCAGTTCATCAGGGAAATCGTTTTCGGTAATTGCGCTGATATGGCGCAATGCGGAAGGAAACCTCGCCTTAATATCACCTTCACCTACTGCTAATTCATAAATAGCCTGACCAAGTTTTTCGAATGCGTAATTCATTTGATTTGTCATTTTCACATGACGAGTTGAAATAAGCGGCGACAACGCGCCAGAATAAGTTAGTAGAAACCTTTACGAAAATCGCCTAGCTAATTTTCGTCCGCCTTGATTGTGTGGTTAGCAACATTTCAATGCTCCCCTTGTACCAATCTTTCAGTTGCAGAATCAGTATATTGAAATTGCTTGTCTGTGATCCATTTGAAATCACCCATGGGATATCCATTTGTATACCCGGTCAATTTTTCAGAATCACAATTCAGAATTGCAACTGAATGACTTTGATTGGGACTGATATCTGCCCAATTAATTTCAGAACCAACAAATGCTATATATTTCCCAGCAGGCGAGAAGACAGCCTGAGTGATACCATCTGAGATAGGGGAATAAATCGTTATACCGTCTTTTTTAACTGAATATTTGGGGTACTCACCTTCAGTGGAGTAGACAATACATGGGGAAGAAGGGTGTGTAATTTTTCTAGCTTTTTGCGGATCAGCACCTGCGGGTGTGATGGTTGCAATAAACAAGCAAACAATCAGAAGAAACTTGACCAAATTCATAGAATTATTTAGATCCTTTTGTTGCTAGACAAAATGGTTCACATGTTAAGTGACCTGTCTCCGGTCGAGTTTGAGAGGCAGTATTTCAACCAGTTTGCGAGTGTCTAGCAAAGCGGGGGCGATTCAATACGGACAATCCTCAGTATTCCAGTCAAGTAAAAAGTTACCAACAGATTCCGCGAAATGACAAGATGAATTTATCGGGTGTTCTTGCTCTCCATCCCCTCTCCGCAACGAAAAAACCACCTGCGTCGCCGCCGGTGGTCATGTCTCCTGTCCTGCTGACCCCCCCGAGCAACAGTCTCACTATATTCCATCGCCCCCGCCTGGTAAACCCTGTCATTCCTTATAGGGGCCGAGTCCGGTACGTACCGCTACTTGGTGAAGTAGTCGGTGACCTCGATCCCCTTGACGAAGGGGTCGACCTCGCCGACGATGCGGATGACCTCGGAGCCGGTCAGGTCCATGTCGTAGGGGGTCGGCAGCTTCTCGCCGACGGTGCCGAAGAGCATCTTCAGGTGGACGTCGTCGGGATTCTTCTTGCCGACCGACATGACCAGGCCGATCTCGTTGGAGTCGAGCCGCACCAGGGTGCCGACCGGGTAGGTGCCGAGGGAGTAGGAGAAGCGCTGCACGTAGTCGGGGTTGAGGGTGGTGCCGGAGAGCTTCTCGATCACCTCGAGGGCCTTGCGCGGCGTCATCGGGTTCTGGTAGGAGCGCATGGTGGTCATGGCGTCGTAGGTGTCGGCGATGGCCGACATGTCGACCAGCGGCGACATCTTGCGCCCCTTGGCGTCGTCGGGGTAGCCGGTGCGGTCGTAGCGGAGGTGGTGGCCGTGGACGATGTCGAGCACCTCCTGGGTGGCGCCGTCCATCTGGCTGACGATCTCGGCGCCGAGGGTCGGGTGGGTCTTGATGGTCTCGAACTCCTGGTCGGTCAGCTTGCCCGGCTTGTTGATGATCTTGACGTCGATCTTCAGCTTGCCGATGTCGTGCAGCAGGCCGCCGAGGCCGAGCAGGCGCAGCTGCTCCTCGGGGACGTTGCAGGCGCGGCCGACGGCCAGGGCGAGGACCGAGACGTTGACCGAGTGGGTGAAGGTGTAGTTGTCGTAGTCCTTGAGCAGGGAGAGGGCGAACAGGGCGTGCGGGTCCTCGAGGGTGAGCCGGGCCATGTTCTTGACGACGCCGACCGCCTCGTCGGAGGAGGGGATGCGCCCCAGGCGGACATCCTCGAAGATGGTGTTGACCGCCTTGAGCGCCTTGCCGTAGACCTTGCGCGGCGAGTCGTCCTCCTGGATCTCGTCGGTCTTGTCGACGCTGGCCACCTTGACGTGCTCGGGGCCGCTTTTGAGCATGAAGGCGACGAAGTCGTCCCCCTTGCAGGGGGGCTTGTTGATGATCTCGAGGAAGTGCTCGATCTCCCCCTTGCCGAGGCCGGTGAAGAACTCGAGCCCCTCGATCTCGAGGTTCTGGAGGATCTCGGTGATCTCCATGGCGGCCGGCTGGTCGTCGGGGAAGAGGGAGTCCTCGATGAACAGGGTCCCCTCGAGGAGCCCCATGCGGATGACGTCGGCGGTGGTGAACAGCTGGGTGAAGGCGTTCATCAAGTCGAGGATGCGCTGCTCGATGGCCGGGTGGTGGATGGGGTAGAGGCGCAGCCCCTTGAGGGCGCCGGCCAGCCCCTGGACCAGTGTCAGGTGGTGATCGTAGCTCATGGCTGTTCGTTGCGTTTGAGCTGCTTGTAGGCCCTGGTGGCCGCCCGGGAGACGACCTCCGACTTGTCGTCCATCGCCTGCTGGAGGATCTTCTGCACCTCGTCGTGCTCGATGTTGGCGACAGCGGCGATCGCCGCGGCGCGGACGTCGTCGACCAGCGCCCGGCGCCAGAAGGTGCGCTTGCTGATGATCTCGACCAGGGCCGGCAGGGCGTCGGGCGAGCCGATCTCCCCGAGGGCCTTGATGGCGTCCTTCTTGATCTCGACGACGCCGGGCTTGTTGTCCATCCCCTGCACCGCCTTGACCAGGGTCGGCACCGACGAGGTGCTCTTCATGGCGCCGAGGGAGAGGAGCGCCTGGCGGCTCATCTCCGGGTCGCTGCCGACGACCATGCGGAGCAGGACGCCGATGGCGCTGCTGCCGCCGATCTTGGTCAGCGCCCGGATCGTCTCCCGGCGGACGCGGACGTCGCGGTGGTGGAGCGACTTCTGCAGGTGCTCGGTCGCCTCCTCGCGGCGGATCTCGCCGAGGATGGCGACTGCGTTGCGGACGACGAACCAGCGCTCGTCGTCGAGGTATTCGTAGAGCACCGGCATGGCCGAGGTCCCCTGGCGGATCAGGACCTGGGCCAGCGACTTGCGCACCTGGCCGTCGCTCTCCTCGGCGAGGTGGTCCATCAGGCGCCAGACGACGATCTTCCCCTTGAGGGAGACCAGGGCGGTCATCACCGCTTCGCGCAGGGCGTCCCAGGAGTCCTTGCTGCAGAGGATGGCGACGAGGAAATCGAGGATGTCCTCCGAGGCGAGCTGCTCGAGGGCGTTGCTGCAGTGCTCGCGGCGCTGCGGGCTGGTCTGCTCGGCGCGGGCGGTGTCGGCGAGGTAGTTGATCGCCTCGAGGACCAGCGGCCGGCCGGTCTCGGTCAGGTTGAGGTGGATGTGCGGGATCAGCTCCTGGAGCAGGTAGCGGAAGCGCTGGTCGACCGCCTCCTGCTGCAGCTCGCGCAGCACCTTCTCCATGTTGCGCTCGTCCTCGGTCAGCTCCCGGTGCTCCTGCTCATCCTGCCGCTCCTCCTCCTGCTGCTGATCGCCGACGAATTTCTCCTTCTGCGCCTCGATCTCCTTCTTCAGCTCCATGAACTGCGCCGGCTCGACCATGTTGACCCAGATGGTGGAGACGCGCGCCTTCATCAGCAGTTCGTGGATCCCCCCCATCTTCTGGATCTCGGTCGCCTCCATGGTGAGGCAGCGGGCGAAGGCCTGCAGGTCGTTGATGTCGAGGTCGGGAAGGAACATCAGGTGGTTGATGCGCCGCGCGAAGAGGAACGGCGCGAACTTGGCGAGGATCGGGTTCTTGTGGCCGACCGGCTTGTCGGCGAGGTAGAAGCCGTCCTTGCGGACCGAGCAGAGCAGTTCGTCGTCGCCGGTGATCAGGTCGAGGATGCCGCGGGCGGTCTCGTGCAGCGACTGCTTGAGCGACGGGTGGGCCGGCGGATAGTACTGCACCGCCTTGATCAGCTTGGTCAGGTTTTTCAGGGCGGTTTCCAGCCCGGCGATGATTTTCGGTTGTTCGCTCAAGAACCCCTCCCGGCGCGCACGAAATCGATCTTCCTAAAATAGCTTTTCAGGCGACAAAAGTAAACAGTTCGATGGCGCCCTCGGCTATGAGCCTGTCGCACCGGGCTCGTCCTTTTCGATGACGCAGAAGCCGGCGTCGTGAATGCCGTGCCCCTTGGCCTCGTACATCCCCTCGAGGACGTTGTGGAAGTTTTTCGACACCGCCTTGCGCCGCACCTTCAGGGTCGGCGTGACCTCCCCGTCGTCGGCGGTGAAGTCGCGCGAGATCAGGGTGAAGCGCTTGATCCGGTTGTAGGAGGGCTGGTTCTCCTGCAGCCGGTCGATGCGACGCCGCACCAGGTCGAGGATGCGCGGGTGGTTGACCAGGTCGCAGTGGTTGAGGAAGTCGATCTTCTTGTAGCGGGCGTACTTCTCGATGTTGTCGAAGTTCGGCACCAGCAGGGCGGTCAGAAACGGCTTGCCGTCGCCGTAGACCATGGCGTTGGCCAGGTACTTGTCGGTCTTGAACAGGTTTTCGAGGTACTGCGGGGCGATGTTCTTGCCGCCGGCGGTGACGATCAGGTCCTTCTTGCGGTCGGTGATCTTCAAAAAGCCGTCGCTGTCGATCTCGCCGATGTCGCCGGTTTTGAACCAGCCGTCGCGCAGCACCTCGGCGGTCTTCTCCTCGTCCTGCCAGTACCCCTGGAAGATGCCGGGGCCGCGGGCCTCGATCTCGCCGTCCTCGGCGATGCGGATCTCGGTGCCGGGGACCGGCTTGCCGACGGCACCGAGGCGGATGGCGCCGGCCTTGTTGGCGGCCAGGACCGGCGAGGTCTCGGTGAGGCCGTACCCTTCGTAGATCGGGATGCCGGCGGCGAGGAAGAACTCGGCGACGTTCTGCACCAGCGGCGCACCGCCGGAGATGAAGAAGCGCAGCCTCCCGCCGAGCCGCTCGTGCAGCTTGGAGAAGACCAGCTTGCTCGCCACCGCCAGGCCGATCTTGAGCAGCGGCGGATCGGGCTGGTTGCTGACGTAGCGGGCGACGTGGGCGCGGCCGATTCTGAG
>JBFHOZ010000059.1:0-12449 GCA_041592975.1 Desulfuromonadales bacterium
CGTTCACCAACGCGATCCTCGACGGGCTGAACATCTGGGGGACGGAAAAACATGCCGCCATCCGGAAGCTGATCGGCCACATCAGCGGGCCGTTCATCGTGCCGCTGATCGATCGACTCGGCGACGAGGAGGATATGGGGATGCGCCAGTACCTGATGTCGGTCCTGCTCGAAATCGGCGCCCCGGCCAAGCAGGAGCTGATCAGGCGATTGCACGACCCGCGCTGGTACTTCGTGCGTAACATCATCATCCTGCTGCGGCGCTTCGACGACCCGGCGGTGATGCAGCCGATGAAGCGGCTGATCGGCCACAAGCACCCGAAGATCCATTTCGAGGCGATGAAGACCTACCTGCACTTCAAGGATCCCAAGGCCGACCTCTACCTGATCCGTGAAATGCAGAGCGACGATCTTGTCCGACGCAAGAACGCCGCCCTGCTGGCCAGCAACAGCAGCAGCCCGGCGGTCCACCAGGAGCTGATCAACATCCTCGTCGAGGGGCGGGCCGACCCGGACTACGAGCTGCGGTCCATCGCCCTGAAGAGCCTGGCCGACATCGGCGACCCGAACTTCCTGCCGTCGCTGAAGAACGTCCTGGAGACCCGAAATCTCTTCCGCCCCGGCCAGCACCGGGAGTTCAAGGTCAACCTCCTCCGGTCGATGCTGAAGTATCCGGCCGACGCGGCGCACGACTTTCTGACCGAGCTGGCCGAACAGCCCAGGGGGGACCTGGCGGACCCGGCCCGACAGGTCCTGCGACGGCTGCCGAAAAGGAGCGACGCATGACCGGCGAACGGCAACAGGCCCTGCTCGATTTCATCCGCCACCTCGCCTCGGGCGTGACCACCGCGTCGATGTACCCGCTCGAGCACCGGCAGGTCGTCAACCTCTGCTCGCAGGCCTACGACTGTCTGCTCGCGGCGATTGACAAGGATTCGGAGATCGCCCTCAAGCGGGTCGACGACCAGATCATCCTCGGCGGCAAACCGCTCGGCGGCGGCATGTACCCGATCCGCCTGGCCAACATGCTCAAACACCGCGGCGTCGGCCACCTGAAGATCTCCCGTTTCGTCGAGCGGGACGAAATCCTCAACCTGATCGACGGCCTGTCAAGAAAGGACCGCGGAGAGATCGCATCGACCGAGAATGTCCGCCTCGGCAAGCTCGAGCTGCGCTACAGCCCCACCGACGAGTCCGGCGCTGCCGCCGACAGCGAGGGGGGAGATGCCGAAAAGCCGGAATACGCCGACCTCACCGAGGAGCAACTCGACCGGCTGATGGAGATCTACGAGGCGACCAGGAAAAAGAAGAAGCTCCACTCGGTCGGCATCTCGGAGATCGTCTCGTCGTTCATCGCCGCCTTCACCCGCGAATCGAACCCCCTGCTGGCGCTCGCTCCGCTGCGACAGATGGACGAGTACACCTTCACCCACTCGATCAACGTCTGCATCCTCAACCTCGCCCAGGCCTCGGCCCTCGGCATCGAGGGTCCGCTGCTGCACGACATCGGCGTCGCCGCCCTGCTGCACGACGTCGGCAAACTCTCGGTACCGGTCGAGGTGCTCAACAAGAAGGAGAAGCTCACCGACGACGAGTGGCGAATTGTCAAGCGCCACCCCCTGGAGGGGGCCAAGTTCCTGATCAACGCACCCGGTGTGCCGCGCCTGGCGGTTTGCACCGCCTACGAACATCACCTCCGCTTCGACGCCAGCGGCTACCCGACCCGCGCCAGGTCGCGCGAGCAGAACCTCAGCAGCCACATGACCACGGTCTCCGACATGCTCGACTCGATGCTCACCCACCGCCCCTATTCCCCGGCGAGCGAACTGGAGGAGGTCGCCACGACCCTCAAGTACATGGGGGGGACCCAGCTCCACCCGCTGCTCACCGACAACTTCGTCCGGATTCTCAAAAAGTTTCACCCCAACCTCGAGATCGCCTGATCACGCATTCTTTGACAGCGCTCCCGCCTGGCCGTATACTCCCTGTGTACATTTTCTACACAAGGAGTCGCCATGAACCTCGCCCCTCACCTTTCCAAGCTGGCGAACAGGATCTCCCTGTTCGGCAAGGAGAACCTCGACGACATCCTCCACCTGGTCGCCGAGGCGATCCAGCGCATCACCCGGCAGAACCGCTGCCGCATCTACCTCGAGGATCTGACCCTCGGCCAGCTGGTCTGCGAGATGGCCTCGGGGCGCTACCCGGAGGGGGCCTGCAAGAAGACCTTCCCGCTCAACTCCGAGGAGTTCCTCGTCTCCAGGGCCTACCTGAGCCAGCAGGAGGCCTTCGTGGCCGACCTCGGCGCCCTCGAAAACGAGACGGCCCGGGCGGTCGCCGGCAGTTTTTCCGTCAAGGCGAGCTACCTGCTGCCGATCCTGCACCAGGGACACCCGCTCGGCGTCGTCTGCATCGACAGCGGTCGCGCCGGCCGGCTGCCGGACGACGAACAGCGACAGAACCTGCAGGAGTTCATGCGGCAGGTGGCCGCCAGCATCGACCAGGCGCGCAAGTACCGCCAGCAGCTGGTTCTGGCCCGCCTGGTCGACGAGGCCAAGAAGAAGGAGGCGGCCGAGCACATGGTCAAGGCGGCCGTCCGGCTGATCGACAAGCTGGCGCTCGCCTCGGTGCTGGTCCCGGGGAACCAGGAGGCCGAGGCCGACGGCGAGAAGTTGCAGATCCTCGCCACCTACTCGCAGGAAAAGGAGGCGGCCAAGCTCTACGTCGAGGACCGGCTGGTCAACCTCGGCCCCGGCACCTCCCTGCTGTCGCGCTACATCAACAGCGACGGCATCATCATCGACGACCGGCTGCTCCGGCCGCTCTTCTTCGCCGACCTGTCCGAGGAACCGCTGCAAAAGCAGTACCTCACCGAGGAGCTGGGGCTGAAATCGCTCTACATCGTCCCGTTCTACGAGGAGCACTCACGGCGGGTCACCTGCCTGGTCAACTACTACACCCGCGAGACCTACCAGTTCAGCGAATTCGAAAAAGGGCTCCTCGAGGCGCACGCCGAGATGGCCCAGCGGGTCATCCAGGAGATCGGCGTCGAGCACATGGAGATCCAGGTCCTCTCCGACATCAGCGACCTGCTGCAGGAGCGCTTTACCGGGCTGCAGCCGTTTCTGACCCGCGTCCTCTCCAAGGCGACCGAACTGATCGGCGCCGACACCGGGAGCATCGCCGTGGTCCGGGAGATCGACGGCGAGGCAAGGCTGATCGTCGAGGACGAGAGCGGCAACCTGCTCGGCGCCAAGAGCAAGGAGTGGCTGAAAAAGAATATCCCGCCGCTCAGAATCGGCGGCGAGGAGCTCCCCTTCGACCAGCGCAGCCTCTCCGGCTACGTCGCCCACAGCCGTCAGCCGGTCATCATCAGCGACACCGCCGAGGCGAAGCGGGAATCCGGCTTCTACCGGGAGATCACCGAGGTGATCCGCAGCGAGATTGCCGTACCGGTCGTCAGCGAGGAGAACGTCCGGGCGGTCATCTGCCTCGACTCCCTGCGCAGCCACTACTTTTCCGAGGAGCACAAGCGAATCCTGCTGATCATCAGCCGGATGATCGCCCGCTACCTGGCCGACCTCGAGCATATCGAGCAGCTGACCGGCGAGGTCCGGCTGCTGCGCAGCGATGTCGGCTATCGCGACCCGAAGATCTCCTCCTACCGGCTCGGCAACATCATCGGCAATTCGGAGAAGGCGATCGGCGTCGTCAACTTCATCACCCGGACGGCGCCGCCGGTCTTCAACCGCATCGCCGCCTGGCACGGCCAGAAGCTCGACGAGGCGACCCTCGGGCTGCCGTCGATCCTGATCACCGGTGAAACCGGCAGCGGCAAGGAGTTCGTCTTCAACAACATCTTCTCGCGCCTCAACGAGATGTACCAGGCCCGCTTCGGCAACGACGAGCAGCTGCCGCTGCAGAAAACCAACATCGCCGCCTACAGCGGCGAGCTGACCTATTCCGAGCTGTTCGGCCACAAGCGCGGCGCCTTCACCGGCGCCCACACCGACCGACGGGGGATCCTCGAGGAGGCACACGGCGGCGTGGTCTTCCTCGACGAAATCGGCGACGCCGACCCCAAGACCCAAGTGCAGCTGCTCCGCTTCCTCGACAACGGCGGCTTCGTCCGTTTGGGCGAGAACGCCACCCGTTACGCCCGTGTCCTGCTGGTGGCGGCGACCAACAAGAACCTGCCGGAGCTCATCCGCCAGGGACAGTTCCGCGAGGATCTCTACCACCGCCTCTCCGAACTCTCCCTGACGATCCCGTCGCTCAACCAGCGGCGGGAGGACATCCCCGACCTGGCGACGCACTTTCTCGGACGGCTCTACCAGATCTACCGCTCGCCCGACGACCCGGAAGAGAGCGTGCCGGTCATCGACGCAAGGGCCGCCGCCCTCCTCGCTCGGCACCGCTTCAGCGGCAACATCCGCGAGCTGCGCAGCATCCTGCTGCGGGCCCTCTTCCTGCGCAGCGGCCCGGTCATCACCGAAAAAAACATCCGCGAGGCGATCGGCGAAAACCTGCCGTCCGCACCGCCGGCGAGCCCGGTCGAGCACCTCGCCGACGAGGCCGCCAGGGCGATCTTTGCAGAGATTACAGGGGATGAAAAAGACTTCTGGACAGGACTCTACCAGCCCTACTCGGAAAACCGGATCAGTCGCGACACGGTCAAGAAGGTGATCGACCTGGCGCGGGGGGAAGGCGCCGGCAGCATGCCGAAGATCGCCCGCCTGCTGCGCGCCTGCGACCCGCATTCGTCCGACGCGGACCAGAAGAAGCTCTTCTATAAGTTCAAGAACTTCCTCTACAAGACCATCCACATCTAGCCGGCTAGAAGCCGGCGGCGAAGGTCTCCAGCTCCGCCTCGACGGCGTGCCGGTCGGCCGGCCGGAACGGTCCGACCACCACCAGCCGCAGCTGGCGCAGGTCGAAACAGGCGCGGAGGGTTTCGGACAGGTCGGCCGGAGTGACCGACTGCAGCGCCGTCCGGTCCGCGTCAAGATCACGGACATCGCCGACCAGCTCCCCCCAGCCGTAGCGGACGACCATCTCGTCCGGATGGTCGAGGCTGAAGTCGAGATCGAAAAGGTAATTGTCGACAATCCGCCGGAACTCCTCGTCCGGAACCGGCTGGCGGCAGAGTTCGGCGAAGACCCGGCAGACCTCGCGCACCGCCGCCGGAAGGTTCTCCGGCACGACCATGAAGTCGACGACCAGCGCTCCGGCCTCCTCGAGCATCGTCAGGTTGGCCTCGATGCTGTAGGTCAGCCCGAGCTTCTCCCGCAGGCGGAGCATCAGCCGCGAGGCGACGCCGCCGGAGAGGATGCGGCGCAGGATCCGCAGCCTGAGCCCGTGCTCGCTGCGCCGCCCCGGCAGGGGGAGCGCCAGCTGCACGGCCAGCTGCGAGGCCGAATCCTCGACCCACTCCGAGCGCCGGAAGGAGACCGGCCGGCCGGCGGCGTCCGGCACGTACGGTTCCGGCTGCCGGCCGCGCCAGGCGCCGAAATGCCGCTCGGCGGCGGCGAAGACCGCCTCGGTGTCAACCTTCCCGGCAACGGCGATCACCGTGTTCGCCGGCGTGTAGAAACAGCGGTGATGGGCGCGCAACATCTCCTCGTCGATCGCGGCCAGGGTCTTTGGCGAGCCGATGGTCGGCCGGGCCAGCGAACTCCCCGGCCAGAGCAGCCGCGCCATGAGCGAATCGGGGTTGATCTCCCGCCCCTGCTCGTTGAAGTCCTCCTGCGCCTCCTCGAGGATGATGCGCCGCTCGATCTCGATATCAGCCAGCCGCGGCCGCTGCAGCATCGAAGCGAACAGGGCCAGACCGTCGCCGACCCGGTCGGGATGGAACCGGCTGAAGTAACAGGTCGTCTCGGCATCGGTGGCGGCATTGGCGCCGCCGCCGAGCGCCTCGAACCCCTTCTCGAGATCGAGGCTGTCCGGGTGCTCGTCCGTCCCCCGGAAGAGCATGTGCTCGAGGAAGTGCGAGATGCCGGCCTGCCCGTCCGGCTCGTGCCGGCTGCCGACGCCGACATAACAGGAGACCTCGCAGGCGTGCAGGTGCGGCTGCGGGATGCAGACCACCCGCAGGCCGTTGGCGAGGGTTCTCTTGTCGTGGCGACTCATCATTTCATTCTACCTGAAACGGACAGACCGCCCGAAGGCGGTCCCTGGTTAACGCGTAACGTCAGTTTGGCACGTCACCAAAGGCGGATCAAAAAGTGCCGGATGCGCGGCATCCTGCCGCCCAAGGAGCACGGCGCAGCCCCGGCCTGCGGCGCAGCAACGCGGGCAAAGGCAACGCTGCAGATGGTGCGTATTCATCAGCCGCGCAGAAGCTTCGCCGCCTCCTTGGCGTGGTAGGTGATGATCAGATCGGCCCCGGCGCGTTTCATCCCGAGCAGCGTCTCCATCATCACCCGATCGCCGTCGATCCAGTCTTTCTCGGCCGCCGCCTTGATCATCGAGTACTCGCCGGAGACGTTGTAGGCGACCAGCGGCAGGTCGTAGCGCTCCTTGAGGTCGCGCAGGATGTCGAGGTAGGCGAGCGCCGGCTTGACCATGAGGAAGTCCGCGCACTCCTGGACGTCGAGGGCCGCCTCACGGAACGCCTCGATGCGGTTGGCCGGGTCCATCTGGTAGCTGCGCCGGTCGCCGAACTGCGGCGTGCTTTCGGCAGCGTCGCGGAACGGACCGTAGTAGGCGCTTGCGTACTTGACGGCGTAGCTCATCACCGGGATGTGGCTGAAGTCGTTGGCGTCGAGGATCTCGCGGATCGCCGCCACCCGGCCGTCCATCATGTCGGAGGGGGCGACGATGTCGGCCCCGGCGCGGGCATGGGAGAGCGCTTCGGCGGCGAGCAGGCGCAGGGTCTCGTCGTTGTCGACGTCGCCGTCCCTGATGACGCCGCAGTGGCCGTGGTCGGTATACTCGCACAGGCAGACGTCGGTGATGACGGTCAGTTCCGGCACCGCCACCTTGATCGCCCGGATGGTCTTCTGGATGATGCCGCTCTCGCTGTAGGCGTCCTGGCCGACCGCGTCCTTGAACTCGGGAATGCCGAAGAGGATCACCGCCGGGATACCGAGCGCGTGCACCTCCTTCGCCTCGGCGACGATATGCTCGATCGACTGCTGGAAGATCCCCGGCATCGACGGGATCTCCTTCTTGATGTTCTCGCCGAAGGCGCTGAACATCGGGTAGATCAGGTCGTCGACCCGCAGGTGCGTCTCGCGCACCATACGCCGCAGGTTCTCGTTGCGCCGCAGGCGGCGGCCACGGTATTCCGGAAAAAACATGATCGGACTCCTTGTGAGCGTTAGCTGTCCTTATTGATAAAGTATTCGACGGTTTCCGTCAACAGGGCATCCAGGGTCGACTCCCCCGGCTCGACCGCCACCGTCAGCCCGGCCTCCTCGGCGGTCCTGGTGGTCAGCGGACCGATCGACGCCACCGGAATCCCTCGCACCTGGCGGCGGCCGTCGGCGTCGAGCAGTGCCATCAGGTTGCGGACGGTCGACGAGGCGCTGAAGGTGATCAGGTCGATCCCGCCGGACAGCGCCTCTTTCAGGGCTTCGGCGGCGCCGGCCGGGACGATGCTCCGGTACGCCACCGGGTCGGCCACCGTCGCGCCGGCTTCCGCGAGCTCGCGGGGGATGATGTCGCGGGACAGCTCGGCCCGCGGGTAGAGCACCCGCCTGCCGGCGACCTTCTCCCGGAGAATGTCGACCACCCCCTCGGCGCGGTAATCGGCCGGCATCATGTCCGGCCGGATGCCGTGGGCGGAGAGGGCCTCGGCGGTCTTCGGTCCGACCGTCACCACGGTGACCCCGGCCAGGGCGCGGACGTCCCGGTCGAGGGCTGCGAGGCGGGCGAAAAATGCCTCGACGGCGTTGACGGAGGTGAGGATGAGATAATCGGTGGCGGCGAGATCGGAGATCGCCCGGTCGAGCGCGTCGAGGTCGGCGGGGGGGACGATCTCCAGCATCGGGCAGAAGACCGGCTCGGCGCCGAGGGCTTCGAGGTGGCGGGCGAAATCGGCCGCCTGGGCGGCCGCCCGGGTCACCAGAATGCGCTTGCCGAACAGCGGGCGGTTGTCGAACCAGCGCAACGGCTCGCGGAAGCTGACCACCTCGCCGACGAAGATCAGCGCCGGCGGCTTGAAGCCGGTGCCGCGGACCGCCGCGGCGATGTCGCCGAGGGTGCCGGTCAGGGTCTGCTGCTTCGGCGTCGTCGCCCAGCGGACGACGGCGACCGGGGTCTCCGGCGGACGGCCGTGGGCGACGAGCTGCTCGCAGATGTTCTCGAGGTTGGCGATCCCCATGTAGAAGACCAGGGTGCCGACGGCGGTCGCCAGCTTGTCCCAGTCGAGGCTGGAGAGCTTCTTGGCCGGGTCCTCGTGGCCGGTGACGAAACCGAGGGTGGTGGTGCAGTCGCGGTGGGTCATCGGGATGCCGGCGTAGGCGACCGCCGCCACGGCGGCGGTGACCCCGGGAACGATCTCGAAGGGGATGCCGGCCCCGGCCAGCACCATCGCCTCTTCGCCGCCGCGCCCGAAGATGAAAGGGTCTCCCCCCTTGAGGCGGGCGACGACCTTCCCCTCGCCGGCCTTTTCCAGCAGCAGCGCGTTGATCTTCTCCTGCGGGTAGTGGTGCAGCCCCTTGCGCTTGCCGACGTAGATATGCTCGGCCTGCGGCGCCTGCGCGAGGAAGGCCGGGTTGGCGAGGTAATCGTAGATGACGACGTCGGCCCGCTGCAGGCAGTCCAGCCCCTTGATGGTCATCAGCCCCGGGTCTCCCGGGCCGGCTCCGATGAGGTAGACGTATCCCTGCTTCAATGCGGCTCCTGTCCCGTTCAGACGTCTTCCTTCGACGGGTGGAAGGTCTCGGTGCCGTAGACCTCGTTGAGGATCTTGCCGGCCCCCCTGATCAGCAGGTCGTCGGCCAGCGACGTCCCCATCTTTTCGGCTGTCGCGACCGGCCCCGTGACGGTCTTCTTCAGGCAGTGCACCCCGTCGACATCGGCCACCAGGCCGGTCAGGGTGAGCGTGTCGCCGGAGACGATGCCGTGGCAGGCGATCGGCACCTGGCACCCGCCCTCGAGGCGGGCCAGGAAGGCGCGCTCGGCGCGGACGGCGCGGTCGGTCTCCGGGTGGTTGAAGAAATCGATCAGCCCGTTGGTCTCGGCGTCGTCGATGCGGCTCTCGATGCCGAGGGCCCCCTGGCCGATGGCCGGCAGGGAGACGTCGACCGGCAAGTATTCGCCGATCTGGGCGGTGAAGCCGAGGCGGTGCATGCCGGCGGCGGCAAGGATGACCGCGTCGAGGTTGTCGTCGGTCAGCTTGCGGATGCGGGTCTCGACGTTGCCGCGAATGTCGATCATCTCCAGGTCGGGACGCAGGTGCAGCAGCTGCGCCTTGCGGCGCAGGGCGCTGGTGCCGATGCGGGCGCCCTGCGGCAGGTCCCGCCAGCTGGCGACGCCGGGGCGGAGGATGACGATGTCGCGGCAGTCCTCCCGCTCGGTGATGCAGCGCAGCGCCAGTCCCTCCGGGAAGATGGTCGGCACGTCCTTCATCGAATGGACGGCGATGTCGATCTCGCCGCGCAGCATCGCCTCCTCGATCTCCTTGACGAAGAGCCCCTTGCCGCCGACCATCGCCAGCGGCACATCGAGGATCTTGTCTCCCTGGGTCTTGATCTTGGTCAGGGTGACCTCCATGTCGGGGTAGCGTTTTTCCAGTTCCGACTTGACCCAGTTGGCCTGCCACAATGCCAGCTGGCTGGCGCGGGTGCCGATGCGCAATACTTTTTTAGCCATGTTGCTTCACCTGTTCCTTATTGAGATTGTGATTCGTCATCCAGATCGATCTTCCCTTCCGGGCCGTCCGGCTCGGGCGGTGCCAGGTCGAACAGGGCACGCACCGCGTCGACGTAGGCGTCGCCGGCCGCCTGGTCGCCGGACTGTTTCAGCATCGAGATCGGCCGATGCAGGATCTTGTTGACAATCGCCGCGGTCATCGCGCCGATCGCCTTCTGTTCCTTCTCCCCCAGCCCGTTGAATCGCCCCAGGGTCTTTTCGACCTCGGCCTGGCGGATATCCTCGAACTTCTTGCGCAGGGCGACGATGGTCGGCACGACGTCGAGGTTGCCGAGCCAGCGGAAAAACTGGCCGATCTCCTGGTCGATGATCGCCTCGGCCTTTTTCGCCTCCTTCTGCCGCTCCTTGAGGTTGGCCTGCACCACCTCCTGCAGGTCGTCGACGTCGTAGAGATAGATGTTGGCAATATCGTTGACCTTCGGTTCGATGTCGCGCGGCACGGCGATGTCGATGAGGAACATCGGCCGGTTCTTCCTCTTCCTGATCACCTCTTCCATCTTCTGGTGGCCGAGGATGAAGTTCGGCGCGCCGGTCGAGGTGAGGACGATGTCGACCTGGTGGAGGTGTTCGACGAACTCGTCGAAAGGGACCGGACGGCCGTTGAACTCGACCGCCAGCTTCTCGGCGCGCGCGAAGGTCCGGTTGGTCACCATCACCGAGGAGACGCCGTTGTTGATGAAGTGCCGCGCCGCCAGCTCGCACATCTCGCCGGCGCCGATCAGCATGACCGTCTTGTCGTTGAGCTGGCCGAAGATCTTGCGCGCCAGTTCGACGGCGGCAAAGGAGACCGAGACGGCGTTGCTGGCGATCTCGGTCTCGGTCCGGACCCGCTTGGCGACCGAGAAGGCCTTGTGCAGGAAGCGGTTGAGGATCAGGCCGGCGGTCTTGAACTCGGCGGCGTAGCCGTAGGCGGTCTTGATCTGGCCGAGAATCTGCGGTTCGCCGAGGACCATCGAATCGAGGCTCGAGGCGACCCGGAAGACGTGGCGGATCGCCTCCTCCCCCTGATAGTCGTAAAGGTGATCCTCGAGCTCTCCGGCATCGAGGGAATGGTACTCGGCCAGAAAGCGCCGGAGCTGGACGACGCAGCTTTCGGCGTCGCGGCTGGTGGCGTAGATCTCGACCCGGTTGCAGGTCGAGACGATGACCGCCTCGGCAACCGCCGACAGTTCGACGACCTGCCGCAGCGGCTCCTGCATGGCGGTCGGCGCGAACGCGACCTTTTCCCTTATTTCGACCGGGGCCGTCTTGTGGCTGAGCCCCACTACGATGATATTCATGCGATCAATCCGAATGGCGGCCGGGAGGCTAGAGCCCCTGCAGCGCCTTGAAGCTGTGCTCGGCCGACATCAGCAGGTTCACCGCCAGCAGGGAGAAGAGCAGGCAGGCAAAGCCGATGATGGCGAAGATCGCCGCCCGGCGGCCGCGCCAGCCGATGGTCAACCGGCCGTGCAGCAGGGCGGCATAGAGAAACCAGGTGATCAGCGCCCAGGTCTCCTTCGGATCCCAGCGCCAGTATCCCCCCCAGGCGTTGTTGGCCCAGACCGCCCCGGAGATGATCCCCATGGTCATCAGGGGAAACCCGAAGGTCAGGCAGCGGTAGTTGATGGTGTCGAGGATCTCCAGCGACGGCAGGCGGTGGTAGAGCGAGGAGAACTTCTTGCTCTTGAGCATCCGCTCCTGCAGCAGGTAGATCACCCCGGCAACGGCCGCCAGGGTGAACACGGCATAGCCGAGAAACGCCAGGGTGACATGGACCGGGAACCACCAGCTGTCGAGCAGCGGGTTGGGGGGCTGGACCTGCTTGGGGACGGCCGATCCGACGATCATCAGCACCACCGCCAGAGGCCCGGTGAAGGCGCCGAGAATCGCCAGCCGGTAGCGGAGGTCGAACAGCAGGTAGATGCCGACAATGGTCCAGGCGAAGAAGGAGAGCGCCTCGTGCAGGTTCGCGACCGGGGTCTGGCCGGCCTCGACGTAGCGAACCACCAGGGTGACCAGGTGAACGAGAAAGCCCCCCGCGAGGATCCAGCGGGCGATATTGCCCAACTTTTCCCGCCGGGTCAGAACATCCATCAGAAATAAGACGGTGGCGACGAAATAGACCAGCAGCGAAATTTTGAAAAGCAGGATATTGGCGCTCATGATGATCCCTTCGGCAGGCTGATTCCGAGCTCCGCCAGCGAACAGCCCCTGCCGACTTCAGCCTCGAGCAGCCGGTCAGCCCCCGGCCGGTCCCCCCGGGCGAGCAGGGGGAGAATGCCTCCATCGACAAGATTTCGCAAAACCTGCTGATTGTAGGCGGACCCGGAGCTGCTTGTCAACCTTCCGGAGCGCAGTTTTCCGGCAATTTCCAGCAATAATCGCCACTCTCCCGGCAGGATCATCTCCAGCTCGTCGCGCAGCACGGCGGCCAGGGCCGGGCTGACTCCGGAAGTGGCGACGGCAACGGTCAGATCGCCGCTGCGGAAACAGGCCGGCACGAAGAAGTCGCACGCCCCGGGGTCATCGGCGCTGTTGACCGGCACCCCGCGCCGGCGCGCCGCTGCCGCGACGGCGCG
This sequence comes from Desulfuromonadales bacterium, assembly GCA_041592975.1. Taxonomy (GTDB): domain Bacteria; phylum Desulfobacterota; class Desulfuromonadia; order Desulfuromonadales; family UBA2294; genus BM707. The sequence continues at coordinate 12,443 of JBFHOZ010000059.1, forward strand.
AGTGACC
>JBFHOZ010000060.1:0-12403 GCA_041592975.1 Desulfuromonadales bacterium
ACCTTCCGCTTGAGGATGTCGCCGCAGAGGCAGCCGGCGTGTTCGCGCGGCTCCTCGATTTCGACCGGCAGCTTGGCGGCCGCGTCGAAGGCGGCATATTCGGGGCGCAGCTCGAGGCCGCTGTCGGGGATGTCGCCGATGCCGCGCCAGCGGGCGGTGCAGGGGCGGAAGACCCGGTAGAGGATGTCGCGCGCCTTCGGGTTCCCCTCGGGGCGGACGACCCGGCGGTACTGGGTTTCGACCTCGGCCCGCCCGTCGACCACCTGGCGGGCGAGCATGGCGACCCCTTGCAGGACGTCGAGGGGCTCGAAGCCGGTGATCACCGCCGGAACCCGGTACTGTTCGACCAGCGGCCGGTAGGCGTCCGAGCCGATGATGGCGCTGACGTGGGCCGGGCAGATGTAGCCGTCGACCTGCAGCTCCGGGTCGCCGATCAGGGCGGCCATCGGTGCCGGCATGGTCTTGTGGCTGGTCAGCACCGAGAAGTTCTTCAGCCCCTTTTCCTCGGCGGTCAGAACCGCGCCGGCGATGGTCGGGGTGGTGGTCTCGAAGCCGACGCCGAGAAAGACGATCTCCTTCTCCGGGTTCTTTTCGGCGATGGCGACGGCGTCGAGGGGCGAATAGACGATGCGGACGTCGGCGCCGGTTGCCTGCTCGCGGACCAGGCTGCTGGAGGAGCCGGGGACGCGGATCATGTCGCCGAAGGTGGTGATGACGGTGCCGGGCCGGCGGGCCAGCGCCACGGCGCGGTCGACGTAGCCGACCGGGGTGACGCAGACCGGGCAGCCGGGACCGGAGATGAGGCGGATCTGCTCCGGGAGCAGGGCGCGGATACCGTGCTGGTAGATCGCCATGGTGTGGGTGCCGCAGACCTCCATCAGGGTCATGGTGCCGTCATAGCCGGCGACGATTTTCCTGATCTCGGCCAGCTGTCCCTGGGCCAGCTCCGGGTCGCGAAACGGTGTCGTCAGCTTCATTCCGGCTCCAGTCCCAGCTCGAGGGCCTCGCGCAGGGCGTCGAGGGTGAGCTGCGCCTCGGCTTCGTCGATCTTCTCGATGGCGAAGCCGGCGTGGATCAGCACGTAGTCGCCGACGTTGATGCCGTCGACCATCATCAGGCTCGCCTCGCGGGTGACGCCGTCGATCTCGCAGGTGGCCATGTCATTTTCGATTGATTTGACTAACATAGGAACGCCTAGACACATAATAACTCCTCAAAGCTTTTAACGGAGAGGCGCAGAGAACGGAGAGAAAATCATTAGCTTGTTCTTCTCCCCACCTCTCCGGCTCTCCGTTAAATCTGTCTTTTCTTTTTTGCTAAAGTTTCCCCCAGCCACGCATACCACGCATCCAGCCCCTCGCCCGATCGACAGGAGAGCTCGAAGATGACCAGGTCGGGATTGACCTTCAGGGCCTGGTCGCGGCATTTCGCCATGTCGAAATCAAGGTGCGGCAGCAGGTCGATCTTGTTGATGATCATGACGCGGGCGGCGCGGAACATCTGCGGGTACTTGGCCGGCTTGTCCTCCCCCTCGGTGGTCGACAGGACGGCGACCTTGAGATCCTCGCCGAGGTCGAAGGAGGCCGGGCAGACCAGGTTGCCGACGTTCTCGATCATCAGGATGTCGGTGGCGGCGAGGTCGAAGTGCGCGACGCCGTGACCGACCATGTGGGCGTCGAGGTGGCAGCCGGCGCCGGTGTTGATCTGGTGGACCGGCACGCCGGTGGCGGCGATGCGGTCGGCGTCGTTGGCGGTCTGCTGGTCCCCCTCGAGAACGGCGAAGGCGTATTCCCCCTTCAGGTCGGCGAGGGTCTTCTCCAGCAGGGTCGTTTTCCCCGAGCCGGGGGAACTGACCAGGTTGAGCACCAGCAGGCCGGCGTCGCTGAACAGCTTGCGGTTGCCGGCGGCCAGCCGGTCGTTCTTGGCCAGCAGGCTCTCGCCGACGCTGATCGTCCGGGCGGCGCCGTGATCGTGGTCATGAGTGTGGTCATGCCGATGGTCGTGATTGTGGGGGTGGTTTTCGGCGCAGCCGCAGTCGATGCACATCGCTATTCGATCTCCACTTCCTTGATGTTCAGCTCTTCGCCCCGGGTTCGCTGCAGCGCGTAGCTGCCGCAGGCGGAGCAGTCGAAGGTCAGGTTGTCGATCTTCACTTCGGCGCCGCACTCCTTGCACCGTCCTTCTCCCGGGATGCGGCGGATGACCAGCCGGCTCCCCTCGAGCAGGGTCTGCTGCACGCAGGCCTCGTAGCAGAACGCGACCGCGTCCGGAATGACGCCGGACAGCTCGCCGATCTCGACGGTGACGCTCAGGACTTTCGACGCCTGCTGTTCGCGTGCCGTCCGCTCGGCGATGTCGACGATGCTCTGGGTGATGCCGAGTTCGTGCAATCTGGTCTCCGGGGTTCTTTATCGGTCCGCTCGACTTTCGCGATTTTCAAATATACGGTGAAAAAGGGGTGGAAAGCAAGGCATTGCCGGCCGGAAAATCATTGTTCAATCCTAATGTATCGGCTACTATCGGAGCGGTCGGCGCTGTTGCCGGCCGCTCCTCGCCAGGACTCCCGTGCAGACCGACTTTGCCGAAAATAAGCGTTTCCAGTTCAACGTTGTCGCCTTCCTCTGCAGCATCATCTTCTTCTCGGTGCTGAACGGCACCATGTTCAACGTCGCCATCCCCGACATCGCCCGCGATTTCTCCCTGACGGCGGCCGAGGTCAGCTGGGTGATGACCGGCTACATCATCATCTTCGCCCTGGCCTCGGTCACCTACGGCAAGCTGGCCGACATCTACCCGGTGCGACGGCTGATGGTCATCGGCCTGCTGCTCTTCAACGGCGGCGCGCTGCTCGGCTACCTGTCACAGAGCTACGCGGTGCTGCTGCTCGGCCGGTTTGTCCAGGCGAGCGGCGGCGGGGCGATTCCGGCGATGGCGATGCTGGTCGCCATCCGCTACTTCCCGGTCACCTCCCGCGGCCGGGTGCTCGGGGCGGCGGCCTCGACGGTCGCCTTCGCCGCCGGCGTCGGCCCGGTCGCCGGCGGGTTCATCGCCGGACACTGGCACTGGCGCTATCTCTTCCCGATCTCCCTGGTGACCCTGCTGGCGGTCTATGCCGCCCTGCGGCTGCTGCCGAAAGAGCGACCGAAGGCGGAGCCGTTCGACCTTTCCGGCGCCCTGCTGCTCGGCTGCGGCGTCACCGCCCTGCTGGTGTTCGTCACCCGGGGGGCGTGGAGCGCCCTGCCGGTGGCGATCGTGTTCCTGGCCGTCTTCTCCCGCCACGTCAGGCGGGCCGAAAGCCCGTTCGTCAGTCCGGAGCTGCTGCGCGACCGCTTGTTCCGGCAGGGGCTCTATTGCACCTTCCTCGCCGTCGGCACGGTGTTCGGCTACTTCTTCTCCATCCCGCTGCTGCTGCGCATGGTCTACGCACTGCCGACGATGAAGATCGGCCTGGTCATCTTCCCCGGCGCCCTGAGCGCCGCCTGCCTCGGCTTCGTCGGCGGGCGCATGGCCGACCGCGTCGGCGCCGTCCCGGTCGTCTATGCCGGCCTGGCCCTGCTGACCCTCGGCTACCTGCTGATGGCCACCTTCCTCGGGTTCGGGGTCCTCGCCGTGCTGCTGATCCTGATCGTCTGCTACACCGGCTTCTCGTTCATCCAGTCGGCCCTGGCCAAGGCGGTCTCGACCACCCTGCCGCATCAACGGGCCGGCGTCGGCATGGGCCTGTACAACCTGGTCTTTTTCACCTCCGGCGCCTTCGGCACCTCTTTCGTCGGGCGCTTCATCGATTTGTTCGACGGCAGCATCCCGGCCCTGACCCGCGCGCCGGACACCGTGTTCGGTTACCTCTTCATCCTTTCGGCAGTGACGGCCGCCATGGCCGGGCTGCTGTTTTTTCGCAGCTTCGGGCGGTCCGGGAAAGGGCAGGGGGTTGACATTTCCTGAGAATTGCCGGACAAATGTAGTGTTGTGCCTTTGTCTTGAACAGCGTTTCGGGGGACGCATCGCCCTCACCGGGGTCGCAGCCGGGCAGCCGGTTGCGGCAGAGAGCCGATCATGACGGAACAGCCAGGATCTGCACAACCTATCCGCAAGCCCCGGGTCTGGGCGGTTGGCGGCGGCAAGGGGGGGGTCGGCAAGTCGGTGATCACCACCAGCATCGCCATCTCCCTGGCCCGGCGCGGCAAGCGCTGCATCCTGGTCGACGCCGACCTCGGCGGCGCCAACCTGCATACCTTCGTCGGCATGCACAACCCCGAGCGGACCCTCTCCGATCTTTTCCGCAGGGATGTGGACGGCCTGCAGGACATCCTTCTGCCGACCCGCTTCGATAACCTCTGGCTGATCAGCGGCGCCAAGGCCCTGCTCGACATGGCCAACCCGGCGCACGTGCAGAAAATGAAGGTCATCCGCCAGATCTTCTCGCTGCACGCCGATCACATCTTCATCGACCTCGGCGCCGGCAGCTCCTTCAATGTCCTCGATTTCTTCCTCGCCGCCCACGAGGGGGTGATGGTGATCATGCCGACGCCGACCTCGGTGGAGAACGCCTACCATTTCCTCAAGGCGGTCTATTACCGCAAGCTCAAGCGGGTGGTGAAGTCGCTCAAGGCGGAGAAGCTGGTCGACGAGGTCCTGGCCGAGAAGGTCGAGCGCGGCATCCGTTCGCCGCGCGACCTGGTCCGCGACATCCTGTCGGTCAATCCCGACATCGGCTGCGCCATCGCCACCAACATGAAGCTGTTCACGCCGCGGCTGATCGTCAACCAGGTCCGGCGCGGCGAAGACCTCGACCTCGGCAGCAAGATCGCCATGGCCTGCCGCGATTTCTTCGCCATCGACATCATGTTCGGCGGCAACATCCGTGCCGACGAGCGGGTGCTGGCGTCGCTGAAGGCCCGCCGGCCGACGCTGGAGATGTTCCCCGACTCGCCGTTCGCCGACGACATCGAGCGGATCGTGCGGGTCATCTCCCCGTCAACGGAGTACAGGAATGGACGACGTGCTTACGCAGAGTTATGAGATTCTCGGCCTGATGCCGGACGCCAGCCTGCGCGAAGTCGAGCAGGCGTACAACAATCTCCGCGCCCTGTACGGGGAGGAATCGCTGGCGACCTATTCCCTGCTCGAGTACGCCGACCGCCAGGAGAAGCTCGACGCCCTGCAGGCGGCCTACGAGAAGATCCTGTCGGAGAAGCTGGTCAAGCGGGACGAGCCGGTCCGGCCGGACGCCGAACCGATCATCTGCCGGCTGGAGCCGATCGAGGTCTCGGCCGATCCCCGGGAAACGCCGGGGCTGTACCTGAAGCAGCTGCGCGAAATCCGCGGCATGACGCTGCGCGACGTCGCCGAGCAGACCAAGGTCGGCAGCTTCCACCTCGAGTGCATCGAAACGGGGCGGTTCGAACGCCTGCCGGCGCCGGTCTACCTGCGCGGCTTCGTGCGCGAGTTCGCCCGCTCCGTCGGCGCCGACGATATCGACGCCGTCGCCGAGAGTTTTCTCGAACGCTATCGGCAGAAGATGGAGTAGCCGGAAGCGCAAGGGTGTCGGTGAAATTCCGGATGATGCAAAGGGGCCTGAATCCATTCAGGCCCCTTTGTTTGTCGACAGTGGAGCGCTTCGGCGAGAGGAACACCCTCCTGCGCCGCTTGCCTCGACGTCCCTGCCGGGTCCGTCGATATCTGCTTGTCTCGGTTCTCCGGTTCGGGATATAACGGGCGCAGATGAAGACGAAGCAGGAAAATATGCGAATCAGCCTCGACCAGGCGCTCTCCTTGCGCGAGCGCGGCGCCGTCCTGGTCGACGTGCGCACCCCGGCCGAATATGCCGAGGCGACGCTCCCCGGCGCGGTCAACATCCCCCTGTTCACCGACGGGGAGCGGGCCGAGATCGGCACCCTCTACAAGCAGGTCGGCAAGCAGCAGGCCCGTTTCCGCGGCATCGAGATCGTCTCTCCGCGGATTCCGGATTACATCCGCCAGGCCGCGGACCTGGCGCGGCAAACCGACCTGCCGGTCATCGTTTTCTGCTGGCGCGGCGGCGAGCGGAGCCGCGCCATGACCTCCTTTTTCAACCTGGCGGGTATCCCGGCGAAGCAGGTCGCGGGAGGACACAAGGCGTTCCGCAGCCATGTCCTCGATTATTTCGACAAGGCCGACTGGGGACGCATCCTGGTGCTGCGCGGCCTGACCGGCGTCGGCAAGACCGCGATCCTCAAACGGCTCGGCGCGGAGGGGTTCCCGGTCATCGATCTCGAGGGGCTCGCCAATCACCGCGGCAGCGCCTTCGGCAACCTCGGCCTGCCGCCGCAGCCCGGGCAGAAGATGTTCGAGGCCCTGTTGTGGGACGCGCTTCGCAAGATCGCCGGCGACGGCTATGTGCTGGTCGAGGGGGAGAGCCGCCATATCGGCCGGGTGGCCCTGCCGCCGCGGCTGCATGCCGCCATGCAGGTCGAACCGAGCCTCTGGCTGCAGACGAGCATGGAGAACCGGGTCCGCTGCATCCTCGACGACTACCCGGCCCGCGACGAAATGAAGAAGGAGTTCGAGCGGCCGATCCTGGCCCTGAAGGAGCGGCTCGGGGGGGAGATGGTCGAGCGGATGCTGGAGCTTCTCCGGGCCGGCAAATGGGACGAGCTGACCCGCGAGCTGATGATGAAATACTACGATCCCCTCTATCGCCACACGTTCCCCGAGAGGCGGATCGACATCGACATCGACCCCTTTTCCGGGTCGCTCGATCCGGTGCGGACGGCGATCGGCGATATCCTCGAGGGCCGGTACGCGGATCCGGAAGAGGAGGGGGCGGCGTGACCCGGATCAGGAAGGAGAAGCGATACAATCCTCTCTGCGTCCGGTGCATCCGTCACTGCAAGCAGGACGAGAGCTCCCTGCTGGTCGACTGCCCCCGTTACCAGCCCTACCCGTTCAGGATCGAGAAGCGCAACTTCGAGCAGCTCGGGCTGTTCGGCGACGAAGACGAAGAATAAATGCTTTTCCGTAAACATGGAATCATGCTAATAGTTGGAACTATCCATCGGCGCAAGGCGGGAATTTGACGGGGGTGTCGTCCGGAGCGTCTTGGCTTCGGGCGATGTCGAACCGGGAGGGGGCATGACCATCCGCTGGAAAATCCTGCTCTTCATCTTCAGCCTTTTCATCCTGCTGAACCTGGGGGTCTACCAGATCTCCCGGCATACCCTGTTCCGGGGGTATGCCGATGTCGAGGAGCGTCTCGCCAAGGAACACCTCGAAAGGGTCCGCGGCACCCTCGAGGACGATCTCGCCTCCCTCGTCCGGATCAACGTCGACTGGTCGGCCTGGGACGACTCCTACGAATTCATCCGCCAGAAGAACCGCGACTACCTCGAATCCAACCTCGTCGAATCGACATTCGAGGAGCTCGAGCTGAACGCCATCGTGCTCCTCGACGCCAGTGGCCGGGTCGTCTACTCCGGCAGTTACGACGCCGACGAGGGGATGCGCCTTTCGCTGCCGGACGGGCTCGAGACGCACCTGGGCGCGCAAAGCCCCCTGATGAAGCATGCCGGGCCGGAGGCGCGGATCGCCGGCATCCTCTCCCTCCCCCGGGGACCTTTCCTCGTCAGTTCGTGCCCGATCATCCGGAGCGACATGAGCGGCCCAGTGCGGGGCGCCTTCATCATGGGGCGGTTCCTCGGCGAAGAGCAGCTGCAGGGGGTGATCGACCGGACCCGGCTGGCGATCACCATGCTCCCTCCCGGCGACCGGGCGCCGGAAGCGGACGACGGGCAGATCCGCTATTCGAGCGCGGAGCAGCTGCAGGGAACGGTCCCGTTCGACGATCTTTACGGCCGCCCGGCGTTTGCGCTCGAGGTCGTAATCCCCCGCGATATTTCGCTCCAGGGGCGCGCGACCCTGAACGCTTTTTTCCGCTGGAATCTCGTCGTCACCCTGCTCGCCGCGATCCTCATCTACCTGGTCGTCGACCGCTGGCTGACCAACAGGGAGGTCCGGATCGAGAGCGAGGAGCGCTTCCAGCTGATGTTCGTCCATTCCGAGGCCGGCATCTGTTCGGTGTCGAAGGACGGCCGGTTCCGGGAGGTGAACGCCGCATTCAGCCGCACCTTCGGCTACGACAGCACCGAGCTTGTCGGCCAGGAACTGACGGAGATGGTCAGCCCGATCGACCGCGCGTGGATCGCCTCGTTTTTCGCCTTCGGCCGGAACAGCAGCGGCATCTCCGGTTCCTTCGAATGCCGGTTCATTCACCACAATGGCCAGACGATCTGGTGCAAGGTCTCCATCGGCTGGGTCAGCAGCCGGATCAGGTCGTCGTGTTACGCCATCCTGATGGTGCAGGACCTGACGGCCAGAAAGAGGGTCGAGGATCAGCTGAAGATCGCCGTCAAGGATGCACGGGAGGCCCAAGCGAAGGCGCGCGCAATCATCAGGTCGGCCAACGACGGGCTGATGCTGGTCGACGGTGAGATGAAAATCCGCATGGTCAACCCGGCAACCGAGCAGCTTCTCGACCTGCCGGCACACGAGATGACCCATCGGCCGCTTGCCAGCGTGGTCGATTCGGAATGCCTGGAGAAGATGCTCGGGAATATCCGGAGTGGCGCGTGCCCGGGGCAGTCCTGCGATGTCGAAATTCCCGGCCTGACGGCATCGGAACACAAGCATATCCGCATTCACGCGGCCCCGGTTGTCGACCGGAAGGGGCGGATGGACAGCATCATCCTGACCCTGCACGACCGGACCCGCGACACCGAGCTGGAACAGATGAAGAACGACTTCATCATGACCGCCGCCCACGAAATCCGCACCCCGTTGGCCGCCGTCATGGGGTTCTCGGAGCTGCTGCTCGATGAAAAGGGGGTGAACCGGCAGGATCGGCAGACCTACATCGGCTACATTTACGAAAAGACGATGGCGCTCGACAACATCGTCAACGAGCTGCTCGATCTCGAGCGCATCTCCACCGGGCGCAAGGTCGAACTGCGGCTGTCCCGGATCGAAATGAACGCGTTCCTCGCCCGCATCGTCAGGCAGTACGAAACGGCCTGGTCGGAGCACAAGTTTTTCATCGACCTGCCGCAGGAGGCGCTGGCCCTGAATCTCGACGGCAAGAAAATGGAGCAGGTTCTCAGCAACCTGATGACCAATGCCGTCAAGTACTCCCCGGTCGGCGGACGGGTCTGGGTGAAGGGGCAGCTCATGGCAAAGGAATTCCGGGTCTGCGTCGAGGACCAGGGGGTCGGCATGACGGCGGACGAACTCGAAAAGGTGTTCGAGAAGTTTTACCGGGCCCGGGCGACGGCCGAGCTTGCCGACGGCGTCGGCCTCGGCCTGACCATCAGCAAGGAGATCGTCGAGGCGCATGGCGGACGCATCTGGCTGAACAGCGTCTACGGCGAGGGGACGCGGGTCTACATCTCCCTGCCGCTGCCGGCTCCGGATTAGCGTTTCCCGGCAACCGTCGGCGAGAGAGCGTCAAAATCAAAGGGGACCGGATCAGGCCGGTCCCCTTTATTTGTCCAGGCGGTTCAGGAAATCCACCACTTTCGGAGTGAATTTCTCCGGTTCGACCAGGAACGAGTCGTGGCCGTAATCGGAGTCGATCAGGTGGTATTCGACCGGCTTGCCGAGCTTCTCGAGAATCGTGACGACCTCCTCGGTCTGGTCGGGGCAGTAGAGCCAGTCGGAGCTGAAGGCGAACCAGAGCGATGGGCAGCCGAGCTGCGACAGCGCCGCCTCCATGCTGTCGAAGGTCCAGGCGACGTCGTAGAGGTCGAGGGCCCGGGCCAGGTAGAGGAACGCGTTGGTGTCGAATCTCTCGACGAAGTTGCCGCCGTTGTACTGCAGGTAGCGCTCGATCTCGAACTGTCCGAAGAAGTCGAACAGGCCGTCGCGGGCCGAATACTTGCGGCCGAACTTCAGGTGCATCGAGGCATCCGACAAAAACGAGATGTGGCCGACCGCCCGTGCCAGGGCCAGGCCGTCGGCCGGCGGGTGCTCGGGACGGTAGTTCCCCTTCTTCCAGAGCGGGTCGTTGTAAATCGCCTGCCGCGCCAGAGCGTTCAGCGCGATCGCCATCGGCGAGGTGCGTCCGGTGCCGGCGATCGGGATGATCGAACGGACCCGGTCCGGATAGTGGATCCCCCACTCGAGGGCCTGCATCGCTCCCATGCTGCCGCCGATGACGGTCAGCAGCCGGTCGATGCCGAGATGGTCGAGCAGCAGCGCCTGCGCCCGGACCATGTCGCGGACCATCAGGACGGGGAAGGAGAGGTTGTACGGCTGACCGGTGCGCGGGTTGGTGCTGGCCGGGCCGGTCGACCCCTTGCAGGAACCGATGGTGTTCGAGCAGATGACGTGGTAACGGTCGGTGTCGAGGACCTTGCCGGGGCCGATCATGTCGTCCCACCACCCCGGCTTGCGGTCATCTTGCGAATGCCTGCCGGCGGCATGGGCATCGCCGGTCCAGGCGTGGGTCACCAGGATGACGTTGCTCCTGTCGGCGTTCGGTTCGCCGTAGGTCTCGTAGGCGAGCGTGATCGGCCCGAGCAGGCGGCCGCTTTCCAGCTGCAGCTCGGTGTCGAAGTGTGCATATTCGGTTTTGACGATGCCGACGGATCCGCTCACGGTGTCTCCAGACGTAAAAAGGCCCCTTCCGGATGGGAAGGGGCCTGCGTCAACATCACTCGTTCGGTTCCGCAAGCACCATCCTCATCTCTCCCCGCATCGTGCAGGGCAGGAATTAGCACCTGACGTTCATGTCGCCATGAACCGGTTGCTGTGGCTTCACAGGGCCTTTCCCTCCACCACTCTCGATAAAGACAGGTCGATATTCGATTGTCCGAGCAATTTAACGGAACGAAACCGGCTTGTCAAATCTAATTGTCGCCCTGCCGGTTTCGAATCTGCCGGTTATTGCAGGCTTTTTCCGCCTCGTCCCGCAGCAGGCGGGAGACCTAGAACTCGAGCCCCAGCTGGGCGGTGACGACGTCGCGGGTGTCGAGCGGGGCGTTGAGCGCCTGGTCGAATTCGCCGTGGAGGTACTCCAGCGACAGGCTCAGGTGCTCGCCCACCCCCCTGGAAAGGCAGATACCGTACTGCAGCTCCGGCGCTTCGGCGATCTCGTCGCTCCCCTCGACCCGCAGGGCGAGCTCGGTCGCCGCATCGACCGCATAGGCGACCTCGACGTTCCAGGCGAACGGCTCGTCGAAGCCGGCGCCGAGGTCGACCAGCTTGTCCGCCGCCCCGAGCGCTTCGGCCGACAGCTCGAACGCATCGACCGTCGCCACGAAGTAGGCGCTCCAGCCGGCGGCTCGTTTGCTGTACTCGTTATCGGGATTCGTCACCTCGTCAAAAACCAGCTCCGCCCCGGTGTCGGCCAGGTCGGAGAGGTAGCTGGCGCCGAACTCCAGCGCTTCGCCGGCGGCGACCGTCAGGCTGGCGCCGAAGTCGTCGATGTGGTCGTCGTCGCCGGCCTTGTCGGCGTCGCCGTTGAAGGCGAACAGGGAGAGCTCGGCGCTGCCGATGCGGACGCCGCCAAGGATCGCCGTCGCCTGCGTCTCGCCGAGGTCGAGCAGCATCGGGTCGCTGATGAAGTGGCTGACGTAGGCGCCGAACGGGACGTACTGACGGCCGACGCGGGCGAAGTATTTCCCGTCGTCGAAGTTGACCGTCGCCTCGTCGATTTCGACCTGGCTGCCCGGCTCCTCCTCGTAGAGGAAAATCAGGTCGCCGCTGACGGTTTCCGAGACCGCGACGCCGAGGCCGAGCTGGGCGGTGGCGAGGACGATATCACTGGAATCGATGTCGGTGCCGGTGAGCTGATCACCCGTCTCAAAGCCGGCCTCGACCTCGATCAGGCCGGAGAGGGTGACCCGCTCGACGATCTCGCGGGCCAGGCCGGCCGCCTTCTTTTCGGCGAGTGAATGGTAATGCTCGGCGTCGCGGCTGCCGGGGGCGTCGGCCAGCGCAGTGGTCGCGAACAGCAAGGTAGCGAATGTCAAAATCAGTTTTTTCACGGTGGTGCCTCCTGTCATCGAGATGTCAATGTTTGCAGTTTCCGCAGCCGCCGCAGCCCGGGCCGTGTGCAGGCGGGGTGTGGCAGCGGGGGCAATGGTTCCAGTGCTGGCCGGAGAGGTCGAAGCCGCATTGTGCGCAGAGCGTCGATGCGGGCTGTTTCCTCCCGGTATTGTTCCTGTTCGGCAATCTTAGCATGTTTCGCTCCGGCTACATGACGATCTGCGCCAGAATGCCGCCAATGCCGAAGGCGGCGACCCAGGCACCGACCCAGACCGCCATCCCTTCGCGCAGGCCACGCTCCTTGAAGAGGATCATCAGGCTGGCGATGCAGGGGACGAACAGGGTGATGACCACCAGCGCCACCACCACCTGCCAGGGGGCCAGC
>JBFHOZ010000061.1:0-12354 GCA_041592975.1 Desulfuromonadales bacterium
AGTCGGCCAGGTAGGCGTGTTCGAAATAGGTCGGGCTGTAGGAACCGGGAGTCAAAACGACGATGCGCGGGTCATCGCGTCTCTGCGGCGCCAGCTTCGCCAGGCGGTCGCGCAGCGGCTGAAAGAAGCTGGCCAGCCGCTTGACGTTACAGTCGCGGAACAGCGTCGGGGCGATGCGGGTCATCACCATGCGGTTTTCCAGGGCGTAGCCGATCCCCGCCGGCGACTGGCTGCGGTCGTCGAGCACCCACATGCGCCCGTCCGGGCCGCGCGCCAGGTTCGACGAACAGATGACCAGGGGGCGGGTGTTGGCGAAGGGGACGCCGACGCAGGGGCGCAGGAAGCCGGCGTGGCTGAAAACCAGCTCCGGCGGGAGGAACCCCTCCCGGATCAGATTCTGCGGACCGTAGAGATCGACCAGGACCAGGTTGAGCAGCTCGGCCCGCTGTTTCAGGCCGGCCTCGATCGCCTCCCACTCGTCGGCGCTGATGAAGAGCGGCAGCGGGTCGAGCTGCCAGGGGCGGCTGCTGGTGCGGGCCGCATGCAGACCTTCGCCGACGTTGTAGGTGACGCCGTTCTCGCGCAGCAGCCGGTCGGCCTCGCGCTGCCGCAGCGTCAGGCCGTCCTGGCCGAGCCGCTCGATCTCGTCGAGCAGGATCTGCCAGTGCGGCTGCATCCTCCTCCCCTCGCCGGCGTACATCTCGTCGTACCCCTCGAGCCGGGTGGCGTAGAACTGGGCGACCGATCCGTTGGTGTTCATCTGGCCCTGGCGCACGTGATCTCCATCTTCGCAAGCGTCTTCATGTCAGCCGGAGCGCTCCTTCAGAAGCCGGGAAGGCGACGCAGGTCGACGGTGTACGGGTACTCCTCGAGCGGTTCTTCCTCGGGGGGCGTCATCGGTCGGACCGGACCGGCGTCCGGGGTGAAGGTGCCGTAGCGGGAAACGTCGGGCGGGACCGTCGGCGCGGCTCCCGGGGTGGCGCCGATGTCCCAGAAACGGGCAATCCTGCGGGCCTCGGCCTCGAAGGCGTTGACCGGGAAGGTCTCGTAGCTGCGTCCGCCGGGGTGGGTGACGTGATAGGTGCAGCCGCCGATGGCGAGGTTGCTCCAGGTGTCGATGACGTTGAAGACCAGGGGCGTGTGCGGCCGGATAGTCGGGTGCAGGGCCGAGGCGGGCTGCCAGGCGCGGTAACGGACGCCGACCACGTACTCCCCGTTCCGCCCGGTCCGGCGCAGCGCCAGGCGGCGGCCGTTGCAGACGACGATGTGTCGCGAATCGGTCAGCCCGCTGACGCGCAGCTGCAGGCGCTCGACCGAGGAGTCGACAAAGCGGGCCGTCCCCTGGCTCCCCATCTCCTCGCCGAGGACGTGCCAGGGTTCGATGGCGTAGCGGAGCTCGAGCTCGATGCCGTCGATGTCGACGCTGCCGAGGTGGGGAAAACGGAATTCGAGGAACGGCTCGAACCAGTCGCTCTCGAAGGCGAATCCGGCCCGGTTCAAATCGGCGACGACCTGCCTCATGTCTTCGCGGACGAAATGCGGCAGCAGGAATCGGTCATGCAGTTCGGTTCCCCAGCGGACCAGCTCGCGCCGGTACGGCTCCTTCCAGAACCAGGCGATGAAGTTGCGCAGCAGCAGGTTCTGGACCAGGCTCATCCGCGCGTGCGGCGGCATTTCGAAGGCGCGCAGCTCCACCAGGCCGAGCCGGCCGGTCGGGCTGTCGGGTGAATAGAGCTTGTCGATGCAGAACTCGGCCCGGTGGGTGTTGCCGGTCATGTCGACCAGGAGGTTGCGCAGCAGCCGGTCGACCAGCCACGGGGCGGGAACCTCCCCCTGCGGCATCTGCTGGAAGGCGATCTCCAGTTCGTACAGCGCATCGTTGCGTGCCTCGTCGACGCGCGGCGCCTGGCTGGTCGGGCCGACGAACAGGCCCGAAAAGAGGTAGGAGAGCGCCGGGTGATGCTGCCAGTAGGTGACCAGGCTGCGCAGCAGGTCGGGACGGCGCAGGACCGGGCTGTCGGCCGGCGTCGGGCCGCCGATGGTGATGTGGTTGCCGCCGCCGGTACCGGTGTGGCGGCCGTCGAGCATGAACTTCTCGGTGCCGAGGCGGCTGAGCCGCGCCTGTTCGTAGAGCGTTTCGGTGTTGGTCACCAGCTCGTCCCAACTGGCGGCCGGATGGATGTTGACCTCGATGACCCCCGGGTCGGGGGTGACCAGGAGGCGCTCCAGGCGGTAGTCGCGGGGGGGCTCGTACCCCTCGATGACGACCGGGGTCGCAAGCTCGGCGGCGGTCAGTTCGACGGCAGCGAGGAGCTCGAGATAATGCTCGAGGATGGTCAGCGGCGGCAGGAAGACGTGCAGCTTCCCCTCGCGGGCCTCGACGCACAACGCCGTGTGCGGAACCTCTGCCGGCTCCTCGGCGGCGCCGTCAGCCGCCGCCTGCTCCCGCCGATCAGGGTCGGCAGAAGCCGTTTCGAAGCTGCTGTAGCGCTGCGCCACTTCGCCGTGGTAGTCGCCGAGCGGCGGCAGCTCGCCGAACTGGTTCTGTCCGGGGGGGAGCGTCCGCTTCTCCGGGGTGGTCCAGGGGAGCGCGTCGAGTGGCAGGCGGAAGCCCATCGACGAACCGCCGGGGATCAGGAACATCGCCCCGCGGCGGAAGGTCCACGGTCCGCTGCGCCACCGTCCGCGCGACGCGTCCCACTTCAACGGCAGGGCGTAGCCGGTCGGCGTGCCGAGGCCCTTGTCGAGCAGCTGCGCGAGGTAGCGTCGCTCGAGAGGGTCGTCGAGATCGGCCTTCAGCGGATCGACGTTCTCCGGGAGGGACCCCTCCTTCCAGAGGTAGTAGAAGACATCCTCGTAGCCCGGGACCGCCCGGTCGGGCTCGAGTCCGAGCTTGCGCGCCAGCAGGCGGACAAACCTCTCCGCCTGCTCGCCGGTGATGCCGCCGTCGCTGCCGATGTCGGCGAACAGGGCGGGATCGTGCCAGACCGGGACGCCGTCCTTGCGCCAGAAACAGCCGTACGACCAGCGCGGCAGCTGCTCGCCCGGATACCATTTTCCCTGGCCGAAATGGAGGAAGCCGCCCGGGGCGAAGACGTCGTGCAGCCGTCGCACCAGGGTGTTGGCGAGCTGGCGCTTGTGCGGCCCGTCGGCCCGGGTGTTCCACTCGGCGCCGTCCATGTCGTCGATGGAGACGAAGGTCGGCTCGCCGCCGACGGTCAGGCGCACGTCCTGCTGCTGCAGCAGGGTGTCGACCGTCTGCCCGAGGGCATCAATCCTCTCCCACTGCTCGTCGCTGTACGGTTTGGTGACCCGCGGGTCCTCGCGCACCCGTTCGACCGAGTTGCCGAAATCGAAGGTGACCTCACAGGGGTCGGTGGCGCCGGTCACCGGGGCAGCGCTCGAGGGGTGCGGCGTGCAGGCCAGCGGGATGTGTCCTTCGCCGGCGAACAGTCCGGAGGTCGGGTCGAGACCGATCCAGCCGGCTCCCGGGACGAAGACCTCGGCCCAGGCGTGCAGGTCGGTGAAGTCGGCCTCCGGTCCGGACGGCCCGTCGAGCGATTTTTCGTCCGCTTTCAGCTGGATGAGGTAGCCGGAGACGAACCGTGCCGCCAGGCCGAGGTGACGCAGGATCTGCACCAGCAGCCAGCCGGAGTCGCGGCACGAGCCGGTTTTTCGGGTGAGGGTCTCCTCGCAGCTCTGGATCCCCGGTTCGAGGCGCACGGTGTAGTCGAGGGATTCCCAAACCCGGCGGTTGAGGTCGACCAGGAAGTCGACCGTCGGCGTCTCGGTGCGGTCGATCCTGCCGAGCCATTCGGTCAGCAGCGGGCCCCCCTCGGTGACCTCGAAGTAGGGGGCGAGCTCGGCGTGCAGCTGCGGATCGTAGTCGAACGGGATCTTTTCGGCGTACTCCTCGATGAAAAAGTCGAAGGGGTTGATCACCGTCATGTCGGCGACCACCTCGACCTCGATCTTCAGCTCGCGGCACTTTTCCGGGAAGACGATGCGCGCCAGGTAGTTGCCGAACGGATCCTGCTGCCAGTTGATGAAGTGCTTGTCCGGCGTGATGCGGAGGGTGTAGCTCCGGACCGGCGTGCGCGAGTGCGGCGCCGGCCGCAGGCGCAGGACGTGCGGCGCCAGGCCGACCGGCCGATCGAAGCGGTAGTGCGTACGGTGTCGGCAGGCGACGCGGATCGACATGGCGATGATTCCTTCTATCCCTGGAGTTGGGTCTGGGCCGGCTTGTCCGGCATGCGCTGCGAGAAAAAAGTTTCGAAGACGACTTCGCCGGCGTGGTTGATCCGGGTCTGCAGGCTGTCGATATACTCGTGCAGGCCGTACGCCTTGATGTCGTCGATGGTCGTGTAGTCGATATCCGCCAGCAGGCGCCCGAGGCTCTTCTCGGCCCGGTTGGTGAAGCGGCCGCGCATCGTACCCGAGATATTGCGCAGCGACAGCTCCGCCATGATCAGGCAGTGGTGAATGGCCCGGGGGAAGTCGGGGTCGAGCAGCAGAAACTCGATGATCTGGTCGGGAACAATGCCGCCGAAGCGCTTGCGGTACATCTCGAAAGCGCTGGCCGAGCGGAGGATCGAGGCCCAGAGGATATGGTCGTAGGGGGTGCCGACGTATTCAAGCGACGGCAGCAGGATGAAATACTTGACGTCGACGATGCGGGCGGTCTTGTCGGCCCGCTCCAGCATCCGGCCGAGGCGGGCAAACTCCCACCCCTCGCCGTGGGTCATGGTGTTTTCGGTCAGCCCCGAAAAGAGATGGCTGGCCATCATGACCTCGACGAAAAATTCGTGCGGCAGCTCGATGGCGCTCGACCTCGAGGCCTCCTTGAGCATCAGGTAGAAGGTGTTGACCTGCTGCCACATCTCCGAGCTGATCAGCTCCCGGACCGAGCGGGCGTTCTCGCGGGCGGTGCGCAGGCAGGAGAGGATCGAGTTCGGGTTGCGGGTATCGAAGGTGAGGAACTGAACGACGTTGTCCTGGTTGAACTCGTCGTAATACTTCTTGAAGAGCTCCTCGTCCCCGGTCGTGACGACCAGCGGCTCCCACTGTTCGCCGATCCCGGAGGGGAGGTCGAGGATCATGTGGTAGTTGGCGTCCATGATGCGGGCGATGTTCTCGGCCCGTTCGACGTACCGGGACATCCAGTAGATCGAATCGGCAACGCGACTCAGCATGCCACACCCCCTTCCCGAAGGGGTTCGCCTTCAACGACCCAGGTGTCCTTGCTCCCGCCCCCCTGGGAGGAGTTGACCACCAGCGACCCCTTCTTCAGGGCCACGCGGGTCAGGCCGCCCGGCATGACGTAGATCTCCTCGCCGTAGAGAATGTAGGGGCGCAGATCGACGTGCCGCCCCTCGAAGTGGTCGTCGACCAGGGTCGGGACGCGCGACAGCGAGAGGGTCGGCTGGGCGATGAAGTTGCGCGGGTTGGCCCGGACCTGTTCGGCGTACTCGGCGCGCTCCTTCTTCGAGGCGTGCGGGCCGACCAGCATGCCGTAGCCGCCCGACTCGCCGACCTTCTTGACCACCAGCTTGTCGAGGTTGGCGAGTACGTGCTGCAGGTCCTTGTCGCGCCAGCAGAGGTAGGTCTCGACGTTGTTGAGGATGGCGTCCTCGTCCAGGTAGTAGCGGATCATCTCCGGCACGTAGGCGTAGACCGCCTTGTCGTCGGCCACTCCGGTGCCGGGAGCGTTGGCCAGGGCGACCCGTCCGGCCCGGTAGGCGCGCATCAGCCCGGGAACGCCGAGCATCGAGTCGGTGCGGAAGACCTCCGGATCGATGAAGTCGTCGTCGATGCGCCGGTAGAGGACGTCGACCGGCTTGAGGCCGGTGGTCGTGCGCATCATCACCCGGTCGTCGACGACGACCAGATCGCGCCCCTCGACCAGCTCGATACCCATCTGCTGGGCGAGGAAGGAGTGCTCGAAATAGGCGGAGTTGTAGATGCCCGGCGTCCAGACCGCCACCACCGGCTTCTCGTGCCGCGTCGGGGCCAGCTGCTGCAGCATCTCCAGCAGCCGGTTCGGGTAGTCGACCACCGGGATGACCCGGGCGGCCTCGAAGGCGCGCGGGAAGCTGCGCTTCATCACCACCCGGTTTTCCAGCACGTAGGAGACTCCCGACGGGCAGCGCAGGTTGTCCTCGAGCACGTAGAAGGAACCGTCCCCTCCCCGGACCAGGTCGGTGCCGGTGATGTGGCACCAGATGCCGCCCGGCGGGTCGAGACCGATGCACTCCTTGCGGAAGCCGCTGGCCGACAGCACCAGTTCTTCGGGAATGATGCGGTCGCGGAGGATCTTCTGCTCGTGGTAGAGGTCGTCGATGAAGAGATTCAGCGCCCGGATCCGCTGCTTGAGTCCCGCCTCGATCTGCCGCCATTCGTTCAGGTGGATGACGCGCGGGAGGATGTCGAAGGGGAATATCCGCTCGGTCCCCTGATCATCGTCGTAGACGCTGAAGGTGATCCCCATCTGCAGCAGGGTCTTCTCGGCGGCCTCCTGGCGGCGCTTCAGCTCCTCCAGCGGCATCCTGTCGAAGCGGTCGATGATCACCTCCGCCCCCGGCCGTGGCTCCCCCGGCGCAGCGAACATTTCGTCAAAAAAATCGCCGATCTCGTAGTTGTCGAACAGCATTCGACCTCCTCTCCATCCATCCATGCATTAAATTCCCATACCCTTATTATTTCAAGCGTATATTTCGTAATTGTCAAATTGACTCCGGCTGAAATGCCCGGAAAGGCGGAAATCGTCCCTGCCGCCCATGTTTTCCGGGCGAACACAGAAAAAACTGTCCTTCCTTCGGGAAGAACAGCAATCATACGGAAGACATCCTGATGCTGCGGTTTGCAGATCAGTGCCTGGTGTTTCGCGGCATATCCTGCTTGTGGCCGCAGCTTTCACAGACGAAAGCGTTCTTTTCCGCCTCTTCGAGTACGGCGTCGGTAAAACGATCATGCACACCGGAGCCGGTTTTGTAGGTTTTTCCGATTTTGGCAATATCATGCGGATGACCGCAGCTGACGCAGACGAAAGGCGATTTGTCCTGCAGTTCCAGTTCGGCCTCGGTAAACCGATCTCTCATGGCCCGTCTCCTTTCTTTGCGGTTGAATAGAAATACGTCCGCAAGCCTATCTGTTACCAATTCTATCATATTTTGCGGACCGGCGGGGCACTGTCAGGCTTCGTGCCGGTTTCGAGGGGTGCCGAAAAAAGCAGCGGCGCGTCCACGCTCAGCCGGTGTTGCGCATGCCGGCGGCAATGCCGCTGACGGTGGCGGCGAGGACGTAGTTGAGCTCGTCGGAACCGTCGCCGCGGTACTTGCGCCGCATCAGCTCGATCTGGATGAGGCTCATCGGGTCGACGTAGGGGTTGCGCAGGCGCAGCGAGCGGACCAGGTCGGGGTTGGTTTCGAGCAGGTCCTGCTGGCCGGTCACCTCGAGGATCATCCTCCGGGTCAGCCGGAACTCCGTCTCGACCATCTCCAGAACCCGCTGACGCAGGGCCTCGTCCTCGACCAGGCGCGCGTAGCGACGGGCGAGGGGGAGGTCGACCTTGGCGAGGGCGAGTTCGACGTTGCGGACCAGGTCGAAGAAGAACGGAAAATGCTTCATCATCGATTGCAGCAGCGCGGCATTGCCGCCGTCGGCCGCAGCGAAGCCGGAAAAGGCGGTGCCGACCCCGAACCAGGCCGGGATCAGCAGGCGGCTCTGGATCCAGCCGAATCCCCAGGGGATGGCGCGCAGGTCGTCGAGGGAGCCGCCCTGGCGGCGTTTGGCCGGCCGGGAGCCGATCTTGGCCAGCTCGAACTCGCGTACCGGGGTCCCCTGCTCGAAATAGGTGAGGATGTCGGGATTGTCGAACACCCTCTCACGGTAGAAGGCGAAGGCGGACTGCGACATCTCCTCGAGCGCCGCTTCCCACTCCGGCCGGACGGTATCCTCGACCAGACCCGAGCGGGTCAGCGCCTCGAGGGAGGCCGCCACCATCAGTTCGAGATTGCGCAGCGACAGGTCGGCGTCGGCATATTTGAAGTTGATGACCTCCCCCTGCTCGGTCAGCTTGAAGCGGCCGCTGAAGGCTCCCGGCGGCTGGGCGATGAGTGCCCGGTGGGTCGGTCCGCCGCCGCGGCCGACAGTGCCGCCGCGCCCGTGGAAAAGGATCAGGCGGACGTCGCAGTCGGCGGCGACCCGGTGCAGGGCGCGGTGGGCCTTGAAGATCTCCCAGGAGCTGGTCAGCATGCCGCCGTCCTTGTTCGAGTCGGAGTAGCCGAGCATGATCTCCTGCCAGCGGCCCCACCGGTCGAGATAGGGGGCGTATTCCGGGTCCTGCCAGAGGTCTTTGCAGACTTCCGGAGCATGGCGCAGATCCTCGATCGATTCGAACAACGGCACCGGCATGATTCCCGGGTCGCTGCGCGCGATGTCCCCCTTGACGGCGATGCCGCTCATCTCCATCAGCCAGGTCAGCGACAGGACGTCCCGGGCGCAGGTGGCGCCGCTGATGACGTAGCTGCGGAGAGCTTCCGGCGGGAAGCTCTTCTTCAGCCCGGCGATCCCGCGCAGGGTTTCGAGCAGTTCGATCGTTTGCGGCGACGGCACCGAACCGAGACCGCCGTTGTCGCCGGCCGCAAGTTCCTGAACCGCCAGGGCATGGACCCTGGCGTGCTGCCGCAGATCGAGGGTGTGCAGGTGGAAGCCGAAGGTCTGTACCAGCCGTCGCAGCGGCTCGACATAGGCGCGGTTGAGGCGCTCGCCCGCTCTCCGCCTCAGGCTGTCGCGGAGCAGGTCAAGGTCGGACAGGAAGGCGGCGGCGTCGGGATAGGCCTCGGGGTCGGTGGGATCCTCCAGGGCGCGCCTGAGGCGGCAGCGCATGAAGCCGACAAGGCGCCGGTACGGTTCGCCGGACGGCAGGCGGGTCGCCTCGATGGCGGCCTTCGGGTAGCGTTCGACCAGCTGCTCAAGGTATGCGTCGAGCTGCCGGTCGGTGCCGATCAGTGCCGCCGAGGGGGTCAGGGTCCGCCGGAGCTGGTCGACCTTGTCGAGGTAGGCGGCCAGGATCAGTTCGCGAGCGCCGCGCAGCGCTTCACCGGTCGCTGCCGGCGTGACGAAGGGGTTGCCGTCGCGGTCGCCGCCGATCCAGGAGCCGAATCGGACCACCGTCGGCAGTTCGTCCGGTGACATGTCGGTATCGTACACCTCGCCCATGGCGGCGGCGATTTCCGCGTAAAGTTGCGGTACCGGGGGCAGCAGCGACTCGGGGTAATGGTCGAGGCCCATGGCGATCTCGTCTTCGACCCGCGGCTTGCGCCGCCTGACTTCGTCCGATTGCCACAGGGCGGTGATCTCGGCGAGAATGGCATCCTGAACCTCGCCGGCGACGTTGTCGGTCAGCGGCAACTGGTCGAGCAGTTGCAGCAGACGGGCGATGCGGCGCCGCTTGAACCGCATGACCCGGCGGGCGACCTCGGTGGGATGGGCGGTGAAGACCGGTACTGCCTCGACCCGGGAGAGCCAGTCCAGGGCCTGCTGAAGGGATATTCCGGATTCTTTCATGCGGCGCAGGGTTGCGCGCATCAGCCCCGGCTTCTCGCCATGATCTTTCAGGCGCGCCGCCCGGTTGCGCCGCCGGCGGTGGTTGGCTTCGGCGAGGTTGGTCAGCTCGAAGAAGGCGGCAAAGGCTTTGACGATGCGATGCGCCTCGTCGATATCCATCCCTTCGATGAGCGCGGCCATCTCGTCGAGCAGCGCCTCATCGGCAGCGGAACCCGAGGAATTGCGCTGCATCTCCAGCTCCTGTTCGCGATGCCGGATCGCCAGCTGACGCAGCTGCTCCTCGGCATGGAAGGTCTCGAGGCCGGCCTGCTCGCGGATGACCGCGCCGAGCAGGCGGCCGAGAGAACGGACATCGCGGCGCAGGGGCTGCTCCTTGACGGCAGTCTCCCCGCTGCAGATTTCTTCGAGACGGTCTGCCTGGTTGTCGACATGCCACAAGCGTTCACGATCTTCCATACGGAACCTCCGGTGATTCTCCTCGAAGCGGTCGGGCTCATTCCGGCCGCATGCCGCAAAGGTTCGGCCTAATCCACCCTGACCGCCTTGTCAAAGGCCGTTTCCTGCTCCGGCGTGCCGATCAGCAGCAGGGTGCTCCCCTCCTGCAGGGTGGTGTCGGGCGTCGGGGAGACGACGGTCTGCTCACCGGCGCGTTCGATGGCGACGATCGAGCAGCCGGTGCGGGGGCGCAGATGCGATTCGCCGATCGTCTTGCCGACCAGCGCGTCGGGCAACGGCCGGCGGAAGACGCTGATTCCCTCGGTCAGGAAGGCCGACGCCTTCGATTCGAGGATGTTGAGCAGGATGCTGGCGCCGACGGAGGCATTGGAGACGACGAAGTCGGCGCCGGCCTGGTAGAGCTGGGCGACGATCTCCTCGCTGTTGGCGCGGGCGACGATGCGGGCATGGGGAAGGTGCATACGCACCGCGAGAGTGAGGAAAACGTTGGTGCTGTCGTTGTTGGTGGTCACGATCAGGCCGCGTGCCTGATCGAGGCCGGACTTCTCGAGGACGCTGCGGATGGTGGCGTCGCCGATGACCGGCACGTGTTCCCCGCAGGCGGGATTCTCGGCCCGGTCGAGCAGGATGAAGGGGACCGGTTTCCGCTCGAGAAAGGTCGCGGCGGCGCAGCCGATGCGACCGTGGCCGAGGATGAAGACCAGGTCGGTCGAATCCCCCTCGCCGGTGAGCTGTTCGAGCTGATCGAGCTGCTCGAGGGTCCCGGCCAGAACGAGCAGGGCGTGGTCGGGAAGCAGCGTCGACGGCATCGGCACGGTGAAGCACCCCCGCTCCCAGATGCCGATGACCGACAGACCGGTCAGCTGGCGGATGCGGGCCTCGCCGAGGGTCTTGCCCGAGAACGGCGTGTCGTGGATCGGTATTTCGGCGATGCGCAGGTCGCCGAACGAATCGAGAATATGCGCCGAGGCGCCGCAGGTGGTGGAGCGGATCGCCAGGTAACGGCCGAGAATCCGGTGCAGGGGGATGACCTGGCTGGCGCCGGCCTGGCGCATCAGGTGGCCGTGCTCGGGGTCCTCGACGAACGCCGCGATCGGGACGCTGCTTTGGCTGCGCACAGTCAGGCAGATGGTGGCGTTTTCCGGGTCGCTGAGGTTGGCGATCACGTAGCGGGCGTCGTCGACCCGGATGTCGGCGAGAAACCCGGCGTCGGTCGGCGGGCCGCAGACCACGCTGATCCCCTCGTCCTCCAGGCGCAGGGCCTCCTCCTGACTGGGGGTAATGACCACGTAGGGGATCTTGCGCGCGCGCAGCTTGGCGATGAAGGCGCGGGCGGTCGCGTCGAAGCCGAAGATCAGGACGTGCCCGGTCATCTCGTCCGGCAGCTCCTGCCGCAGCCGGGTGCGGAGCCGGTGCTCGATCCACGGGGCGACGAACATGCTGATCAGGCTGAAGGGGAGGATGATCAGCAGGAAGACGACCCCCGAGATGGTGACAAGGGTCGCGAAGATGTAGCCGAGGTCGCTGTGAAAGGTGATGTCGCCGAAGCCGAGGGTGGTCATGACGGTGATGGTCCAGTAGATGCCGGCGATCAGGGAGAATTCACGCCCCTCGAGATGCCACATCAGCGCCCGGAAGATCAGGGCGTAGACCACGATCAGGACGGCCAGGAACAGGCAGTAGAGCACAAGCGCCTTCAGGTTCTGCCGGGCGCGGCCCCGCAGAAAATAGGCAAATTCCGAGGCGATGGTCTTCACCGAACGGTATCCTTCCGTGGAGGGTTGTCGGGATCCGGAGTGTTTCTTCTTAACTGCTTAGAATAACTATGCCATTCTCCGACAGGACGTCAACCGCAATCATGATCTGTCGATTTCCGCGGATCGAGGCCGCAAATGAAAAGAGCGCCCCGGAGAGGGGCGCTCTTTCATCTTAATGGCCGTTGCGGCAACGGCAACGCACGACGTTGAGTATCGCGGAGCTGAAGGTTACATCACATTTGCCCGGGCTCCTGCCTGCAGCCGCGGCGCTTCGCCCTGCGGCGAACAGCGAGGCTGCCGATGCCTCTTGCCAGGGCCGCAAGCACCCTGGCGCCGGCGCCGCACATCATCTCGTTGCGCAGTGCCCGGCCGCGCGCAACCAGCGTCTCGATACCTTCGAGGTGTTCGATCGTGCGCATTCCACCGTTGACGTTTTCAGGCAAAGCTCTCTCCTGTTGCCGGTTGATTCGACGCGGGGGGCGGTTCAGCCGTTGTCCCTTTTGATTGGCTTGCCCGGGCGCTCGTCCCCGTAGAGCAATTGCCGGGTATGGGCCTGCTCCTCGTCAGCGCAGAA
>JBFHOZ010000062.1:0-12334 GCA_041592975.1 Desulfuromonadales bacterium
CGTCAGCGCCAGAAGGACGGCGCCGGCGTTGTTGTTGACAACGGTCGCCGCCTCGGCCCCGGTCAGCCGGCAGATCAGGTCCTCGACGTGCCTGAACCGCTTGCCGCGCTCGCCCGCTTCAAGGTCGTACTCGAGGTTCGAATACCCTGCGGAGACGGATGATACCGCCTCCAGCGCCGCCCGGCAGAGCGGCGCCCGGCCGAGGTTGGTGTGCAGCAGGGTGCCGGTGACGTTGAGCACCTTCCGCAGGGACGGGGTCAGCAGGGTCTTCAGGATGCCGACGGCCGTAGCGGTGACGGTGTCGATGGCGCAGTCCGGCTCCGGGAGCGACAGATCGAGGATCGTCCGGCGGAGCTCGTCCACCGCTTTCTGCGCCGCTTCGGTCATGAGCTGACGCGGGCAGTCGGAGGCGAACGCCTGCATGGCCGGTCTGTTGAGGATTTTATCGACTGCGGGAATGCTTTTGAGAAGTCTCCGGCGGTCAGGCATGGTCATTTCCTCCGGAGGTGGCGGTGCCGCTCTCTATTCCGGGGCGGATTTCCCGGCCCGGCGCATCAGGGCATTGACCTTGCCGGCCGAAACCGCCATGACGATCCCCTGGATGGCGCCGATCTCTTCCTTGCTGATCTTCTGCTCCCTGGCGACGCCAAGGTAATGCTCCATTCATGGCTCGCACCCGATCGCCATGGCGGTTGCCAGGCCGACGATAACGGTCGTGCGCCTGTCGAGACGCGACTCGTCGCGAGCGGCGTCGTAGAACTGGCAGAAGAGCTTGTGCTGGTCCGGCGGCAGCATGGTTCAGTCACCCATGAAATGGCGGGAGCAGATGGGAATCGAACCCACCGGGGACGGGATACGCCCCCCATCGGTTTTGAAGACCGAGCGCGTCACCAGACTACGAACTACTCCCGGACGTTTATATTCAAAAAACAGAATACAAGAGGTAGCATTTCCCGAACTGAATGTCAACGGGAATGAAAATTCGTTCACCAAGCAACAACGGGCTGCCCGTCTGGACAGCCCGTTGTTGCGGAAAACGATCTGGTGGATCAGTAGAGGAACCGCAGGGCGGCGTTGCCGCTGTGCATGAGCAGGTAATCGGCCGACTCAAGCGGCCCGGTGTCCGGTTCGACAATGCCGAGCAACCGGTATCCGATGTCGAACCGGGTGTTCTCGTTCACGCTGAAGCTGAAGCCCAGCCCGAACTGCCCGGCCAGCGCCGAGTCGCGCGTATCGGCGGAGAGCGTGTCGTCGAGGATGCGTGTATGGCATCCGCCGATGCCGAGGCCGAAATAGGGGGACAGCGAACCGTCCTTGTTGAATTCCCAGAAAACGCTCAGCAGTGCCGTCGCGACCTGGAAGTCTCCCTGGAGGTCGGTGGTCGCACCGCCGGACCCCGCGAATTCATCGAGGTCGGTGGCATGGTAGCCGATGGTGAATTCCACCCGGCCGTCATTGTAGGAGCGCCCGAAGCCGACATAACCGTTGAAGCCCATATCGGAGGAGACGGTGATGTTGTCGAGCAGGACCGGGTGGTCCTCCTTGATGTCGGCAAGCAGGCTGACGCCGCCGCCGATGGTGAAGTAGGTGCGGTAATCCTCGACAAAGGCAGAGGCGGGGGCGACGACAAGACAGGTCAGAACGACAAGTGCGGCAAGAACTTTTCGGATCATGTTTCCCTCCCGACGGAAGCTTTGAATTGATGCCAGACTGGCGGATCATCTATAATTGATTGATATTCAAGGAAAATTAGCACAATTCGCCAGGCAGATCAAGCAGGAGAATCAACTTGCGAGACGTTTTTTCACCCCCTCCCTTCGGCTGAGACGTGCCGTCCGCAGACTGCGGCATGACTTGACAAAAGGAGCCCAAGTCATTAAATTAGCGCCGAACTTTTTCGGAGGTGCAGACCGATGCCATTGTACGAATACAAATGCGGAGAGTGCGGCCTGGTTTTCGAAGCCCGGCAGAAGTTTTCCGATGCGCCGCTGACCGAATGCCGGAATTGCGGCGGCCCGGTGGAAAAGCTGATTTCACAGTCGGCCTTCTCCCTGAAGGGGGGAGGGTGGTATGATCAGGGGTACGGCCAGAAGACGTCCTGCGCGGCAGCAGAGAAGTCCCCCTCCTGCGCCGGCTGCCCCAAGGCCGCCAACGAATAGCCCGACAGATCGCTCGATCTCGAAAAGCCCCGCCTAGCGGGGCTTTTTTTGTGTGCAAATCGGGTAGAATAGAACATGAACCCAATATGAAAGAGCTCGGATATGAAGAGTCTCCTGCCGCTGATCCTCCTGTCGATGGTCCTGGTCTGCGGCGCGTGCAGCGAATTCGGTTATTACAGCCAGAGCATCGGCGGCCACCTGGCGATCATGTCGAAAAGGGAGCGGATCGAGACGGTCTTGAGCGACCCGGCCCGACCCGAAAAACTGAAGCGGGAGCTGCAGACCGTTCTGGACGTCCGGCGGTTCGCCGAAGAATTTCTGCACCTTCCGGCAAACGCCAGTTTCCGGACCTATGCCGAAATCGACCGGCCCTATGCCGTCTGGAACGTGGTGGCCGCTCCGGCCTATTCCCTGGCCGCCTACGAATGGTGTTTTCCGGTGACCGGATGCCTCCCCTACCGCGGCTATTTCCGCAAGGCCGCCGCCGAGCGGTTCGCCGATTCGCTGCGCGCCAGAGGACTCGATGTCTATGTGTACGGTGTCCCGGCCTATTCGACCCTGGGGTGGTTTGACGATCCGGTCCTGAGCACCTTCGTCAACTACCCCGATTGGGCGCTGGCCGGGCTGATCTTCCACGAACTGGCTCACCAGATCGTTTATGCCGAAAACGACGGGGACTTCAACGAGGCCTTTGCATCGGCCCTCGAGCAGGAGGGGGTCTTGCGCTGGATGCGGGCGCGAAGACCGGCTGCCGAGCTGGAAATGTACCTGCTCTACCAGCGACGGGATGAAGACTTCTACCGGTTGATCGCCGATACCAGGTCCCAACTGCTCGCCTGCTACGATGGCCGGACACCGTTCGATCTCGGGCGGCGGCAGCAGTGCAAGGATGCGGCTTTCGCGGCCATGCAGGACTCCTACCGGACCTTCAGGCAGGGGTGGGGAGACGGCGTTCATTACGATCGCTGGTTTGACCCGGGGCTCAACAACGCCCGGTTCATTTCCGCGCACACCTACCGTTTCTATATCCCGGCATTTGCCGAATTGCTGCGCCAAAAAGAGGGGGATCTTGTCGAATTCTACCGGGCCGCAAGGTCCCTCGCGGCGCTCTCTCCCACAGAACGTCGCAAGGAGATGGCCGCCCTGCTGGAAGCGTCAAATTCCGCGATCTCGGAGACTTCTCGCCCGCCAGCCTCCCCCCCCGGCGAACAGCTGCCGAAAAGCTGATTCCGACCGGCCAATCATTCTTTACATCCCTTTGCAAATCTGGTTATATTGACTTTCATTTCAAAGGGGGTTCTACAGACCTATGGCACGAATTATCGATGGCAAGCAGATCGCCAAGGATCTGCGCGGGGCAATCACTGCCGACGTTTCCGCACTGAAGAAGAAGAATGTCACACCCGGCCTGGCCGTCGTCCTGGTCGGCGACGACCCGGCGAGCAGGGTCTACGTTTCGATGAAGGAAAAGGCCTGCGAGGAGTGCGGCATCTTTTCCGACGAGCACAAGCTTCCGGCGGAAACCAGCGAAGAGCAGCTGCTCGCCCTGATCGGGGAGCTGAACAACGATGCGCGGATCGACGGCATCCTGGTGCAGCTCCCTCTGCCGGGGCATATTGACGAGGGCAAGGTTCTCGAGGCGATCTCGCCGGCAAAGGATGTCGACGGCTTCCATCCGTACAACGTCGGCCGGCTGGTGACCGGCAACGCCCTGTTCAAACCCTGCACCCCCTACGGGGTGATGAAGATGTTCGAGGCCGAGGGGATCGACCTGAAGGGGAAGGACGTGGTCGTGGTCGGTCGGTCGAACATCGTCGGCAAGCCGGTGGCGCTGATGTGCCTCGAGCAGCATGCGACGGTGACGATCTGCCACTCCCGCACCCGGGACCTGGCCGACAAGGTTCGCCAGGCCGATGTCGTCATCGCCGCCGTCGGCCGGCCGGAGATGATCGAGGGGAGCTGGATCAGGGAGGGCGCGGTCGTCATCGACGTCGGCGTCAACCGGGTCGGCGAGAAGAAACTGGTCGGCGATGTCGACTTCGAGGGCGCCAGCCGGCGGGCCGCCGCCATCACCCCGGTGCCGGGGGGGGTCGGCCCGATGACCATCACCATGCTGCTCTACAACACCGTCGAGTCTGCCAAGCGCCGGGCGAAATAGTCTGTCGCGAGCGAGGTCGTCATGATCATCAGCAGTCGAAAGAGCGGGGAAGAGCTGCTCGCGGCCCTGGAAGGGGTCGGAAAGGTTTTTCTGGTCGGCTGCGGTGCCTGCGCCACCGCCTGCAAGTCAGGCGGCGAGGAAGAGGTCTTTCAGGTGCAGGAATGGCTCGACAGTCTCGGCCGCGAAGTGACCGGCAGCGTCGTCATCGATGAAGCCTGCCACATCATGCGCGCCGGCCGCGATCTGCGCCACCACCGGCAGGGGGTCGAAGATGCCGATGCCCTGCTGGTCCTCTCCTGCGGTGCCGGAATCCAGTCGATATCATCCAGTACCGACAAGAGAGTCATCGGCGGTCTCGATTCCCTCTTCCTCGGCAATATCAGGCGGTTCGGCCAGTACGAGGAGAAATGCTCCCTGTGCGGCGACTGCATCCTCAACGAAACCGCCGGCATCTGCCCGGTGACCAATTGCGCCAAAGGGCTGCTCAACGGCCCCTGCGGTGGCATGGAAGAGGGGCGTTGCGAAGTCGATCGTGATATCGACTGCGCCTGGCACCTGATCTTCGAACGGCTCAAGAAGCAGCAACGACAGGGTGTCTTCGCGCGGACGGTCGCGCCCAAGAACTGGGACAAACGCCGCAAGCCGGGACGCTTCAATATCCGGAAATAAAGACGATATGCCCGGCCACCGGGGTGTCGGCCGGCGGGAGAATGGAATGTCGCAATTGCAGGAGGCGCTGGCCGCCGGCCGGTTCGTCGCTACGGCGGAAATCGCGCCGCCGAAAGGGGTGACGCTCGACCCGGTTCTGCAAACGGCAGTGTCCTTTTCCGGGATCACCGCGGTCAACGTCACCGACAACCAGGGGGCCAACATGCGCATGACGCCGCTGGTCGTCGCCGCCAAGCTGCTCGCCCGCGGCATCGAGCCGATCCTGCAACTGACCTGTCGCGATCGCAACCGTCTGGCGCTGCAGTCCGATCTCCTCGGCGCCGCCGCCCTCGGCATCGAGAATATTCTGCTGCTGTCGGGCGACCACGCGCGCTTCGGCGACCACCGGGAAGCCCGTTCCGTTTTCGACCTCGACTCCGTTCAGCTGCTTCAGGCGGCGCAGCAGCTTCAGCAGGGGCGTGACATGGCCGGCAAGCAGCTTGACGGGGAGCCGGTATTCTTTGCCGGGGCGGCAGTGAGCCCCGAATCGGAACCGTTCGAGCTGATGTTTCAGAAGTTCCGGAAGAAAGTCGCGGCCGGTGCCCGCTTTTTCCAGACCCAGGCGATCTTCGATACGGCGAAGCTTGAACGGTTCATGAACGAAGCCAACCAGCTGGGTGCACCGGTGCTGGCCGGGATACTGCTGCTGAAAAGTTCCCGCATGGCCCGTTTCCTCAACGACAATATCCCGGGCATACAGGTTCCCCGCGAGGTTGTCGAGCGACTGGAGAAGGCCGCCGATCCTCTCGTTGAGGGGGTGAGGATTGCCGCGGAAACGGTGGCGAGCGCCAGGCAAATGTGTCACGGCGTCCACCTGATGACCCTGGGTTGCGAAGAACTCATTCCGGAAATTCTGGGATAACAATAACCTTATCGAGACTGGAGGAAAACATGGAATATCCAGAGGATCTCAAGTACACGGAGGAGCACGAGTGGGTACAGATCGAGGACGATATCGTCACCGTCGGCATCACCGACTTTGCCCAGGACGCTCTCGGTGACGTCGTTTTTGTCGAGCTGCCGGATGAAGGAGCCACTGTCGAAGCCGGCAAGGCCTTCGGCGTGGTCGAATCGGTCAAGGCCGTGTCCGATATCTATGCGCCGGTTTCGGGAGAAGTCGTGGAGGTCAACGAGGAGCTCCCGGACACCCCGGAGATGGTGAATGCCTCCCCTTACGAGGACGGCTGGATGGTCAAGATCAAGCTTTCCGACCCGTCCGAGCTCGACGACCTGCTCGACGCCGACGCCTACCGGGAATTCGTCGAGGAGGAAGGATAGCGCCATCGCCCGCCGGGAGGCGTTATCTCCCCGCAGACAGGAGTTGTTCTATGCGTTACATCCCTCATACCGAGGAGGATGTTCGCCAGATGCTGGCGACCATCGGTGTCGATTCCATTGAAGACCTGTTCGAAGAAGTTCCGGACGATCTCCGGCTCGGTCGCGAAATGGAGCTTCCCGAGCCGCTTTCGGAGAGTGAGCTGGTCCGTCAGCTGCAGGAGCTGGCGGGCCAGAATGCCACCAGCTCCGGATACCTCTCTTTCCTCGGCGGCGGCGCCTATAACCACTTCATCCCGGCAGTGATCGACCAGCTGATTTCCCGCAGCGAGTTTTATACGGCCTACACCCCTTATCAGCCCGAGATCAGTCAGGGCACCCTGCAGGCCGTCTTCGAATACCAGACCCTGATCTGCCAGCTGACCGGGATGGATGTCAGCAACGCCTCGATGTACGACGGCGCCTCCGCCTGCGCCGAGGCGGTGCTGATGGCGGCCCGGGCAACGCGGCGCAAAAAGGTGTTGCTGGCCGGCTCCCTGCATCCGGAATACCGGGAAGCGGTCGAGACCTACTGCCGATACCTCGAAATGGAATTGTCGCAGATTCCCTTCGGTGCTGACGGTCGTCTCGACGAAAAAGCCCTTGCCGCCGGACTCGATGACAAGACGGCGGCACTGGTGGTCGGCTACCCGAATTTCTTCGGGGTCGTCGAGGGGCTCACTTCACTGGCAGTCACGGTGCATGCCGCAGGGGCCTTGCTGGTGACCGCGGTGCCGGAACCGATCGCGCTCGGGCTGCTCAAGTCTCCCGGGGAGTGCGGTGCCGATATCGTCGTCGGCGAGGGGCAGAGTTTCGGCATGCCGGTCTCCTTCGGCGGCCCGGGGGTCGGTTTCTTCGCCGCCAGGCAGAAAACCGTCCGCTCGATGCCGGGGCGGCTGGTCGGACGGACGACCGATCGGGAAGGGAAGGACGGGTTCGTGCTCACCCTGGCGACCCGAGAGCAGCATATCCGCCGCGAGAAGGCGACCTCGAACATCTGCTCGAACCAGGGGATGTGCGCCCTGATGGCCAACATGTATCTCTGCCTGCTCGGCAAGAAGGGGATTCGCGAAGTCGCCGAGCAGAACCTCGCCAAGGCGGAGTACGCGAAAAAGGCGCTCGCCGCGTTGCCGGGGGTCGCGCTCGCCTTCAGCGGACCGACCTTCAACGAGTTCGTGATGACCGTTGACGGCGACCTCGGCAGGCTTTTGCAGGAGCTGGAGCGGCAGAAGGTCCTGGCCGGCGTCCCGATGAGCCGGTTTCGCGACGACATGCCGAACAGCCTGCTGATCTGCGTGACCGAGCAGCATCGCCGGCAGGATATCGACCGGCTGGTCGATCTCATGAAAGGGGGTACCGCATGAGGCCCGGAACCAGCGGATTGCAGCTGAATGAAAAAC
This sequence comes from Desulfuromonadales bacterium, assembly GCA_041592975.1. GTDB lineage: Bacteria > Desulfobacterota > Desulfuromonadia > Desulfuromonadales > UBA2294 > BM707. The sequence goes on from JBFHOZ010000062.1 coordinate 7,740, forward strand.
TGATTTTCGATCACAGCGACCCGGGGCGCAAGGGGTACAGCCTGCCGCGCCTGGATGTTCCCGCGGCGGTTCTTCCCGAGGGGCTTGTTCGTGCCGAAGTCGAGGGATTCCCGGAGGTCTCCGAGGTTGACGTGGTGCGTCATTTTACCCGGCTTTCTTCCTGGAACTACGGGGTTGACTCCGGCTTCTACCCCCTGGGGAGCTGCACCATGAAGTACAACCCCAAGGTGAACGAGAAGGCGGCCCGGATCGACGGTTTTGCCAACTGCCACCCCTACACGCCGCAATCGTTGAGCCAGGGTGCGCTGGCGCTGATGTACGATCTGCAGGCCGCCCTCGCCGAAATTTCAGGTTTCTCCGCCGTGACCCTGCAGCCGGCCGCCGGCGCCCACGGCGAGCTGGCGGGGATGCTGATGATCCGCGCCTGGCACGAAGCGAAGGGGAACCGGCGGACCAAGGTCCTGATTCCCGACACCGCCCACGGCACCAACCCGGCCACGGCCGCCCTGTGCGGCTACGATGTCGTGCCGATCGAGTCTAAGGGTGCCGGTGTCCTGACCGCCGAGACCGTGGCCGAATTCATGGATGACGACGTCGCCGCGCTGATGGTCACCAACCCGAATACCCTCGGGCTGTTCGAGTCGGATATCAAAAAGATCTGCGACATCGTCCACGAGGGGGGCGGGCTGGTCTACTGTGACGGCGCCAACCTCAACGCCCTGATGGGGATCGCCCGGCCGGGCGACATGGGGATCGACGTCATGCATTTCAACCTGCACAAGACGTTCTCCACCCCGCACGGCGGCGGCGGACCGGGAGCCGGTCCGGTCGGGGTGACCGCCGAGCTCGAACCGTTCATGCCGACGCCGGTCATCGCCAGGGAGGGAGATGCCTACACTCTGCAGTTCGACCTGCCACAGTCGGTTGGCCGGCTCCGCTCCTTTTACGGCAACTTCGGCATCATGGTCCGGGCGTGGGCCTACATTCTGACCATGGGCGCCGCCGGTCTGAAACGGGCCAGCGAGATGGCGGTGCTCAATGCCAACTATATCCGCGCCCGTCTCGAGCCGGTCTACGACCTGCCGCACAGGCATCGTTCGTTGCACGAGGTCGTCTTCTCCGACAAGGACCTCGCGGGGGATTGCCACACCCTCGATGTCGCCAAGCGCCTCATCGATTACGGGTTCCACCCGCCGACCATCTATTTCCCGCTGGTGGTCAAGGGGGCGATCATGATCGAGCCGACCGAGACCGAGAGCATGGAGATCCTTGACGAATTCTGCGATGCGATGCTGGCCATCGCCGAAGAGGCGAAGAACAGTCCGGAGCTTCTCCACGAGGCGCCGCGGCTGACGCGGATCAAGCGGCTCGATGAGACGACCGCGGCCCGGCAGCCCTGCCTCTGCTGGCTGCCGGAAGAATAGTGACCCGGCTCTGAAAAACGAAAGCCCCGCAATGCGGGGCTTTTCAGTTTGAAATGTAGTTGCGGTTGATCGTGTACCTGAAGAAGGCGAGGATGCTGAGGTCCTCCTTGGTGTAGGCGTCGGGGAGCTTGCCGTAGGGCGCCCCCTTGTAGACAGCGGCCACCGCCTCCCGGTCGAGCCGGGGGAAGCCGCTGCTCTCCAGGAGCTCCACGTTTCTGACCGAACCGTCGCGATTGAACGACATGCGGATCAGGCAGATGCCGGTTTCGCCGCTCTCTCTCGATTTCGCCGGATAGTTCCAGACCCGGTAGATGCCGCTGCGCAGCCGCTGGTAGAAGGAGATGAGGATGTCCTTCTCGGTGTCGAGCCAGATGCTCTCCCCCTCCTCGACCTCCGCCCTGTACTTGATGCGCAGCTGGTCGTCGAGCCTGCTGACGGTCGTGCCGGGAAGGGTCAGCAGCTTCGCCAGGTCGGGGCGCGTCGCCGGCCCGGTCGCGTCCGTTTTACGCTCCGGGGAAGTCTCCGGAGTCGGGGGCGCGACGGCCTGCGGAACCTTGTCTTCCAGAGCGTCCCCCCTGGGAGCGATCTCCTTGTCGATAACCCGGTCGGAAGGGCCGAGCCGTTTTGCCGGACGCTCCCTTTGCTGGTCCTTCTGCCGCGGCAGGTCGAGTTCGCGGCTCTGGGCGGGAGTGCGGACCTCGACGTAGACCGGCCGGTCGGGGTCCGTTTGCGGAACGAGAGAGACCTCCGGGGCGAGGAATATGATCAGCAGATGCAGCAGCAGGGAGAGCGTCAGAAACGCCAGCAGCATCCGGTTGTCTTCATCTCTGAGGTACATAACGGCCTGAAATCGCTTGATCTGCCCAAACTTAACCAGTATAGCCGATTAATGCAATGCGGCGCCACTCTGGAATGGAGGATTCGCTCCTGAGAAGTGCCTGCTTAAGGCTTGACCCTCCCGGGGGCTTCGGCTATAAATGGAGCTCGTTCAAACCTTGTTCTATCAACACGTTCATTCTTGGGAGGATTGTTATGCATCTGGTTGATCAGATAAAAGCGAAAGCCCGTGAAAGCCTGCAGACCGTAGTTCTGCCGGAAAGCTACGATGACAGGATGATCGAGGCCGCCGGCCAGATCGTCGGCGACGGCCTGGCCAGGGTGGTCCTGCTGGGCGATCCGGCGGTCATCGAAGCCAAAGCCGGGGAGCTCGGCGCCTCCCTTGCCGGGGTCGAGCTGGTGAACCCGAAGAATTCCGCTGCGCTCGGCTCTTACGTGGATGAGCTGGTTGTCCTGCGCGAGAAAAAGGGGATGACTCCGGAGCAGGCCAGGGAGACCCTGACCGCCGCGGACAACCTCTTCTACGGGGCGATGATGGTGCGCAAGGGGGATGCCGGCGGCATGGTCGCCGGAGCATTCAACACCACCGGCGATGTCCTGCGGGCCGCATTCCAGGTCATCGGCACGGCGCCCGGCATCAAGACCGTCTCCTCGGTGTTTCTGATGGTGACCAAAAATGCCGACTTCGGCGAAAACGGGGTGCTCTGTTTCGCCGACTGCGCCGTCAACCCGAACCCGGACGCCCAGGCGCTGGCGGAGATCGCCATCAGCACCGCCGCCAGCTGCAAGAGTTTTCTCGGCGTCGATGCGCGGGTCGCCATGCTCTCCTTTTCGACCAAGGGGAGCGCCGCCCACGAGGACGTCGACAAGGTCCTCGAGGCGATCCGGCTCGCTAAAGAGGCCGCCCCCGACCTGCTGATCGACGGCGAGCTCCAGGCCGACGCCGCCCTGCTGCCGAAGGTCGGCGAGAAGAAGGCCCCCGGCTCTCCGGTCGCCGGCAAGGCGAACACCCTGATTTTCCCGGACCTCGACGCCGGCAATATCGGCTACAAGCTGGTCGAGAGGGTCGCCGGAGCCGAAGCGGTCGGGCCGATCATCCAGGGTCTGGCCAAGCCGGTCAACGACCTGTCGCGCGGCTGTTCGGTTGAGGACATTGTTTCGGTCTCGGCGATTACGGCGGTGCAGGCACAAGGGTAGCGGGCGCGGCTCTTTTCCGCCAACTCGGCGTTGGTGGCGCCATTCCCTTGTGCGACGTAGCTACCGCTACGCCTCCGCGGGAACGGCGCCACCGCCTTGATTTGACGAAAAATTCCTCGCGCCTGCAACGTGGTGCGATATCTGCGTAATCACGGGGACGGAATTGAATTCCGTCCCCTCGTTAATTTAATGCGAATTCCGCGCAGATCTCGTCGTTGACTTTTCCCTGTCGCCCTCGACGGGAATCGTGTCAGCCCACCTCCCCAAACGTAGACCAACCGCATCCGCCACGGAGACGTGCCGTGTTTGCCTCAAGGAAAACTCCCCGGCAGCATTGTTCAACTGAAGTACATCCAACCGCAATAAAAGAGAAAAAGTCCCCGGCAGGGCGCCCTTTCTTTTGGTTCGTTTTCTTTTGGCGCAAAAGAAAATGAACACGGTGTGTGGGGCCGGGACCCCACGGCTTTGATTTTGATTGCCAAATAAAAAGGGCCAGGCTTCTCAGCCCGGCCCTCACGCATCTCAATGCAAAAAAACCATCAACTCCGTACAAAATCCTTGCTGCCGAAACTGTAAGAGAAGTTCATGTGGTCGGTATAGGTGCTTTCCAGAATGGCGACCACGTCTTCGGTGAAGACCAGCTCCTCGTCGGTGGGGATGACGAAGACCTTGACCGGCGAGTCCGGGGTGGTGATTTCGGTTTCCGCCTTGCGGGTCATGGTGTTGGCGTTCTTCTCCTTGTCGAGGATGATGCCGATATGCTCGAGATCGAGCAGTGCCTTCTCGCGGATGGTAGCGCCCATTTCGCCGACGCCGGCGGTGAAGACCACGGCATCGAGCCGGCCGAGGACGGCGCAGTAGGAGCCGATGTACTTCTTCAGGCGGTAGGCTTCGATGTCGAGGGCCAGCTGGCATCTCCGGTCGCCGTTTTCGATCCCTTCGAGTACGTCGCGGCGGTCAGTGAACTGCCCGGTCACGCCGAGAACACCGGACTTCTTGTTGAGGATCGAGTCGATCTCTTTCGGCGAGTAGCCCTCCTTTTCCATGATGAAGGCCGGGATCGCCGGGTCGATGTCTCCGCAGCGGGTCCCCAGGACCGCCCCTTCGAGCGGCGTCAGTCCCATCGAGGTGTCGATC
>JBFHOZ010000063.1:0-11965 GCA_041592975.1 Desulfuromonadales bacterium
GACATCCCGCTTCCGGGGCCAGCTGGAAGGCTGCCGGGAAATCGATATAAAAAAGGGACGGTATATCACCGTCCTTTTTTTATTGCCTGGATCCCTGGTCCTACCGGGTCAACTGCCGATACTTGATCCGGTGCGGCTGCTCGGCGGCGGCGCCGAGGCGCTTCTTGCGGTCCTCCTCGTACTCTGTCCAGTTTCCCTCGAAAAAGGTCACCTCGCTCTCCCCCTCGAAGGCGAGGATGTGGGTGGCGATGCGGTCGAGGAACCAGCGGTCGTGGCTGATGATGACGGCGCAGCCGGCGAAATTCTCCAGCGCTTCCTCGAGGGCCCGCATGGTATTGACGTCGAGGTCGTTGGTCGGCTCGTCGAGCAGGATGACGTTGGCGCCCTCCTTGAGCATCTTCGCGAGATGCACGCGGTTGCGCTCACCACCCGAGAGCATGCCGACCTTCTTCTGCTGGTCACTGCCCGAGAAGTTGAAGCGGGAGACGTAGCCGCGCGAGTTGACCACCTGCTTGCCGAGCTCGATCTGCTCCTGGCCGCCGGTGATCTCCTCCCAGATCGTTTTGTTCGAATCGAGCTGCCGTCCCTGGTCGACATAGGCAAGCTGAACCGTTTCGCCGGTGCGAAACGCGCCGGCGTCGGGTGACTCCTGGCCGGTGATCATCCGGAAGAGGGTGGTCTTGCCGGCGCCGTTCGGGCCGATGACGCCGACGATGCCGCCGGGAGGCAGGCGGAACGACATGTTCTCGTAGAGCAGCTTGTCCCCGTAGGCCTTGGTGACGTTCTCCGCCTCGATGACGACATTGCCGAGGCGGGGTCCTGGCGGGATGTAGAGTTCGAGGTCGCGGGCCTGCTTGTCGGCCTCCTGCTTGAGCAGGTCCTCGTACTTGTTGATGCGCGCCTGGCTCTTGGCGTGGCGCCCCTTCGGCGACATGCGGATCCACTCGAGCTCGCGCTGCAGGGTCTTCTGGCGGTTCCCTTCCGACTTCTCCTCGCGGCGCAGGCGTTCCTGTTTCTGTTCCAGCCACGAGGAGTAATTCCCTTTCCACGGGATTCCCTGGCCGCGGTCGAGTTCGAGGATCCAGCCGGCGACGTTGTCGAGGAAGTAGCGGTCGTGGGTGACGGCGATGATCGTCCCCTCGTAGCGCTGCAGGTGCTGCTCCAGCCAGGCGACGGTTTCGGCGTCGAGGTGGTTGGTCGGTTCGTCGAGCAGCAGGATGTCCGGCTTCTGCAGCAGCAGGCGGCAGAGCGCCACGCGGCGCTTTTCGCCACCGGAGAGGACCTTGACCGGCGTGTCGCCGGGCGGGCAGCGCAGGGCGTCCATCGCCTGCTCGAGGCGGGAGTCGAGATCCCAGGCGTCGAGCTGGTCGAGTTTCTCCTGCACCTTGGCCTGACGCTCGATCAGCTTGTCCATGTCGGCGTCCGGGTCGGCGAAGGCGTTGTTGATTTCGTCGAACTCCTTCAGCAGGTCGACGGTCTCCCGGGCCCCTTCCTGAACCACCTCGAGGACGGTCCGCTCCTCGTTCAGCAGCGGCTCCTGCTCGAGGTAGCCGACCGTGTAGCCGGGGGAGAGGACCGCCTCGCCGTTGAACTCCTTGTCGACCCCGGCCATGATGCGCAGCAGCGACGACTTGCCGGCGCCGTTGAGGCCGAGGACGCCGATCTTGGCGCCGTAGAAGTAGGAGAGAGAGATGTCCTTGATGACCGGTTTCTTGTCGTAGTTCTTCGACACCTTCATCATGCTGTAGATGATCTTCTTGTCGTCAACGCTCATTCTGAATTGGCTCCTGATGAAATGTTAAAGCGGAGGGGGATTCTAGCCGTTTTTTGCGGCATTTGCAAAGGTGAAAGAGCGACAGCCGCATGTTTCGATGCCGGAATGATGATTGCGCCTCCGCGCGACTCGTGGCAGTGAGCGGCGCCAGGGCGGGAACGTATCGCCGCGATGAGGAACCGGGGGGAGGATGGAGGCGTGCAGCGTTTCCGCCGGTTTGTTCAAAGTCAATCAGGAGGCGCTTGCCGATGATCTGTCGATGGGGTCGGCAACCGCCTGATCAGCCTGGTCGGCCATGAGGCGAAGGGGTATGCGCTGGTGCCGATGTGCTAATCCTCCTTCGGGATCTTGAATACCTCGAGCACGCCCGGGATCTCTTTCAGCTCCTGCGGCGTGATCGTGTCGGTGTCGCCGATGACGCCGAGGATCGTCCGGTTGGCGCCGGTCGACTGGTGGAAGTCGAAGTCCTTGTCGACCAGGTACTGCTTGACGTTCTGCAGCTGCTCATCGCTGGCCCCTTTTTTCATGACTATCAGCATCGCTATCTCCCTTTCGTGCGGATCCGCTCGAGACTGCGCGATTCGTCGATCACCCGCTCGAACAGGCGGACAATGGCGTCGTTCTCCAGCGGCCCCGGATTTTCACGCGTCATGGTTTCGAAGATCCGCTTCTCCCGGGCCGGATCGTAGACCGGCAGGTCGAGCTCCTTCTTGATTTCGCCGATCTTCAGGGCGAGGGCGGCGCGCTCGTTGAAGATGCGCAGCAGCTCCCGGTCGAGCCGGTCGATTTCTGTCCGGATGTCTGATATGTCCACGAAAAGCTCCTAGAACGTCTTGTAGACGGTGGTGTTCCTCTTCCAGTGGATGTCGTCGGTCTCGGGGTAGTCGATGGTGTAGTGCAGGCCGCGGCTCTCCTTCCGTTCGAGGGCGCAGCGTACGATCATCTCGGCGACGGTGGCGATGTTGCGCAGCTCGATCAGGTCGGAGGTGATGATGAAGTCCCAGTAGTAGTCGGCGATCTCCTCCTGGATCATCTGGATGCGGCGCAGGGCGCGGACGAGTCTCTTGCTGGAGCGGACGATGCCGACATAGTTCCACATGCAGCGGCGGATCTCGTCCCAGTTGTGGGCGACGACGACCTCCTCGTCGCTGCAGGTCGCGCTGCCGCTGTCCCAGGGCTCGATCACCGGAAACGGCTCCTGCGGCTCCTTCATCAGCTCGCGGCTGCGCCGGGCGGCGCGGTCGCCGTAGACCACCCCCTCGAGCAGGCTGTTGCTTGCCAGCCGGTTGGCGCCGTGCAGGCCGGTGCAGGAGACCTCGCCGATGGCGAAGAGGTTGCGGACGTCGGTCTCCCCCCAGATGTCGACCTCGACGCCGCCGCAGAGGTAATGCGCCGCCGGCACGACCGGAATCGGTTCGGTGGTGATGTCGATGCCGTAGCCGAGGCAGGTCTCGTAGATGTTCGGGAAGCGGTCCCGGACGTAGTCGGCGTCCCTGTGGGTGATGTCGAGGAACACGCAGTCGTCGCCGTGGATCTTCATCTCGTTGTCGATCGCCCGGGCGACGATGTCGCGCGGCGCCAGGTCCTTCAGCTCGTGGTACTGCTCCATGAAGGGGGTGCCGTCGCTCCGCTTCAGGATCGCCCCTTCGCCGCGGACCGCCTCGGAGATGAGGAACGACTTGGCCAGCGGGTGGTAGAGGGTGGTGGGGTGGAACTGCATGAACTCCATGTTGGCGACCGCCGCCCCGGCCCGGTAGGCCATGGCGACGCCGTCGCCGGTGGCGACGTCCGGGTTGCAGGTGTAGAGGTAGACCTTGCCGGCGCCGCCGGTCGCCAGGACGGTGATGCCGGCGCCGAAGGTGACGACCTCTCCGCTTCCGATGTCGAGGACATAGGCCCCGAGGCAGCGGTCCGGCCTGATCCGCCGGTGTTTCACCTTGGCCTCGGTGATCAGGTCGACGCCGATGTGATTTTCGTAGAAGGTGATGTTCGGGTGCGCCTCGGCGGCGGCGACCAGGGCGCGCTCGATCTCCTGGCCGGTCATGTCCTTGGCGTGCAGGATGCGCCGCTGGCTGTGCCCCCCCTCGCGGGTCAGGTCGTATTCGTCGTCGGCGTTCTTGGAGAACTTGACCCCCCACTGGATCAGGTCCTCGATCGCCTGCGGGCCGCTTTCGACGACCATGCGCACGATGTCCGGGCTGGAGAGCCAGGCGCCGGCCTTCATGGTGTCGTCGATGTGCGATTCGAAAGAGTCGTCCCGGGAAATGACCGAGGCGATCCCCCCCTGGGCGAGGTTGGTGGCCGTTTCGGAAATGCCGCGCTTGGTGACGATCGAGACGGTCCCCGTATCGGCGACCTTCAGCGCATAGGAGAGCCCGGCGATGCCGCTGCCGATGACAAGAAAATCGGATGTCCGTTTCATTTCCGCATTCCGGCCTTTCGGGGAATTCGATGGGGTGAGCCTCCGGGGGAATGGACACATTATCGCCACCCCGCTTCGCTGTCAAGCGCAACTCGCGTAACTGCTTGAAATTCCGTATCGCTTAGGGTAATATCCAGAATTGTGTTTTGCAGTTTGGTATTATCCCGACGGGTGCCGATGAATCATTTTCTGAAAATATCGCTTCTGTTGTTGGCCCTCAGCGCCCCTGTGGCGGCTCTCGGCGACATATACAAGTACGTCGACAGCAACGGCGTCGTGCATTTCACCAATACGCCGACGTCCCACGAGTACCGGCTCTATTTCAAGGAGAACGGGCGAAAGGTGACGATCGGGGATATCATCAGGCGCTACGCAGGAATCTACCAGCTCGAACAAGCCCTGGTGCAGGCGGTCATCAAGGTCGAGAGCGACTTCAACCCGAACGCGGTCTCCCGCAAGGGGGCCCTCGGCATGATGCAGCTGATGCCGCAGACCGCCCGGATGCTGAAGGTGAGGGACACTCTCGACCCGGAAGAGAATATCCGCGGCGGCAGTCGTTATCTGCGCATGATGCTCGACCAGTTCCAGGGGGATCTCGATCTCGCCCTGGCGGCCTACAACGCCGGACCGACCGCCGTCCGCTCCTACGGCGGTATTCCGCCGTATTCCGAGACCATCCGCTATGTCGACAAGGTCAGGCACTATCTCGATTTCTACCGGCGCAACAAGGATACGGTTCTATGAATCTTCGTGAAGGGACCTGGAACCTGCCAAACCTGCTGACCATTACCCGCATCGCCGTCGTTCCCGTATTCGTCATCCTGCTTTTTTTCGACAGCAAACCTGCCTGCGTCTGGGCAGCGGCCATTTTCGGCGCGGCGGCCGTCACCGACGCCGTTGACGGATGGCTGGCGCGCAAGTGGGACGTGGTCTCGGTTCTCGGCAAGTTCCTCGACCCCCTGGCCGACAAGCTGATCGTCATGGCCGCCCTGATCATGCTGATTCCGGACGGCCGGGTGCCGGCGTGGATGGTCTTCCTGATTCTCGCGCGGGAGATGGTGATCACCGGCCTCCGCTCCATCGCCTCGAGCGAGGGGGTCGTCATCGCGGCAAGCGACCTCGGCAAGTACAAGACGATCTTCCAGATGGTCGCCATTCCCGGGCTGCTGCTCCATTACGACTACTACTGGTTTTTCGGGCTGGAATGGGAAATCTTCCACGTCAACATGCACAATATGGGGATCTTCTATTTCTATATCGCCTTCGTCCTGACCCTCTGGTCGGGAGCCGAATACCTGATGAAATTCACCCAGGTTTTTACCGGGAAAAAGAGCGGAAACATTTCTTGAATTTTCTGTTGACTTGCCCGGGACCTTTTGTTATTTATATCGACGCTCCGCTCGGGAGCATACCAATTGAGCGGGAATAACTCAGTGGTAGAGTGCAACCTTGCCAAGGTTGAAGTCGCGAGTTCGAATCTCGTTTCCCGCTCCAGTCAGAACATCCCCCGACGACTTCGTCGGGGGATTTTTCGTTGAGGACGCATGCAAAACCTCCCGCTGGCCGTATTCGTGCTGATCGCCGTTCTGTTTCTGCCGGGGCACGCTCCGGCGGTCAGCTGTCACTGTTTCCAGGACCGCTCCTTTGACCCGGCCCGACCGGATGCGGCCGACGCCTATTTCCTGGCGACGACCCAGAACGCCCTGATCGCCGCGGCCCTGGACGTGCCGAAGCGGGGGATCGTCAAGGCCAAGATGGGGGGCGCCGACGCGGATCTTCTCTGGGTGGTCTATTATGTCGCCAACCGCACCGGACTGGAGACTTCCGAACTGATCGACGCCTATTCAAGCCCGGCCACCGGGTGGCTGCCGCTGATGGCGAAACTGCTCGAGTCGACGGCCAGCTTCGACCGTCCGTTCGTCGCCGCCCTGGCCAGCCCGGCCGACCTGAGGGGGCTGGCGACGGGTGCCTACCGATCGGTCATGACGCGGCAGCTCGGCATTGCCGAGGACCTGCTCGACCGGCTGGAGATGTCCGGAGCCTCCCGCAAGGAGCAGATCCTGGCGATCTTCCTCTCCCTGCTCCTGGGGGAGGCACCCGACGAGATCTGCAAGGCCGTCAAGTCCGGACGACGGAGCTGGGGGGAGCTGCTGGCGAGCACCGGGCTCGACCCGAAGCAGATCGAGCCTTCCTGGCAGAAACTCCTCAAGCTCCACGAGATGGGGCTTTGACATGCCCGACATCGCCGACGTCAGGAGCTGCCTGGCCGGTTACGGAATTTCGGTCAGCGAATTCGATGTCGGAACTCCGACCTCCGGCACCGCCGCGGCCGCCATCGGCTGCACCCCGGGGGAGATCGCCAAGAGCATCCTTCTGCTGGTCGGGGACCGTCCGGTTCTGGTCGTCACTTCCGGCGACATGAAGGTCAACAGCTCCCTGTTGAAGAAGGCGACCGGCTTCAGCGGCAAGGTCACGCTGCCCGATGCCGACCAGGTCCGACGGCAGACCGGTTATGCCCCCGGGGGGGTCTGCCCGTTTCTGCTCCCCCGTCAATTGCCGGTTTTTCTCGACAGGTCGTTGCGGCGGCATGCCGTCATTTATCCGGCCGCCGGCAACGCGCGTTCGGCCGCGGCCATAAATTACCGGCTTCTTCTCGAATTGACCGGCGGCCGCGAGGTCGAGGTCTGCACCCCCCTGTCGCCCGCCTGAAAATCCCGTGTCGGCAGTTTTGCACTCTTGCGAAAATGCGATACATTTAAGTATCGATCCGGTATCCCGGTTTCCCGAAATTTCCCATCCGCTGTGCAGGAGGAACTGTCGTCATGCTCAAAATGATGTGTCCATCCTGTCATGAACTGATCACCTCGTCATTGCTGGCGGAAATCGACGAGATCCTCTGTCGTCATTGCAACGAGGGGGTTCCGGTCCGCAACGTCCTGATCTCCGCCCGCGGCATGACCATCAACCGGGACGACCTGCTCAAGCGTTTCTTCCGTTACAAGAAACTGTTGGCGGAAGTCGTCGAGGAGAGGGCGCTGATGGAAGGGAACTCCGGGTCGCTCGAGTCGAGCAAGAAGAGCGCCGACCAGTTCATCGAAACCCTCGAGGAGCTGATGGCCGGCGCCAGGGACCACTTCCGGCTGCAGTTTGCCCTCACGGTTCCGGTCCGCTTCAGCTTCGACCACAAAGTCCAGTCGGGATGGATGGTCAACCTCAGCATGGTCGGCGCCTGTATCGAAACCGAGAATCTCTATTTCATGCCGCCGGTCGGCAGCATCGTCGCCATCGAGTTTTCTCTGCCGGGCCGGTCTTCCTCCTTCTCGATGCAGGGGATGATCGCCTGGATCAGGGATGCCAGCAATGGCAACGGGTCCGTCCACGACATCGGCATCAAGTTCGTCGATGTCAACGACAAGTCCCGGGCGGATTTGTGGCACCTGATCTCGTCGTCCGTACATGACGCCATGCAGCCGGATATCGCCACCTGATTTCCGCTACCCGACCCTACGCCCCCTGCGCGACAGTCCCTTTCCGGGTTATTTTCCCAGTTTCATTAAAAACTCTTCTTGACACCTCCGGCACAGTTGACTACCTTGACCTGGATCTCTTCCTGATTCCCCTTAAAAAACAGCTAGCTATGCCGTTGGACGCAAGAAAATACATCCCGAAGATCCTGGTCGATCTGGCCAATCACTCCAAGGGGCGCTACCTGGTGCTCAGCGCCATCGTCGGCGTGCTGGCCGGGATCGGCGCGGTCGCCTTCTATTTCGGCGCCAATGCGGTCGACAGCATGATGCTCGGCGGCCTGGCTGATTACCATCCGCCGCCTGCGCACGGCCCGGTCGATCCAGATGCACTGCCGGTTGTCGATTCCCTGGCGATGGAGCACGGCTGGCTCCTCTTTCTGCTCCCTGCCCTGGGAGGGCTGGTCTCCGGATTCCTTGTCTACAGATTCGCCCCGGAAGCGGAGGGGCACGGCACGGATGCCGCCATCGACTCCTTCCACAACAGGGGGGGGCATATCCGCGGGCGCGTTCCCTGGGTAAAGGCGCTGGCGTCGATCGCCACCATCGGCACCGGAGGATCGGCCGGTCGGGAGGGGCCGATCGCGCAGATCGGGGCCGGCATCGGATCCTGGATCGGCGCCAAGCTCGGTCTGTCGGCGTCGGATCGGCGCATTCTGCTGCTGGCCGGGATCGCCGCCGGCGTCGGGGCGACCTTCCGGGCGCCGCTGGCCGGGGCCCTGTTCGCCGTCGAGGTCCTCTACCGCGAGACCGATTTCGAACACGAGGCGCTGATCCCCTCCATCATCGCCTCGATCGTCGCCTATTCCCTGTTCGGCGCCGTGACCGGGTGGGAGCCGCTGCTTGAGACGCCGCACTTCTCCTTCGAGCAGCCGCGGGAACTGGTTCTCTATCTGCTGCTCGGCATCTTCTGCGCCCTGCTCGGCGTCATTTACGTCCGTTTCTTCTACAGGATGCGCGATCTGTTCGCGCTGCTGCCGGTTTCGCCGATGTATCGCCCGGCCATCGGCGGCCTGCTGCTCGGAATCCTTGCGATCTTTGTCCCGCAGGTGCTCGGCTCCGGCTACGGCTGGGTTCAGGCGGCCCTGTACGGCAAAGTCGCGCTCTGGGTGATGTTGACAATCGCCATCGCCAAGATCATCGCCACCAGCCTGACCATCCCTTCCGGCGGATCGGGCGGCGTCTTCGCCCCGAGCCTGGTCATCGGCGCCCTGCTTGGCGGCACCTTCGGCGCTACGGCGGAGATGTTCTTTCCGGCAATGGTTGCCGACCCGCGATCCTACGTCCTGGTCGGCATGGCCGGCTTTTTCGCCGGCGTTTCCAATACGCCGATCGCGACCTTGATCATGGTCAGCGAACTGACCGGAAACTACGGGCTGCTGGCGCCGCTGATGCTGGTCTGCGTCATTTCGATGATCGTCCATCACCGCAACTCGATTTACGAGAACCAGGTGCTCAGCCGTTCCGAATCCCCGGCTCACCGCGGAGACTTCGTCGTCGATGTGCTCGAAGGGATCACCGTCGCCGACCTGGCCGATCAGGGGCACAAGCCCCTCATTATCGAGGAGCACGTAACGCTTTCCGATATTCTCTCCCGCATCGCCGTTGCCGAGGGGGCCTACTATCCGGTCGTCGACGCGTCGGGGAACCTGACCGGAATCTTTTCGGTCAACGACATCCGCCGTATTCTCGATGAAGAAATTCCGCCCGGCCTGGTCTGCGCCAAGGATATCGCCACCTCGAGGGTGGTCACCGTCACGCCCGCTGACCCGATGAACGCCACCCTGCAGCTGATGTCGAGCCGGGGTCTGGAGGAGATACCCGTCGTCGACAACGAGGACCGGAGCAAGGTGCTCTTCATGCTGACCCGCCGCGTGCTTCTGGCCCGCTATGCCCGCGAACTGGAGAGCAAGAAGGGGTTCTATCAGGAAGCTTGAATGATTTTTGTTGCTGTGGGCGCACGGCGACCGTGCTAGTCTTGACGGAAAACGATCTGGTGATACGTGGGCAAGGAACGACTCGACAAGCTGCTTGTGGAAATGGGACTGGTGCAGTCCCGGGAGAGAGCCCGGGCGCTGATCCTGGCCGGTTCGGTCCTCGTCGATGACGTTGTCGTCGACAAGGCCGGCACCAGGGTTTCGTCGGACGCCGATTTCCGGGTGCGGGGCGACACCATCCCGTATGTCTCCCGCGGCGGACTGAAACTTGCGAAAGCACTTGAAGTCTTCCCGGTAACTGCCTCTGGCAGAACGGCAATCGATGTCGGCGCATCGACCGGCGGGTTTACCGACTGCCTCCTGCAGAACGGCGCGGCAAGGGTCTATGCCGTCGACGTCGGCTACGGGCAACTCGCCTGGTCGCTGCGCAACGACCCCCGGGTGATCAGTCTCGAGCGGACCAATATCAGGAACCTGACCGCCGACCAGCTGCCGGTACGTCCGGACCTGGCTGTCATCGACGCCTCTTTTATCTCCCTGGAAAAAGTTCTGCCGCCGACCCTGGCGCTGCTGGATCTCCCGGCCGACATCATCGCCCTGATCAAGCCGCAATTCGAGGTCGGCAGGGGGGAGGTCGGCAAGGGGGGGGTTGTGCGGGACACCGTGCAGCATGAGAAGGTTAAAGAGCGGATCCGCGTTTTCGCCGCCGAAATCGGCTGCGATGTCATCGGTGTCGAGGAGAGCCCGGTCACCGGTCCGAAGGGGAACCGGGAGTTTCTGATCGCCCTGAGGTGCGCGAAATGAGCCGGCACAGGGTCTATTTCATCGGCGCCGGCCCCGGCTGCGCCGACTTGTTGACCCTGCGGGGGAGCCGTGTTCTTGCAGGGTGCCACACGGTGTTCGCGCCGCCGCCCTACGAGGAGACCATGGCCGATCTTCTGGCCGGCAAGTGCGTCGAGATACCGTTTGCCTACCGGTTCGAGGATCTGCTCCGACATATCGAGGATCTCCTGGGTCGCGGCGACGTCGCTTTCCTCGTTCCCGGCGACCTGACCTTCTACTCGCCGTTCCAGCCGTTTGTCGATGCCCTCGGCGAAAGGGCAGAGGTCGTTCCGGGAGTCGGTACGGCCAACGCCGCCGCCGGCTTCCTCGGCAAGACCCTCGATCTTCCCGATGTCAGCAGCCGGGCGATCATCGTCTCGCCGCGCACGCTCGGCGACGACGGCAAGGTGACCATCCGCTCCCTTGCCGCTCCCGGGGTCACCCTGCTGATCTACATGAACAACATCCCGCTCCCGGCGCTGGTCGACGATCTGCGCGCCGGTTATGGCGCGAACGTCCCGATCGCCATTCTCCACCGGCTCTGCCTGCCCGGACAGGAGGTTGTCGTCGGGCGGCTGGATGATATTGTTGAGAAGGTCGGCCGGCGCGATTTTTTCAATCTGGAGGGGGACGACAAGCGTCCGGCGCTGACCCTGGTGATCGCCGGCGAGACCCTGATGGCGACGGCCGACGGCGCCTGGTGGAACTATCGCCAGGAGACCATCTGGAAGCGCCGGTTCCGGGTACGGAAGAAATGAAGCTCATCTCGCCAGTCGACAACCTTGCCGAGTGCTCCCGGTTGCTGGAAGCCGGCGCCGACGAACTCTACGGCGGCTTCGTCCCCGGAACCTGGCGGCAGCACTTCTCCTTGCTGACCTCGATCAACCAGCGGACATTCGCCGCCGCCCAGATCGCTTCCCGCGATGAGCTGCAGGCCGTTGTCCGCATGGTGCACGACGCCGGTCGGACATTCAGCCTGACCCTCAATGCGCCCTTCTATACCGATGCGCAGCTGCCGATCATCGTCGACCACCTTGCCGACATGGTCGATGCCGGCGTCGACGGCGTCATCCTCGCCGACATCGCCCTGCTGAGAACGGTGCGCAACAAGTTCCCCGGGCTCGAACTGCATGCCAGCACCCTGGCACATCTCGGCAACAGCCGGGCGGTTGAAGCCTTTATCGACGCCGGTATCGACCGGACGGTGCTGCCGCGCCACATCCCGGTTGCGGAGATGGCCGCAATGATCGGCGCCTGCCCCGGGATCGCCTTCGACGCGTTCCTGCTGGTCGGCAAGTGCCCGAACACCGAAGGCCTGTGCACCTTTCACCATTCCAGTCCCGACAAAATCTGGCCGTGCGAGATCCCCTACACGATCGGGCCCGCCGAAAGGACGCCGTCGCCGGGACTCGAGGCGGCGATGCTCAGGCAGGCGTCCTGGTCGGAAACGGATCGCCGGCACGGTTGCGGGCTCTGCGCCATCCCC
>JBFHOZ010000064.1:0-11883 GCA_041592975.1 Desulfuromonadales bacterium
GGGATAACCGTCATGTCGGAAACGGCATTTCAGACCGTGGCGCCAGAGTCGGCGGCAGTCGAAATCCCGGTCGAGAAGAGCGAGGAAGTCTTCCTCGAACCGAAGGAGAATATCGCCCGAAACGAAATCTACGCCAAGGCGGTGGAATCAAGCCCGGCGGCCGTTCCGGTCGAATCCGCCACAGCTCTCGACGACTCGCCCCGGAAGGCCTATGTCTACCGCCGCTTTGTCCTGCCCGAATTTTCCTTCCGGTTCGACCAGTCGGCCCTGACGTCGCAGGCGGAAGCCGCCCTCGACCGCATCTCGGAACAGCTGCGCGGCGAAAAAGGCTGGTTCGCTCTGCGGGTAGACGGCCACACCGACAACCTCGGCCCGGCACCCTACAACGTCGAGCTCTCCTATGACCGGGCGATCGCGTACGCCATCCACCTGGTCATGAACAACGGCATCGATCCGGGGCGCGTCTTCGTCAAGGGGTTCGGCGAGACGAAGCCGATCGCCAGCAACGATACCCCGGCCGGACGAGCTCTGAACCGGCGGGTCGAGCTGCTGTTCCTGGTCAACGCCGAGTAGCTGCAAGGATGCACTCTCTGACAGAATGACAGAAAAAGGCCGCTGATCGATCAGCGGCCTTTTCAATTTCTCTTCCGTTCCTTCTGGTCTGGACTCAACCGACCTTCTGCCCCGATTTTGCAGTACACAAATCCCTGAGCCTGGCAACGATACCGGCGGCATCGATGCCGTACCGGGAACGGAGCTCCGCCTGGCTCCCCTGTTCGACAAAGGCATCCGGAAGGCCGATCCGTTCGACCCGAGCGTTGCACCCCCGATCCTCCAGCAGCTCCAGAACCGCCGAACCGAAGCCGCCCTGCAGAACGTTCTCCTCGACGGTCACGACCAGACCCGTCTGCTCGGCCTGAGTCAGGACCAGTTTTTCATCGAGCGGCTTGACGAAGCGGGCATCGACCACGGCGACGCTGAGGCCATCCTTCTCGAGTTCGGCCGCCGCGGCAAGGGCATCCTGAACCGAAGAGCCGATGGCGACAACCACCGCGTCATCCCCCTTGCGCAGAAGCTCTCCCCGGCCGATCCGGAACGGTTCCGGTCGGGCGGAGATGTCGACACCGACACCGTTGCCGCGCGGATACCGGTAGGCAAACGGCCCGTCATGATCGAGCGCCGTCACCATCGCCCGTCGCAGTTCGGCTTCATCCCGCGGGGCGACGAAAACGAGGTTGGGGATCGAGCGCATGAACGAAAGATCGAAGGTGCCGTGATGGGTCGGGCCGTCGGCACCGACCAGCCCGCCGCGATCGATCGCGAAGGTGACCGGGAGGTTCTGCAGGCAGACGTCATGCAGGACACTGTCGTAGGCGCGCTGCAGGAAAGTCGAATAGATCGCGCAGACCGGCCGAAGCCCCTGGGTGGCAAGGCCGGCGGCAAAGGTCACGGCATGCTGCTCGGCGATGCCGACGTCGAAAAAGCGATCGGGGTACCGTTCAGCGAATGGCTTCAGCCCGGTCCCCTCGAGCATGGCGGCAGTGATGGCGATGATCCGCTCGTCCTTTTCGGCCAGTTCGCACAGGGTATCGCCGAAAACGCCGGTGTAGCTGGCGGGTCCCCCCTTGCCCCCCGCGACCACGCCGCTGTCGCGGTCGAAAGGTCCGACGCCGTGAAAGAGCGACGGGTTTTCAATCGCCGGTTCGTAGCCCTTCCCCTTCTTGGTGACGATATGCAGCAGGACCGGACCGTCCATCCGGGTGACATTCTCCAGGGTCTGGACAACCTCTTCGAGCTTGTTCCCCTGAATCGGCCCGACGTAATCGAAGCCGAAGGCCTCGAACAGCATCCCCGGTGTCAGGAATCCCTTGACCGATTCCTCGACCTTCTTCGCCAGCCTCCGGAGGTCCTTGCCGATTTTCGGCACATGGTCGAGGAAGTTCTCGGTCTCCCGCTTCATCCTGACGAAGAAGTCGGAGGTCATCTGCCGGCTGAAGAAGGACGAGAGCGCACCGACGTTCGGCGAGATCGACATCTCGTTGTCGTTGAGGATGACGATCATGTCCTTCTTCAGGTGCCCGGCCTGGTTCAGCCCCTCGAAGGCGAGGCCGGCGGTCAGCGAGCCGTCGCCGATGACGGCGACGATCTTCTCGTCGCTGCCGCGGGCGTCGCGTGCCGCGGCCATGCCGAGAGCGGCGGAGATCGACGTGCTGGAGTGGCCGACGTCGAAGCAGTCGTACGCGCTCTCCTTGCGCTTGGGGAAGCCGCTGATACCGTCCAGCTGGCGCAGGGTATGAAACCGGTCGAAACGACCGGTCAGAAGCTTGTGGGCGTAGGCCTGGTGACCGACATCCCAGACGATCTTGTCTTTCGGCGTGTCGAGCACGCGGTGCAGGGCGACCGACAGCTCGACCACCCCGAGAGAGCTGGCGAGATGGCCGCCGTTGGCGGCGACGACATCGATGATCTTCTCGCGAATCTCGTCGCAGATGCCATGAAGCTGCCTGAAGCTCATCGACTTCAGTTCAGCGGTCGATTTCAGCCCCGGGAGAATACGCGCCGTCCCGTTCGTCTCTTCGCTCACGAGGTCCTCTCAATGATGTATTTCATGATCTGCCGCAGCGGTTCGGCTCTCTCCCCCAGGCCGGACAGTTCGGCCAGGGCCATGTCACGCAGCTCGTCGGCCCGTTCGCGGGCTTCACGCAAACCGAGCACGGAGACGTAGGTCGCTTTGCCGCGGGCCGCGTCACTGCCGACGTCCTTGCCGAGTTCCTGCTGGTCGGCAGTCACGTCAAGGATATCATCTGCGATCTGGAAAGCGAGACCGGCGAGTTCGCCGTAGCGGGAAAGTTTCCGGAAGGTGTCGGCGTCGGCACCGCCGCACAGGGCACCAACCTCGATCGCGGCCTTGATCAGGGCACCGGTTTTGTGGATATGGATGAATTCGAGGGTCGGCAGGTCGACCTCCTTCCCCTCCGACTCCATGTCGACCACCTGGCCGCCGACCATGCCGGCGCAGCCGGCCGCCCGGGCGATGATCTGGATGACCCGGCACCTGGTCTCGGCATCGATGTCCCCCCTGCCGTCATCGGACGAAAGAAGCACGAACGCCTCGGTCAGCAGGGCGTCGCCGGCGAGGATGGCGTTGGCCTCGCCGAAGACCTTGTGGTTCGTCGGCTTGCCGCGACGGAAGTCGTCGTCGTCCATCGCCGGAAGATCGTCGTGAATCAGCGAATAGGTATGGATCATCTCCATGGCGCATGCGGCCGGGAGAACAGCGCTGCGCGCACCGCCGACGGCGTCGCAGGCGGCCATCATCAGCACCGGGCGGATGCGCTTGCCGCCGGCAAAGACCGAATAGCGCATCGCCTTGTGCAGGTTGACCGGCATCCGCTGCTCGTCCGGCAGGTAATGGTCGAGGGCGCTGTCGACCAGCGCGACGACCTCCCCGGTATAGCTCCTGATATCCACTGCTAATCTCCGTCTTCGCCTTCTTCGAACGGCACCGTTGTCACGGTGCCGCCATCACCGGAGAGAAGCTTCTCGACCTTCAGCTCGGCCTTCTCCAGCAGTTTCTGACAACAGGCCGCAGCTTTGACACCTTCCTCGAAGCAGGAGAGCGCATCCTCCAGGGGGAGTTCTCCCGACTCGAGGCGGGTAACAGCCGATTCGAGGATTTTCAATGACGATTCGAAAGATTTTTTTTCGGCCAAAATTCTCCTCCTGCCTGAAGCTGGATATTATCGCCGCCAGCCCCGGCACAGTCAAGGTCTTTCCTTGCCGTAACTGGCCAACAGCAGCATCGGGTCGATCTTCGCGCCGCGGATCTTGATTGTCCAGTGCAGATGCGCACCGGTAGACCGGCCGGTGCTGCCGACCTTTCCGAGCGGCTGTCCGACCTTCAATTCGTTGCCGACCTTGCAGAGCGGCTTGAGAAGGTGGGCGTAGAGGCTGAAAATGCCGCTGCCGTGATCGAGAACGACGGTCTGGCCGGTGTAGTAGAGGTCGCCGGCGAAAACGACCCGCCCGGAGACCGGAGCTCGCACGAGGCGACCGAGCGGGGAACGGAAATCGGTGCCGGAGTGCGGCGACTTCGGCTCGCCGTTCAGCACCCGCCGGGTGCCGAAAGGGCTGCTGACGGGGTCCGGAACCGGCAGCGAAAACAGTCCGCCGATGTACGGCCCGCTGTGTTGCTCGAAAATATCATTCAGCAGACGCGACTCGTTACGGATCCGCTCGATCGTCGCCGGGTCCTTGGGCGTCACCATTTCCGGCGGGAGGGTCAGGTAATCGATCCTGCGGTCGGCATCATCGACGGTGACGTGCAGTCTTGCAGCGTGGCTGTCGCCATTGATGTCGATGCCGGCCAGTTCGATCGGGTAGGTCCCCGGCTCCTTCAGGACATCGATGCCGATCAGGGCGAACGGACCGTGCCGGTCGCGGTCGAAGAAGAACGAACGGCCGTCGAACTCGGCGGCGGCGACGTCCATCGGCACCGCCCCCTGCCAACGCAGCACGGCGACCCCGCCGTTAATCAGTCTCTCCGGGGTCAGCACCCATTCCGCCCGGGCACTGACGGCACCGTTCAACAGCAGAAACAGCATAAAGAGCCAACGCATCATCCCTCCGTCTCCTCCACCCGGACAGCGGCACCGCCGGCGGAAAACCTCACCCGCAGCAGCTCCCCCACGCGCAGCCGCCGGCCGTCGCGAACCACTGTCCCGTCCTGCTGCAGGACGATCGCATAGCCCCTTTCGAGGGTCTTCAGGGGGGAGAGCAGGTCGAGCTGGCCGGCGAGGGCCGCGACGCTGGAGGACTTCTGCCGGAGGTATTGCTGAGAGGAGCGGGACAGGCGGCCGGTCAGCTCATCCATCCTGGAGCGGACAAGAGAGAGCTGCTGCGCAGGGGAGACAAGGCGGCTGCGCAGAGCGGCATGCCGCTCTGCCAGGCGTTGAATCCGGTTTGTGACCTGGGCGGCCAGCCGCAGGCGCAGCCGGTCGACATGCGCCTCGAGTTCCATCCGGCTCCGTGTCAGATGCTCGGCCGCTGCCGTCGGCGTTGCCGCCCTGATGTCGGCGACGAAGTCGGCGATGGTGAAATCGACCTCATGCCCGACCGCCGAAATGACCGGGATGCGCGATGCGGCGATCGCCCGGGCAACAGCCTCCTCGTTGAAGGCCCACAGGTCCTCGAGCGAGCCGCCGCCACGGCCGACGATCAGGACATCGACCCGGCAGTGCCGGTTGAACCCGTCGATCGCCGCGGCGATCTCCGCCGCGGCCCCCTCCCCCTGAACCCGGACCGGCCAGAGCTTGACCGTCACCCCTCCCCCGCGGTGCTGCAGGGTCTGAAGGATATCGTGAATGGCGGCACCGCTCGCCGAGGTGACGATGCCGACCGTTTCCGGACAGGCGGGGATAGCCCTCTTACGCGCCTCGTCGAACAGCCCCTCGGCGGACAGTCTCTGCTTCAGCTGCTCGAAAGCCAGCTGCAGTGAACCGGCGCCGACCGGCTCCAGGGCGTCGATCACCAGCTGCAGTTCGCCCCGCTGACGATAGACCGACGCCTGTCCGCGGCAGACCACCTGCAAGCCGTTCTCGAGAGCGAACCGGAGCAGCCGGGCCACATGCCGGAACATCACGCCCCGGATCTGCGAATTTTCGTCCTTGAGGGTAAAGTAGAGATGTCCGGATGCCGGGCGGGCAAGGTTGGAAACCTCCCCCTCGACCGCGACCTGGACAAAATTCTCTTCGACCGTTTCTTTCAGCAGGCCGACCAGCCGGCTTACCGTCAGGACCTGTTGGTTGTCGTGCATCTGCTTCACTACATCTTGGGGTTTATCGTTGACACAAAATCTGACATCCACTATATATAGCGCAACTTGCGATCAGAAAGGAAGCAGCATGTCGCGTCCCTATGTGGTGGTTGTATCGAGCGAAAAAGGCGGCGTAGGCAAAACCACCCTGGCAACCAACCTGGCCATCTACCTCAAGGCGTTGCACGAGGACATGCCGGTCACCCTCTGCAGTTTCGACAATCACTTTTCCGTCGACCGCATGTTCCGCATCAACGGCCGCGGCAGCGGGGGCGATGTCATCTCGCTCTTCAACGGCGGCCGGACGGATCAGCTGGTCGAAACCGGCGAATTCGGCGTGCAGTTCATCCCGTCGAACAGCGACCTCGCGTCGATCCGCAACCGGATCGCCGGACCCGACGTCCTCGCCCGGAAACTGGTCGATGCTGAACTCCCCGGCATCCTGATCATTGACACCCGTCCTGACCTCGACATCTTCACCCAGAACGCCCTGTACTGCGCCGACCGGGTCATCGTCCCGGTCAAGGATGCGCCGTCGCTGGAAAACTGCAAGCACCTGTACGACTTTTTCGAGGCCAACAACCTCGGCAAGGCGGCGCTCCGCATCCTCCCCTGCCTGATCGATTCGCGCATTCATTACGACGGTCCGTTCCGCGATCCCTACCAGTTGCTCAAAGCCTACGCCATCAATCGCGGCTACCGGTGCCTCGAAGGGTATATCGCCAAGAGCCCGAAAGTCGAGTCCCTCAACACCAACCCGGAAGGGAAGATCTACCCGGTCATCACCCATGGTCGCGGCACCGAGGTTCACCTGCAGATGTCGCATGTCGCCAGGCAGGTTTTTCTCGCCTACCGGGACAGCGCCACCACCCGCCTCGACCAGTATGCCTCCCTCCTGCAGCAGGACCTGGAGGCGCGGGACGCGCTGTTCGCCGAACGGCTCGACCGTGTCCGGCGCGACTGCCTGGTCTGCGCCAAACCGCTGTTCGGGAAGACCGGTATCGAGCCGGTCGGCTACTACGCCGAGACGGCAAGTGGCGCGATCAGCTCCTTCGTCGAGGAGAAATGCCTGACCGGCCTGGTGTTCCGCCACATCTACGGAGCGAACCAGGCGGGCGTGGATGACAGCCCGCTTTCCGACCTCTTTCGTGAATCGGCGCAGCACACCTACTTCGCCCTGCGGCGGGCACCGAACACCCGCAACTTCTACCAGCAGCAGATCGCCTTCTACCGTTTCGATGAGGACGGGCTGGAACTCTCCTGCAAGGTGATCGATCTGAGGGAGTTCGACAAGGGGCTGCTGAACCGGGAACGCTCGCAGATGTTCAGCCTGGCTGAAAAAACCCTGTTCGGACCGGACGGACTGTTGAACGACGACTGCCTGATTATCCGCAAGGTCTGCTCCGATTTCCCGGACGAGATCCTTTACGAAGAGAAGCATCGCCATTTCCGGGAGATCGCCGAACGGATCCGGAGCCAGTTCGTCGAAATAAACTGACGCGTCAGGACGAAACCAGTTTCGAAGCGAAAACCACTTCGACCGACCCGTTTTGCAGCAGTCCGCTCTCCCGACGCAAAGCCTCGATCGTCTCCGGGTACGGATGACAGATGCCGATCGCCCGTCCGCGACGTTCGGCCAGCCGTACCAGCTTTCGTATCTGGCTGCTGATCGCCTCGACATCGGCGACATTGTCGAGAAAGATATCCCGCACCGCGCTCGGCACACCGACCCTGCCGGCGACCGATCGGACCACCGATTGCCCGGTGGTCCGGCTGTCGATGAAGAACATCCCTTTCTCGTGCATGATTTCGAGCACGACATTCATTCCGGCCTCGAACTCGGTAAAACGGGACCCCATGTGGTTGTTGGCGCCGATGGCGTAGGGAACCTTCCGGAAATAGGACCTGACCCTTTCGGACATCTCCTCTTTCGACTGGCCGAGCAGCAGGGCATCGTCGCCCGGATTGGTCGCCGGATAGCTGTGCGGCTCCATCGGTACGTGGATCATGATCTCGTAGCCGCTGCGGGCTGCAAGCAGGGCGACATCGGTGGCAAACAGCTCGCCGGGGAGAATGGCGAAGGTGATCGGCACGCCGAGGTTGACAACCTCGCGGGCGCGGTCGAGGCTGCGTCCGAGGTCGTCCATGATGATCACGACCTTCGGCTTTCCGGTAACTTTTGGCGCCGGGGTGACCGGCAGCTCCCGCCGTTCGAACAGCAACAGGCAGGCAAGAGCGCCGCCGCGATAGATCAGCACCTCGCCGCTGTCGGGTCGGCGGTCGTCGTCGATCCCCTGAAAACGTTTCTTCAGCCTGGCCTCGAGACGGTCGAGGGTCTGATCCGACGGCATCTGCCCGCGGACCTCGTAGGTCAGCAGTCCCGGTTCGCGGCGCACTTCAATCTGGTCAAGGGTATAACCGCTGCGCAGCAGCGCCGATTCGACCTCGACCTCCATATCCTCGAGGTGAAACGCCAGCCCGCCGGTCTCGACCGGCTCCGGCCCCCTCGCCAGGAAGAGTGCGGCGATGGCGACGACCGTCAGGACGATGCCGGCGAGGAAGACCGCCGGCGACAGGGCTGAACTGCCGGAAGCCCTCCTCTTCCCGCGTCCTGTCGGGGTGCGTTTTTTGTTGCTCATGCTTGTTTCCGGTCCTGTGATTCGGGCAAAGAGATCAGGCCGCCTGCCTGCGGATGTCCCGGAAGACGTCCCATCCCTTCAGGAGATCGAGCGCCCTGATCAGCTGATAGTCCTCGCGGTCTTCCGGTCCGAGATGGTATTTGCCGCTCCCGGCCGGCTTCTTCTCGTCGGCTGCCGCACCGTTGGCAAAATGATTGTCGAGGTCCTTTTCCCGATAATGCTCCTCATCGTCGACCTCACGGACCTCGCCCGGGGCGACGACGATGTCCGGCTCGATGCCGAGAGCCTGTATCGACGTGCCGCTGGGGGTGTAGTAGCGCGCCGTCGTCAGGCGCAGCCCGGAGTTGTCGCTCAGCGGGATGATGGTCTGCACCGACCCCTTGCCGAAACTCCGGGTTCCGAGGAGGATCGCCCGGCGGTGATCCTTGAGCGCTCCGGCAACGATCTCTGAGGCGCTGGCCGAGCCGCCGTTGATCAGCACCACGAGCGGGTATTCCGGTTCGGTGCCGTCGGCCTGGGCGGCGAACTTCGTCTCGCTCCCCTCTTCGCGCCCCTCGGTATAGACGATCAAACCGCTGTCGAGGAAATAGTCGGAGACCTTGACCGCCTGATCGAGCAGGCCGCCGGGGTTGTTGCGGAGGTCGAGGACCATCCCCTTGAGGCCGGTGCTGTTTTCCCGGTGCAGCCTCTGCAGGGCCGACTCGAAGTCGGCGGCGGTCCGCTCCTGAAACTGGCTCAGGCGGATGTAACCGTATCCGTCCTCGAGGGTTCTGGCCTTGACGCTTTCGATCCGGATGATTTCCCGGGTGATGGTGAACGGCTTCGGCTTGCTGAACGATTCGCGCATGATGGTGACCGTCACGCTGCTCCCCTTCGGCCCCCGCAGCAGCTTGACCGCCTCCATGATGCCGATATCCTTGGTCAGCCGGTCATCGATCTTGACGATCTGGTCCCCCGCCTTCAGGCCGATCCGGTAGGCCGGTGTGTCCTCGATCGGGGCAATGATGGTCAGGACATCGTCACGAATGGATATCTCGATGCCGAGGCCGCCGAACTCGCCCCGGGTGTCGGTCTTCAGCTCGTTGTAGGTGTCCGGGTCGAGAAACGACGAGTGCGGGTCGAGGGTCGCCAGCATGCCGTTGATGCCGCCGTAGATCAGGTCCCGGACATTCACCTCCTCGACATAGCTGCCGCGGACGATCGACAGCACGTCGGTGAATATCTTCATCTCCTCGTAGGGGGACTCGGCCCTTGCGGAGGCCGGGCGGTTCCACTGTCCAAGCGACACCCATCCGGCCAGCATCACCAAAGCGACGGAAACGATCAGCGGCCATCTCCTGTTGAACATCGGCTTCTCCTTTATCGGCCCGGTCTAGCGGCGGGCAATCCATTCCGCCGGATCGAGCGGCGTACTGCCATTGCGGATTTCGAAATAGACGAAATCATTGCCATCGTAGCCGGAAAGAGCAACGGTTTCCCCCTTCGCCACCTTGTCGCCGGCTTTTTTCAGGAGGCTGGCTGCCTGCGCGTACAGGGTGTAGTAACCATCTTCGTGATCGACAATCAACAGGTTGCCGAAGCCCTGAAAGCGCTTGGCGAAGGCGACCCGGCCGTGCCAGACGGCCTTGACCGGCGTCTCCGGATCCGCGGCGATCTCGATGCCGTGACTTTCGATAAGGGTGCCGAGTTCCGGGTGGCGCTTGGTACCGAACCCGACCCGGATAGCCCCCTGCACCGGCCAGGGGAGCATCCCCTTCTGCAGCGGAAAAAGAGCGGTTTTTTCAGTATACTCACCGGCCTTTCCCGATTCAAGACCCTTGACCAGCGACGTCATGCGCGCTGCCCTCTTGCGCAACTCGGCGGCGATCGAATCGAGGGCGTTGCGGTCGCGTCGGATCGAGGCGAGAAAGCGCTCCTTGATCTTCTTCGTCCTGAGCAGCTCCTGCTCCTCGCTCTTCAAATCGGCCAGCAGCCGCTGCTGCCTGTTTCTGCTGATCGACAGCCGGTCAAGAGACTCCTGCCGCGATTTCAGTCGCTTGCGGTAATCATCCAGCAGCTGACGGTCGTAGGCGACGATCCTGCCGAGGAAATCGTAGTCCTCGAGCATCTGTGCGGCCGAATGCGCCGAGAAAATCGTCTTCAGAGTGCCGGTCTCCTCCGACTTGTAAAGCGCGACGAGCCGCTCCCGGACCTGTCCCTGAAGCCTCGCCACCTCCGCCTGCTTCTTCTCGAGATCTTTCTTCTGAGCGACGATATCCCTGTTCAGCGCCACCAGCTGGTTGCCGGTCCGACGGACCCGCTGCTGCTTCCCCCTGAGGGCCGAATCGACCTTGTCGAGCTCGCCGAGAAGGTCGAGCTCGGCACTCTTCTTCTTCTCGATCGCCTCAAGCGCCTCGTCGAGACGCTTCTCGATCTCTTCGAGGCGGCGCAGGTTCTCTTCCTGGGCGGAATTGTCATCGGCCTTCAACGTCGTGCAGAGCACGCTCAGCGAAAGAAACAGGGTCAATGTCAGGCCGGTCAGTCGCACAGTCGTTCCCTTCGTCTTCAGATCCGGACGAACTTCCTGAGCGAAAGCAGGCTGCCGAAAAAACCGAGGAGCGTTCCGGTCACCACCACCATCGTCTGGAAGTGCGGTGGCAGGAAAAGAACCTGCTCCACGCCGGTCGCCAGCAACAGCGTTTCCAGCCCCCGGTGCAGAAATAGGGCATGCAGCAGGTAGGAAAACAGCAGGGCCAGCCCTCCCCCGAGGGCACCCTGCAGGGCGCCCTCGATCAGAAACGGCGTCTTGATGAACAGGGACGTGCCGCCGACCAAAGACATCACCTCGAGCTCGTCGCGCCGGGCATAGACGGTCAGCTTGATGGTGTTGGCGACGATGAACAAGGTGGCGAACAGCAGGAAGCCGCCGAGGATGGCGCCGGCCGTCTTGATCAGGCCGACAAAGGCCTCGAACCGCTCGAGCCAGTCCTGGCCGTAGCGGAAGTCGGAAAAACTCTTCTTCTGCTTCAGGTGGCCGACGACCTTCTCCACCCCGGCCCGGGTCCGGTGCTCCTCGTGCAGTGACATCCTGATCGATGCCGGCAGGAAATCCTTTTCCAGTCCGGACAGAAGAACCGCATCATCCCCAAGCCGCTCCCGGAACGCCTCGAAAGCCTCCTCCCTGGATACGTACTTGACCTGCTCGACCTCGGCAAGATTTTTCGCATCGCGGAGAAGCGCGTCGAGCTCCTTCTTCTGCGGCACCTTGTCGAGATAGGCCACAACCTCGACCTCGCGACTCCAGTGCTTGGTCAGCTGCTGGACATTGAGGACGATAATGGCAAAGAACGTCAGGATGCAGAGCGACACCGTCACCGTGCCGATCGCAGCGGTACAGAGGAAGAGGCTCTGCCGCATATTCTTCAGGGCGCGGCGGACAAGATAGATGAA
>JBFHOZ010000065.1:0-11844 GCA_041592975.1 Desulfuromonadales bacterium
CCATCGCGGTGCGCGGGTGGCGCTGCCTCATGTCGCTGCGGTCGGGGAAGCAGCTCGACGCGGTGGGGCTCGAGCACGTCACCTGCGCGCCCTCGGTCACGAGCTCGGGGAAGCCGCTCACCAGCGCGGTGGTCCCCTCGGGGACCTCGCCGGTGACCGCGTCGGTCATCTCGGCGCCGGCGGCGCTGCTGATCGCCGCCCTGATGGTGCCGGGATCGGGCAACGACCGGACCTCCGGCAACGTCGATGCCGCCAGCCCGTCCTCGGGAGCCATGGATGCGATCACCCGCGGCACGAGCGACGGACTCGGGCTGCTGCTCAACATCGTGGCGATGCTGATCGTGCTGGTCGCCCTGGTCGGGCTGGTCAACATCCTGCTCGGCTTTCTGCCGGACGTCGGCGGTTCGGCGCTGACCCTGCAGCGCTGCTTCGGCTTGTTGCTGGCGCCGATCGCGTGGCTGCTCGGCATCCCCTGGAG
The DNA here is from genome assembly GCA_041592975.1 of Desulfuromonadales bacterium. Classification (GTDB taxonomy): domain Bacteria; phylum Desulfobacterota; class Desulfuromonadia; order Desulfuromonadales; family UBA2294; genus BM707. The sequence goes on from JBFHOZ010000065.1 coordinate 479, forward strand.
CGAGGCGCAGCTCGCCGGCGGTCTGCTCGGCACCAAGGTGGTCCTCAACGAGTTCATCGCCTATCTCGAACTGGCGGCGATCCCGGAGCAGAATCTCTCGGCACATTCCCGCCTGATCCTGACCTACGCCCTGTGCGGGTTTGCCAACTTCGGGTCGCTGGGCATCATGATCGGAGGCCTCGGCTGCATGGTTCCGGAGAGGCGCGGCGAGGTCGTCGCCCTCGGCATGAAATCGATTCTCGCCGGCCTGATCGCCACCTGCATGACCGGCGCCGTTATCGGCCTGATTCTCTAACGCCAGGAGGAACATTATGGCTATCGTCGAAATCAGCGTCACCCCGCTCGGGCTCGGCAGGATGGGGGTGTCGGAATACGTCGCCGGCTGCATCGAGATCGTCCGCGCATCCGGACTCAGCTACCAGCTGACGCCGATGGGGACGATCATCGAGGGGGACGTCTCCGAGCTGTTTCCGCTCCTTCAGAAGATGCACCAGGCGCCCTTCGCCGCCGGCGTCGAACGGGTATCGACCCTGATCAAGATCGACGACCGCCGTGACCGCCCGCACAGCATGCAGGGGAAGATCGATTCGGTCCTGACGAAATTGGATTGAGGCGATCAATTTCGCTTGACACTTCACGGCATGGCTGATATTTAATGAACCCTTCGGCCCCGTCGCCAAGTGGTAAGGCAACGGTCTGCAACACCGTTATCACCAGTTCGAATCTGGTCGGGGCCTCCAATGATTTTCAAAGCCAGCCTTGATCGGCTGGCTTTTTTTATTTCTTCATGGAACTCTTTTCGCCGACAATCATCCTGTTCCTGGTCTCCCTCGGCAGCATCGCCGGTTTTCTCGCCGGCCTGCTCGGTATCGGCGGCGGCGTCATCCTCGTGCCGCTCTTCGTCTGGGCGTTTCCGCTGATCGGCATCGATCCGTCGATCGTCGTTCATCTGGCCTTCGGCACCAGCCTGGCGATCATCATTCCGACGGCGATCAGCAGCACCTTCGGCCACCGCAAGCGGGGGAACGTCGACTGGCACCAGGTGCGGCATCTCGCCCTCGGCGGGGTGGCCGGCGCCGTCATCGGCGCGACCGCCGCAGCGTTCGTCTCCGGCGTCTCGCTCCGTTCGCTTTTCGGCCTGATGCAGATCCTGGTCGCCGCCAAGCTCGTCTATTTCCATCCACGCCTGCCGCCGGAGCGGGATGACGCCGTCCCCCCCTGGCAGCTGCTCCTCGTCGGCGTCGGCGGCGGTGCCTTTTCGGCGTTCTTCGGCGTCGGCGGCGGGGTGATCGCCGTGCCGCTGATGATCCTCCTCCTGCAGCTGCCGATCCATCTCGCCGTCGGCAATTCGAGCGCCCTGATCGTCATTTCGGCCACCGCCGGCGCGCTCTCCTATATCTTCCACGGCTGGCAGCATCCGCTGCTGCCGGCCTACGCGCTCGGCTACGTCGACCAGGTGGTCGCCGTCATCGTCGTGCCGTTCACCATCGTCATGGCCCGTCTCGGGGTGCGTGTTGCCACCCGAACCCCGCATGATAAACTCGTTAAGGCGTTCGCCGTACTGCTGGTCGTCATCGGACTCCGGATGCTCTACCCGTCGCTCGTCCATCTCTTCTAGAGGAGGTAGCCATGGATCGTCTCCCTGCCGTCGCCGGCCAGTTCTACCCGGGGAACCGGGACGATCTCGAGAGCCAGCTGCACCGGTTCTGTGCCGACGGCAACGCCCCCCTGCCGGTCACGGGGATCATCTCTCCGCATGCCGGCTATATCTATTCCGGCGCCATCGCCGGGAGGACTTTTTCGCGCATCGCCGTTCCCGACAGGGTGGTTCTGCTCGGGCCGAATCACCACGGGGTCGGGCACCCCGGCGCCGTGTACGACATGGGGAACTGGCAGACGCCTCTCGGGACGATCGCCGTCGATGTCGCGCTGGCGGCGGAGATCAAGACGGCCTGCCGTCACTTCGCCTCCGACGACGCGGCCCACCGCTACGAGCATTCTCTCGAGGTCCAGGTCCCGTTCATCCAGTACCGCAATCCCGCGGCGCGTCTCGTGCCGGTCTGCATCGGACGCCTGCCGCTCGAGGCGCTGATCGCATCGGGCGAGGCGCTGGCGGAGGTCGTCGCCGGACATCGGGATCCGGTCCTGATCGTCGCCAGTTCCGACATGACCCATTTCGAGTCGGCCGAGCAGGCGAAAACCAAGGACACTCTGGCCCTGGAGCAAGTCGCGAACCTCGACCCGGAGGGGCTCTACCGCACGGTCCGGGAACGCCGCATCAGCATGTGCGGCGTGTTGCCGTCGGTGGTGATGCTGGCCGCTGCCCGGAAACTCGGGGCGGAAAAGGGGGAAGTGGTTGCCTACGGGACGTCGGGGGATGTCACCGGCGACAACAGCGACGTGGTCGGATATGCCGGGGTGATCGTGAATTGACCCGACAGGAGACGGAGCCGGGGCGGGGCGGGGTTCGGCCTTTTTCCGCTCACGGTTCCCCTTTTGTCTTGTTTTGATCGGATTCATAAAGTATAAAAACGTCAGCCGCTGCCGCGGCTCTTATTTTTTGTTTTCCGGAGGAACCGATGTCAAATCTGCGTGTCCGTTTCGCCCCGAGCCCGACCGGCTATCTCCACATCGGCGGCGCCCGCACGGCGCTGTTCAATTACCTGCTGGCAAAGAAGGAGCAGGGAACGTTCGTACTCAGGATCGAGGATACCGACGTCGCCCGTTCGACCCGGGAGTCGGTCGATGCCATCCTGCAGGCGATGGACTGGCTCGGCCTGAGCTGCGACGAGGGGCCGTTCTACCAGTCCGAGCGTTTCGAGCTCTACCAGGAGAAGATCGAACAGCTGCTGGCGGAGGGGAAGGCGTACCGCTGCACCTGCACCCCGGAGGAGCTCGAGGAGAAGCGCAACCGCGCCCTGGCCGAGGGGGGGAAGCCGAAGTACGACGGGACCTGTCGCGATCGCGCCGCCCAGGATGCCGATCTGCCCCATGTCGTCCGGTTCCGCTTCCCACAGCAGGGGGAGACCTCCTTCAACGACCGCATCAAGGGGGTCATCCGCTTCGCCAACGACGAACTCGACGACCTGATCATCCGGCGCACGGACGGAACGCCGACCTACAACTTCGTCGTCGTCGTCGATGACGCGACCATGGGGATCAGCCTGGTCGTGCGCGGCGACGACCATGTCAACAACACGCCGCGCCAGATTCCGATGTACGAAGCGCTCGGCTTCCCGGTGCCGGAGTTCGCCCATGTGCCGATGATCCTCGGCGCCGACAAGTCCCGCCTGTCGAAGCGGCACGGCGCCACCTCGGTCATGGCCTACCGCGACCTCGGCTACCTGCCGGAGGCGATGGTCAACTACCTGGTGCGTCTCGGCTGGTCATACGGCGACGAGGAGATCTTCTCGATGGACGAGCTCATCGAGAAGTTCAGCCTCGAGAACGTCGGCAAGTCGGCCGGGGTTTTCAACCCCGACAAGCTGCTCTGGCTGAACGCCCACTACATCAAGACCGGCGACGTCGGACGCCTGGCCGGGCTTCTCAGGGGACACCTGCTTGAACTCGGGATCGATGCAGACGGCGGCCCCGTTCTCGAGGCGGTTGTCCGATCGCTGCAGGAGCGGGCGCAGACCCTGGTCGAGATGGCCGAGGGCGCCCGGTTCTACTTTGCCGGGAAGATCGAATACGACGACAAAGCGCGCGCCAAGTGCCTGACGGCCGACAAGAAAGAGCCCCTGCTCGAAGTCGTCCGTCATCTCGAGGCGATGCGCGAGTGCACGCTGGAATCTGTCGAAAATGCCTTCGCGGCGATGATGGCGGCGACCGGCCTGAAGTTCGGCCAGTTCGGCCCGGCGGTGCGGGTGGCCCTGACCGGGTCGATGTCAAGCCCGAGCAATTACGAGATGATCGCCATCCTCGGCGTGGAGGAGAGCTGCAGGAGAATCCGCGCGGCGATCGAAGTTCTTGAATGATTTCATCTCGCACCGGCCGGTTTCACGCGTTCGAGTCCGCAAAGTACACAGAGGAACAGAGTCGTCATTCCCGGCTTGACCGGGAAGCGAGCCTGTTGTCCCCGCTGCTGAAGTGCACGCTGGATTCCCGCGTTCGCGAGGATGACAGCAGGGGAGGCGCTGCGATCGCTGCGTGAGATTTTTTCGGACTTTTGTTGCCTGCATTGTTTTCCCTTGACTCGTCGCCTGTTCTTTGTTAATAAATTGCTCCTCTTGGGGTGTCGCCAAGCGGTAAGGCAACGGACTCTGACTCCGTCATTCCAAGGTTCGAATCCTTGCACCCCAGCCATAAAGGATTCGCAGCAGGGAACTGCTGGCCCGAATATATGCGCTCATCGTCTAGCCTGGCCTAGGACACCGGCCTTTCACGCCGGCGACGGGGGTTCGAATCCCCCTGGGCGTACCATTTGACTGCCTCAGGCAGCGGCAAAGGCGGAGTGCAAGCTCCGCCTTTGCTGTATCTGTTGACGTTCTGCGCCCGTCATGTCAATATCTTGTAATTATCCGCATAATTGAATTTATGATGACCCAGCCGCTCGCCGACAATTACCAGTTCTGGACTCCGCACGAGGGACAGGCCGTCAAGGTCGGCCCGGAACAGGCCGAGGTCCCTCTGCCGCAGCTGCGACTGCCGATCAAGACCGAATTCCTCGAGGCGGAGACCCTCTCGGACGACATGATCGGCACGTCGCTGTACGACTACCTCCGCCAGTTCCCGGACTGCCCGTCCAACCGGGAGTACGCCGAAATTCTTCGCGACGCCTTCCCGCATTACCTGGCCGACCTGGCGTCGCAGATCGTCATGCTCGACCACAAGGACGTCGAGGCGCCGTACGTCAAGCGCAAGCTTGCCAGTCTGCAGATTCTGCTGCTTCTGCAGCCGGATAACCGCGGCCTGCTGCTGCAGCTCGGCATCGGCTACTACGATCTCGGCCTGATGTTCCCCGAGCTCCCCGATTGCCGCACGCATTTCGCCCGGGCGATGCACTTTCTCGCCGGCGTCGGCGACGATGCCGCCGCGCTGAACTGTCTCGCCCGGATCGATTTCCTGCTGGGCGACTACCCGAAGGCGATCGCGCGCTGGCAGAGGGTCATGGCGCTGGTCGACGATCCGGCGACGAAAAACGCCATCGCCGACCAGGTCGCCCGGCTTAGCGGGGAGGGGGAGCCTGAGCGGCCGCTGATCGACGGTCTCGAGGCGATCGGTACGGCAATGCAGCTGATGGCTGCCGGGGATCACGCGCAGGCGAGGGGGGTCCTCGAAGCGGTCGAAGAGGAAAATATCATCCCGGTTCAATTCCCAAATCCCGAGTTTTATTATATGCTTGGAATCTGTCGGGAGAAGACCGGCGATCCGGCCGGCGCTTTTCAATCGTTTTCGGACGCACTCACTCTGGATGAGGGTCACGAACCGTCCCGGGAGGCGCTTGACCGGGTGACTGGAGGGAATTCATGATCGAAGATCTCAGCTTTGCCGATGTCCTGTTCATCCTGCTGGTCGGCGGTGTTATTTACGGGTTCGTTTCACTTTCGGGCCTGAATCGCAAGAAAAAGCCGCCGGTGTCGTCGGACGACGACTGAACCCCGCAATGCAATGGTATTCTCCTGCAGTAAATCTCTTGCCGTATTCGTGCTCATCTGCCTGTATTTCCCGTCGGATCTGTCGGCATTTTCGAACCGCGAGGCGACCCAGCACACCTTAGGTCCGGTATACGATTACCGGGCTTCATATCGGGTCGACTATTCATCCCTTCATGTCGCCGGCCCGCTCTTCAAGTACGAGCGCAAGCGGGACGAGTCCGACCTGGCTTTGCGGCCTCTCTTCTATCGCAGCGTCGCCACCGATCGCGATGCCGGCCTGACCGACCTGGTTTTTCCGGTGTTCCAGTACAAGCGGGACGAGAACATCCGCTCCTACAGCCTGCTGCGCCTGATCAACTTCGAGGCCGGGCGCCACCAGGCGGCCGAAAACAGGGAGTTTACCTTCTTCCCCCTGGTCCTGTACCGCCAGCGGGACGACCAGCCGACCACGCGGGCGCTGTTCCCGTTCTGGGGGCACATCTACCATCGCTTCGGGCGGGACGAGATCCGCTTCACCCTCTGGCCGCTCCACATCGACACCCGCAGGGGACAGACCCGGGTCAGTAACTACCTCTGGCCGTTCTTTGCCACGGTCTCCGGAGAGAGCCCGGACGAAAGCGGGATCAAGGTCTGGCCGCTGTTCGGCCGGTCCGAATTCCCCGGTGTCTATCGGAAGTTCTTTCTGCTCTGGCCGTTCTGGTTCGACTACGACGAACGCCTGAATACCGATGCCCCGGTTTCAAAGCGCTACCTGTTCCCGTTCTACCTGTATCGCGAGTCTGCGGATTCGAGCCGGCGGACGGTGCTCTGGCCGTTTTTTTCGTATCTTGACGATCGGGTAAAAGGGTATACTGAGTGGAATTTCCCCTGGCCGCTCTGGCAGAGGGCGTCCGGCGGGTTCAAGCATGGCTGGAAATTTCTGCCGTTTGCCTCCGACATGACCCGGAACGATATCCGGAGCCGGTGGTACGTGTGGCCTCTCCTGAAACATGAACACCACGTGTACGAGGATTTGACCCGGCGCAAGATCAAATTTCTGTTCTTCGTCTATCGGGATCTGCAGGAGGAGTACACCGAGCCAGAAAGGGAACGGTATCGTCGTATTTTCGGCTGGCCGCTTTTCGGTTACGAAAAGAACAGGAGGGGGGTCGCGCATTTTTACACGCTGGCCCTGATCGAGCCGCTGGCTCCCGATTCGGACGGAGTGAAACGCAACTGGTCCCCGCTGTGGCGCCTCTACCAGAGGAAGTGGGACGGTCACGGCAACAGCACCAGCTCCTTTTTGTGGAACCTGTACTGGAGCGAGACGCGCCGTGACGCCGCCGTGCGCGAACTCTTCCCGCTCTTCTACTGGCGGCGCGAGCCGGGATACCGGGGCTGGACAATTCTGAAGGGGCTGGTCGGATACGAGGAGGGGGAGCAGGGGCGACGCCTGAAGCTGCTGTACCTTCCGGTGAAACTCTCTTATCCGGCAGGGGAGGAGCCGCGGGCCGACTGAAAACATGCTGACGATTATCGGACGAAAACTGCTCGGTTCGGCCCAGGTGGCGGGGGAGATGCTCGCGCTGCTGGTCGAGACCATCTACTACTGCAAGGATGCGCCGCGCAACCTGCGAACCATCTTTCAGCAGATCTACGATATCGGCATCGGCACTCTGCCGATCGCCGCGCTGATGTCGCTGTTCATCGGCATGGTGCTGGCGCTGCAGACCGGGGCCCAGCTGGCCAAGTTCGGCACCCAGGAGGCGCTCGGCGCCGTCGTCGGCCTCTCCATGGCCAAGGAACTCGGTCCGGTCATGACCTCGCTGCTGGTCGCCGGCCGGATCGGATCGTCGATGGCGGCTGAGGTCGGGGCGATGCAGGTGTACGAGGAGATCGACGCCATGCGCACCCTGGAGATCAACCCGGTGCGCTACCTGGCGATGCCCCGGCTTCTCGCCTGCCTGGTCTCGGTGCCGCTGCTGTCGATCTTCGCCGTCATGATCGGCGTCGTCGGCGGCGGGGTGGTCAGCGATGTCAACCCGGTGATCAACGTGCCGATGACGGTCTATTACGACAACCTGACGAGCTCGGTCGAGGCGAGCGAAATTCTCAACGGGCTGGTCAAGGCGACCGTGTTCGGCGGAATCATCGCCCAGGTCGGCTGTTACGTCGGCTTCAAGACCAGCGGCGGCGCGCGCGGTATCGGCTACTCGACGACCCGCTCGGTGGTCATGGCGTTTCTGATGATTATGGTCGCCGACTATTTCCTGACCCGCTTCATGCTCTGATATGACCGACTTGAAACAGAAGAAGCCCGGATTTCTCAATCGCCTGTCGCATGCCTTTACCCGCATGACCGACGAGCGCACCGTCACCCCGCAGGAGTACGACTACGCCCGGGGCGTCGAAGTGCGGGTCGAGGGGCTGAACAAGTCCTACAACGACAATCACGTGCTGCGAAATATCGATCTCGTGGTGCACCCGGGGGAGACGTTCTCGATCATCGGGCCGTCCGGCACCGGCAAGTCGGTGCTGTTGAAGCATCTCGTCAACCTGCAGACTCCCGACAGCGGCCGGATTCTGATCGATGGCGTCGACATCAACCAGCCTCCCGGTGTGGCGGGAGGACGGACGTTCAGCTACAGCATGGTCTTCCAGACGTCGGCGCTGTTCAATTCGCTGACCGTCGGAGAGAACGTCGGTCTCTGGCTGCGCGAGAAGGAGGTCTTTCCCGAGCGGCGCATCCGCAGGATCATCCGCGAGAAGCTGCGCCTCGTCGGTCTCGGCGGCAAGGAGAACCTGCAGACGTCGGAGCTGTCGGGGGGGATGAAGAAACGGGTCGCCATCGCCCGTTCGCTCGCCATGAACCCCGACCTGATTCTCTACGACGAGCCGACTGCCGAACTCGACCCGGTGACTACCGACGAGCTCGCCCGGGTGATCGAGGGGCTCAAGAACAAGGTCAACCTGACGACGATCATCGTCAGCCACGATCTCGAGTTCGCCCTGTACCTCTCCGACCGGGTGGCGATGATGCACGGCGGCCAGATCGTCGAGGTCGGCACTCCGGACGAGATCAGGCGGAGCAGCAACCCGATCATACGCAAATTCATCTATACGACGACCAAGGGGTTGAAGGGGGATTGACATGAAGATAACCACGGAGCAGAAAGTCGGGCTGTTTTTTATCGTCGCCCTGATCGTCTTGGCCGTGATGATCGAGCTGGTCGAGGACTGGCAGCCGTTCGCGAAGCAGAAGGAGTATCATACCTTCTTCACCTCGGCCGTCGGCCTCAAGGTCGGCGACCCGGTGCGCATGGCCGGGGTCGAGGTCGGCAAGATCAACGCGATCATCATCGACGGGCTGAAGGTCCGCGTCAACTTCGTCGTCGACGAGACGACGGCGGTTCGCGCCGATTCGACCGCCATGATCCGCCAGATGAACCTGCTCGGCGGGCAGTTCCTCGGGCTCGATTTCGGCCACCCCGGGAGCGCCGTCCTCCCCCCCGGTTCGGAGGTCGCATCGGTCCAGGGATCGAACATCGACGAGCTGGTGACCAACCTCGACCGGAACCAGAAAATGCTGTTCGAGAAGATGGATCAGATCGTCGACAAGATCAACAACGGCGACGGCCTGATCGGCAAGCTGGTCAACGATGACGCCATGTACGAGGACCTGAAGGCGGCCGTCACCTCGCTGCGCAATGTCGTCGCCGGCCTCGAGAAGCATGACATCGGCGACGATCTCGGCCAGACGCTGGCGAACCTGAACGATATCACCTCCCGCCTGAAGAAGGGGGAGGGGACCCTCGGTCGCCTGCTCACCGACGAGGAGCTCTACGAAAATACCCGCTCGGCCCTGGCCGACCTGAGCGAGATCGCCCGCAAGGCGCGAAACGGCGAAGGCGCCCTCGGCAAGCTTCTGACCGAGGATGCCCTCTACGAGGACGTCAAGGTGGCGATGGGACATATCCGGAGCATCGCCGCCAAGATCGACCAGGGGGAGGGGACGGTCGGCCGGCTGGTCAACGACAGCGACCTTTATTACGATGCCAAGACCACCCTGAACAAGCTGGAAAAAGCGGCCGACGGCATCAACGACTCCGGCGCCATTTCGGCCCTGGGGACAATCTCCGGCACCCTGTTCTGAAGCGGGTGCCAGGGCGTTATATAGCGAAATCATGCCATATGACGGACGGAAGTATTCACCGGCATATAATTAGCCGGATATTTGGATTTTGCATTTTATTGGCGTAAGTAGTCGTAATCATTCACTTGTTTTTAATTTTTCCCGTTTTCAGGTTTCTGCACGTTTCTTGCATAACTAATTGAAATTGCGTTGAAATTAATCATTTCTTAACATAGGAGGTTGCCTTGAAGTTGCGATTCCCGAGCACGATTCTTTTCATCCTCACCGCCGTGGCGTTGCTGGCATCCTGCGGCGATATGGCGTCGATCCGCCAGGACTACCCGATCAAGTCGGTTCGCGAGTACGAGCGGATGATCGTCGGGCGTCTCGATGCCGATTACATCGGCAACGCCGCCTGCCTGGAGAAGTGCCACAATTACGGCCACGATCGGCTGTACAAGGACTTTCAGCAGTCGGTGCACGCTTCACAGGTCGATGTCGACAGCGGTCTGCCGCTGGTTAACTGCGAGTCCTGTCACGGTCCGGGGAGCCTCGCCGTAGAGGGGGTTACTGACAACGGAGATCCCTGCAACTACAAGACGCTGCTTGACCTTAACAGCCTGCCATCGGTGGCACAGTCGCTGATCTGCCTCAAGTGCCACTCTGCTGCATCGACGCCGACCCTTCAGTTCTGGAATTCCAGTACGCATGCGACCAGCGAAGTATCCTGTATCGATTGCCACGCTCTCCACAAGGGACCTCAGCAGAAGGTCGATCGCGATGAAGTCGCCGAACTCTGTTACGGTTGTCATCTCGACAAGAAGATGGAATTTGCCAACTTCTCGCATCATCCGGTTCCGGAAGGGAAGATGGCCTGCGTCGACTGTCACAACCCGCACGGGACGGCCAACGACAAGGATCTCCTTGGCGTCACCGTCAAGGCGACCTGCACCAAGTGTCATATGGAATACCAGGGGCCGTTCGTTTATGAGCATGCCGATGTAACGGAGACCTGCACCAACTGCCACAAGCCGCACGGTTCCCCCAACGAACCACTGCTTGAGGTTGCCCAGCCGTTTCTCTGTCTCCAGTGCCACTCCGGACATCACGGCGCAAGATCGGATGAGGCCACTCTTTCGAATCGTGACATGAAATCTGTTTTCTTCAATCGTTGTACGGATTGTCATTCGATGATTCACGGAACCGATATCCCGAATACGCACGGACGTGGTTCGTTTATTTCCCGATAAATTGAAGAAACATTTCTGTTGAGACAGGAGAATGTTGTGAAAAATATTCTGATTGCTTTTTTGATGATTCTGGTGGGAGCAGGGTTTGCCTTTGCCGATCTGGAGAATCTTGGTGAGCATGAGCAGACTTCCGCGATCCTTTCGGCCGGCTACAACTGGGTTGAGACGGAAGACAATTCAGGGAGGGCAGCCGAGTACATGTATCAGGACGTCAGCGGGACAGCCATGTTCGACGTGCGGGGCGGCACCGCTGTGATGAACTACATGGTCAACGGTCGTTTCTTGAACGAAAACGATTATGCCTTCAACGTCCACGTTGACCATAATCACGCAACCCGTTTCGACCTGCGAACCGAGAAGCTCTTCCATAATCTCGATCATATCGTCTACGACCCGAGCCTGCCGGAA
>JBFHOZ010000066.1:0-11727 GCA_041592975.1 Desulfuromonadales bacterium
CATGATCTCTCGTTTGCCGCCGAAGGCGCCGACCGGCAGGCCGCCGCCGATGATCTTGCCGAGGCAGACCAGGTCGCCGCGCACGCCGAAGCGCTCCTGGGCACCACCGTAGGCGACGCGGAAGCCGGTCATGACCTCGTCGAGGTCGTTGTAGGTGACGGTCAGGGTGTGCTTGGCGAAATCGGCCGGCACGCCGGGCGAGGTCGGTACGCCGAAGGTGGCGAGACCACTGCCGGCCTTGACCAGCAGGGAATCGGCGTGACCATGGTAGCAGCCGTCGAACTTGAGGATCTTGTCGCGGCCGGTGTAGCCGCGGGCCAGGCGGATGGCACTCATCGTCGCCTCGGTGCCGGAGGAGACCATGCGCACCTTCTCGATGTTCGGGTAGGCGTCGCAGACCATCTCGGCGAGGATCGTTTCCTTCTCGGTCGGGGCGCCGTAGGAGGCGCCGCTGTCGGCCGCCGCCTTGATCGCCTCGACCACCTTGGGGTGGCAGTGACCGAGGATCATCGGTCCCCAGGAGCCGACGTAATCGATATAGGCGTTGCCGTCGGCATCGTAGATCTGCGAGCCGGCCGCCCTGCTGATGAAGATCGGGTCGCGACCGACCGACTTGAAGGCCCGGACCGGGCTGTTGACGCCGCCGGGAATCAGTTCCTTGGCGCGGGCAAACAGTTTCGCTGACATCTGCTGATTCATGTTGTCCTCACAGGGTAAATGTAATGTCGGGAAATGAGAGTCTGCTTAACACAGGGGGGGATCGATGTCAAGAAAGGGGGCGGATGTGGCGAATGCCGCACGCATGCAGTATAGTGATGCTGGTTGTCGGTGCAAAATGCCGGCGGCGAATCTGGTTTGAAGTCTGCTCAAAATAAATTTAGCGCGAATAAAAATCAGCAGCAGAAACGGGGCGTGGTTTTATTCATAATGAAACAAATAAATTTGACATTCGGGGCGCAACTGATTTATAACCGCTGGTCAGACCAATTCCGAAGGTGTCATCTCAGGAGTGCAAACGATGGCTGAACTGCTGCTGATCCTGATCAGCGCCATCTTCGTCAACAACTTCGTCCTCGCCCGCTTTCTCGGCATCTGCCCGTTCCTCGGCGTTTCGAAGAAAGTCGAAACCGCCCTCGGCATGGGGATGGCGGTGACCTTCGTCATGACGGTGGCGACGGTGGTGACCTGGTTTATCCAGTATTTCGTCCTGATCCCGTTCGGCATCGAGTACCTGCAGACCATCGCCTTCATCCTGGTGATCGCCTCGCTGGTGCAGCTGGTCGAGATGGTCATCCAGAAAACCAGCCCGGTTCTTTACCAGTCGCTCGGCATTTTTCTGCCGCTGATCACCACCAACTGCGCCGTGCTCGGACTGGCGGTCCTCAATATCCAGAAAGAATACAGTTTTCTCGAAGGGATTGTTTTCGCCCTCGGGGCCGCCATCGGCTTCACGTTGGCGATGATCCTCTTTGCCGGCCTGCGCGAGCGGGTCGACCTCTGCCCGGTACCGAAGTCGTTCCGCGGCACGGCCATCGCCCTGGTAACCGCCGGGCTGCTGTCGCTCGCCTTCATGGGATTTGCCGGCCTGGTCAAGGGATAAAGAGATGCTTGCAGCCATAATCAGTCTCGGAGCGATCGGCCTGTTCGCGGCGCTGGCCCTCGGCCTGGCGGCCAAGAAATTCGCCGTCGAGGTCGATCCGCGCGAACTCGCCATCCTCGAACTGCTCCCCGGCGCCAACTGCGGCGCCTGCGGCTATCCCGGCTGCTCCGGTTACGCCAAGATGGTCGTCGGCGGCGACAAGATCGCTGCCACCTGCCCGCCGGGGGGATCGTCGGTCATGGACAAGATCGCCAACATCATGGGGTTTGCGCCGATCACCACTGAACCGAAAGTGGCGGTGGTGATCTGCCAGGGGGACAACCGCAAGGCGAAGGACAAGTACCGGTACCTCGGCCTGGCCGACTGTCAGGCGGCGCAGAAGGTTGCCGACGGGCCGAAGCAGTGCCCGGGCGGCTGTCTGGGGCTCGGCACCTGCGCGCGGGTCTGCCCGTTCGGGGCGATCGAGATGACCGCCGACAATCTCGCCGTTATCAGCCGCAAGAAGTGCACCGGCTGCGGCAAGTGCGTCGCCAGCTGTCCGCGCAAGGTGATCCGGATGGCCCCGCTCGATGCCACCACCCACGTGCTCTGCAACAGCCACGACAAGGGTGCGCTGGTGCGCAAGTACTGCGAGATCGGCTGCATCGCCTGCCAGATCTGCAAGAAACAGGTGCCGGAGGCATACGAAATCGAGAACTTCCTGGCGACGGTGGTCTACGAACACTACGACAAGGCGCCGGCGGCGGTGGAGAAATGCCCGACCAAGTGCATCCGCGATTTCATGATCAGCTACCCCGAGGGGAGCAGCTTTGCCGAAGCGACCGTGCCGCTGCGCAAGAAGGACGAGGCGGCCTGACCATGACGACGAGCAGACTGAAAACCTTTCCGGGCGGCCTGCACCCGGCCGACAACAAGCTGTGGACGGCAACCAGCCCGATCGAAAATGTTCCGCTGCCGGAGGAGCTGATCATCCCGCTCTCCCAGCATATCGGCGCGCCGGCCGATGCCTGCGTTGACGTCGGCGACCAGGTGAAGAAGGGACAGGTGGTCGGCAGCGCCAAGGGGTTCGTCTCGGTCCCGGTTCACGCCTCGACCTCGGGCGAGGTGGTGGCGGTCGAGCCGCGCCTGCACCCCTCCGGGCGGATGCTGCCGGCGGTGGTGATCCGGCCGGACGGCGCGGACGCCTGGCGCGAGGATCTGCCGAAAGGGGATCCGGAGCTGCTGACCGCCGACGAGATCAGGGACCGGCTGCGCGACGCCGGCATCGTCGGCATGGGCGGCGCGACCTTCCCGGCCCACGTCAAGCTCTCTCCCCCGGAAGAGAAGCCGATCGACACCCTGATCATCAACGGCGTCGAGTGTGAGCCGTACCTGACCGCCGACCACCGGCTGATGCTCGAGGAGCCGGACCGGGTCCTGCGCGGGGTCGCCATTTTGCGCAAGGTGCTCAGCGTCGACACGGTCTGCATCGGCATCGAGGCGAACAAGCCGGATGCCATTGCCCTGATGACGGAGAAATGTGCCGGCAGCGGCGTCGAGGTGATACCGCTCGAGGTCAAGTATCCGCAGGGAGCGGAAAAGCAGCTGATCCTGGCAATCACCGGTCGCGAAGTGCCGAGCGGCGGTCTGCCGATGGAGGTCGGCGTCGTCGTCCAGAATGTCGGCACCGCCGCCGCGGTGGCCGATGCCATCATCGACGGCATGCCGCTGATCGAGCGGATCTGCACCGTCACCGGCAGCGGCGTCGTTGCGCAGAAGAACCTGCGCATCCGGGTCGGCACGCCGCTGCAGCACCTGGTCGACCAGTGCGGCGGATTGAACGGCGAACCGGCCAAGCTGATCATGGGCGGACCGATGATGGGGATGGCACAGCTCTCCCTCGACGTGCCGGCGACCCGCGGCACCTCCGGCCTGCTGATCTTCCGCGAGGGGGATGTTCCGCTGGTCGAGGAGGGCCCCTGCATCCGCTGCGCCCGCTGCGTCAGGGCCTGTCCGGCCAACCTGCTGCCGACGACCATCGCCGCCTACACCCGGCTCGACATGTTCGACGAGGCCGAGGGGTACAATGCCATGGACTGCATCGAGTGCGGCTGCTGCAGCTACAGCTGCCCGTCGTTCATCCCGCTGGTGCAGTCGCTGCGCCATGCCAAGGGCGCGATCCTCGAGAAAAGGAGGAAGATGTCATAATGTCCGGGATCTATCTCTCCTCCTCCCCGCATATTCATTCCGGCGAGACCACCGACAAGGTGATGCGGGCGGTGATCTACAGCCTGCTGCCGGCCTGCGGTGTTGCCGTCTACTTCTTCGGCCTGCCGGCCCTGCTGGTGCTGGCGATCTGCACCGTCGGCTGCGTCGCCACCGAGGCGATCTGCAACCGCCTGTTCAGCAGGAAACTGTCGGTCGCCGACGGTTCGGCCGCCCTGACCGGCATCCTGCTGGCGCTCAACATGCCGCCGAACTCCCCCTGGTGGCTCGCTCTGCTCGGCGCGGTGGTCGCCATCGTCATCGGCAAGCAGGTCTACGGCGGACTCGGCTACAATCCGTTCAACCCGGCCCTGGTCGCCCGGGTGGTGCTGCTGATTTCCTTCCCGGTCCATATGACCTCGTGGACGACGCCGGCACCGCTCGGCAGCGGCGTCGATGCCGTGACCACGGCGACACCGCTCGGCGAGTGGAAAACGGCGGTCATGCTGACCGGAAAGCTGCCGGAGAACATGTCGGCCGGTTTCGGCGACTACTTCATCGGCAACATGGCCGGCTGCATTGGCGAGGTCTCGGCCCTGGCGCTGCTGCTCGGCGCGGCTTATCTTTTCTGGAAGAAGATCATCACCTGGCATGTGCCGATGACCTTCATCGCCACGGTCGTCGTTTTCGGCGGCGGCTTCTGGCTGGTCGATCCGAGCCGCTATCCGGATCCGCTGTTCCACCTGCTGACCGGCGGCCTGGTGCTCGGCGCCTTCTACATGGCGACCGACATGGTCACCTCGCCGGTGACGGTCAGGGGTCAGATCATCTTCGGGGTCGGCTGCGGCCTGGTGACGGTGCTGATCCGCCTGTTCGGCGGTTACCCGGAAGGGGTCTCCTTCGCCATTCTGCTGATGAATGCGGCGACGCCGCTGATCGACCGCTACACCCGGCCGCGGGTGTTCGGAACGGCCGCGGAGGCGAAGTCATGAGAGACATCCTGAGACTTGCCCTGGTCCTGACACTGATCACCGCCGGCGCCGGACTGATCCTGTCGCTGGTCGAGTCGGTCACCCGTGAGCCGATCGCCGAGCAGCGGCGGCTCGAAACGCTTCGGGCCCTGCAGGCGGTGCTGCCGGAGATCGACAACAGCCCGGATGCCGACACGGTCGAGTTGGTGACCGGCAAGGACAAGAAGGGGCGCGACATCAGGCGGACCTTCTTCCGCGGCCGCAAGGGTGATCGGCTGGCCGGCGTCGCCTTCAAGGTGGTCGCCCCGGATGGCTACAGCGGCAATATCTTCATCATGGTCGGCGTCGACGCCGCCGGGACGGTTACCGGCATCGAGATCCTGACGCACGCCGAAACCCCCGGCCTGGGGGACAAGATCGAGGAGGGCTGGTTCAAGGACCAGTTCAAGCAGAAGAGCCTCGACAATGCCGACTGGCGGGTGAAAAAGGATGGCGGAGCGTTCGACCAGATCACCGGGGCCACCATATCGCCGCGGGCGATCGTCAAGGCGGTCAAGTCGGGACTCGAGTTTTACCGTGACCACCGACAGGAGATTGCGCAATGAATATCGCGGGCGAATTCAGCAAGGGGATCTGGCGGGAAAATGCCGTCTTCCGACTGCTGCTCGGCCTCTGCCCGGTGCTGGCGGTCACCACCAGCGCCGAGAACGGACTCGGCATGGGGCTGGCGACCACCTTCGTTCTGGTCAACTCCAACATCGTCGTCTCCCTGCTGCGCAAGGTGATCCCGTCGAAAGTGCGGATCCCGGCCTTCATCGTCATCATCGCCTCCTTCGTCACCATCGTCCAACTGGTGATGGAGGCCTATGTCTACGGCCTGCACAAGTCGCTCGGCATCTTCATCCCGCTGATCGTCGTCAACTGCCTGATCCTCGGCCGCGCCGAGGCGTTCGCCTCGAAGAACGGCACCTTCATCTCGGTTATCGACGGCATCGGCATGGGGGCCGGCTTCACCCTGGCGCTGTTCGTCCTCGGCGCGGTGCGGGAGATCTTCGGCAGCGGCACCCTGCTCGGGATGTCGCTGTTCGGCGGCGGCTACGAGCCGTTCCTGCTGATGATCCTGCCGCCGGGGGCGTTCATTACCCTCGGCCTGCTGCTCGCCGGGATGAACCGGATCGACGCGATCCGCGATGTGACGCGGTCTTAAGTCAGGCAGGCGTCAGGCGTCCCTTTGGCAGGCATCAGGTAAAACCTTAAATCGAACTGGATTCCCGATCGGAGTCGGGAATGACAAGTTAATAGCCTTTGGTTATCCCTGCAGCTCTTAGTGCTCTCGAGCCAGCTCGTTCCTTTGAAAGCAGATTCATCGCACCAGCCACGGAGACGCACCATGTTCGCCTCAAGGCGAACTCTCATGCACCAGCTTTGAACAGAAACGAGGGGCGAGACGCGAGTCTGGCCCCTGCGCGTACAACCAAAAAGAATATAGCCCCCGGCAAGGGCGCCATTTCTTTTGGTTTGTTTTCTTTGGGCGAACAAAGAAAATGAACACGGCGTGTGGGGCCGCGACCCCACGGTTTTATGGTCTCAAATAACTACAACCTGACCACTCCGCCCTTTCCCTCTCCCCGCGCCTGCGCCAGAGCCCGTTCGGCCCGCTTGAGCAGCCGCTCGATCGTGTCCTTCCGGGAGACCTCGGTGACGCCGAAACCGGCCGAGATGAAGCTGCCGGTTTCCGGGCAGAGTTGCCCGGCGAGAAGCTGACGGATCTTTTCGGCGGCCTTTTCCGCCGCCTTCGCCCCGGCATTGGGGAGCAGGACGGCGAATTTGGGGCCGCTCCAGCGGGAGGGCATGTCGGCCTTGCGGAATCCGCCGAGCAGCTTGCGGGCGAACCACGTCAGGGTGTCGTCACCGGCCTGCTTGTCGTAACTGTCGACGATCAGGCCGAAGTTGTCGATTTCGATGAAGATCACGGCAAACAGGGTGCCGTAGCGGGCGAACCGCAGGTACTCCTTGTGCATGGCGTCGAGCAGGGCGCGCCGGTTCGGCAGCCGGGTCAGAGGGTCGATGCGGATCAGCTTGCGCAGTCCGGAATTGAGGGCTTCCAGCTCGACCTGGTCGGTGGCATCGGAGAAGATTTCGACCGCGCCGACCATTGTGCCGGCCGCATCGAAAACCGGCGAAACCCTGATCTGGACCGGCAGGCGGTACCCCTCCTTGTGGTAGAGAAAGGCCCGCTCGGAAACGGTCCGGCTGCTTTCCATGGCGCGGCTCAGGGGGCAAGCGTCATTGCACAGGGGGCGGTCGTCCTCGTCGACGTGGCGGAGGATGTTGTCGTGGCAGTAGGATCCGAGCACCTCGTCGGTCCGGTAGCCGGTGAGCATCTCGGCCGAACGGTTCCAGTAGAGGATACGCCGGTCGCAGTCGGTAAAGTAGACCCCTTCGGCGAGATGGTCGAGCAGCTGCTTGTAGTAGGCGACATCAAAATCCATCGATTGCTGGCTCCTTCCGGTGCGGGCCATGCCGGGTTCAACTTGAATAACAGGTCAATATCCCGACATTGAAATGGGCCGCCGACAATAGACTTTTCCGACGGGATTCGAGGGGGTCGGCGGCGCTGCCGCGATTCCGCCCGAAATGCGCCTGAAAGGGCAGGCGTCAAAGCCGCGTCGATTGGTTGCAAAAGTGCCATATAAAGGGACTTGCGCAGCGCCAACGGGATGGCGCAGATTGCATACAGTATACTGTATTTTTCCCTTGACAAAGACCTTAAATTATCCTAACTTGCAGACGCTCAAAATACCGTAAAAACCGACCCTTCATTTATCACATATTCAATACAAATATGACAGTCATCTCGCTGGGAGGAGTCATTACATGTTAGAAAGCTATCTGCCGATTCTTGTGCTTGTCGCCATCGCCTTCGCTTTTGCGGCCGGTTCGGTTGTTTTTTCCCGCCTGGTCGGGCAGAAGAAGCCGTCCGCCGTCAAGCTGGCACCGTACGAGTGCGGCATGCCGCTCTTCGGAACGGCCCGGGAGCGTTTCTCGGTCAAGTTCTACATCATCGCCATGCTCTTCATCGTCTTCGACATCGAGGTCGTCTTCCTCTACCCCTGGGCGGTGATGTTCAAGAGGCTGGGACTGTTCGGATTTGCCGAGATGGGAGTCTTCATCGTCATCCTGTTTGTCGGCTACGTTTATGTCTGGAAAAAAGGAGCTCTGGAATGGGAGTAGATCAGACACTCGGAAATAATATCATCACGACGAGCCTGGACAAGCTGGTGAACTGGTCCAGGTCCCGTTCCCTCTGGCCGATGACCTTCGGTCTCGCCTGCTGCGCAATCGAGATGATGGCGGCCGGCGCCGCCCGTTTCGACCTCGACCGCCTCGGCATCCTCTTCCGTGCCTCGCCGCGCCAGTCCGACGTCATCATCATCGCCGGCACCGTCACCAAGAAGATGCTGCCGGTCATCGAGACCGTCTACGAGCAGATGCCGGAACCGAAATACGTCATCGCCATGGGGGCCTGCGCCTGCTCCGGCGGCATTTTCGACACCTACAGCACGGTCCAGGGAATCGACCAGCACCTGCCGGTCGATGTCTACATCCCGGGGTGCCCGCCGCGTCCGGAAGGCCTGATTTACGGAATCGGCAAGCTGCAGGAGAAGATCATGAAGGAGCGCAATTCGTTCGGTGCCGTCATCGGTGTCGGCGAGCGGGTTTCAGAAGTCTAATGCCGCCGGCCTTTCGCCGGCGCTGCCAATCTTTCAAACAGGGAAGCAAGCTATGAGTGAACACGCCGCAGTTGGCAAGCTGAAGCAGAATTTCGCCGATGCCGTTCTGGATGTTGTCGAGTTCCGGGGCGAGACGACGATTACCGTCAAGAAGGAGCAGATCGTCGAGGTCTGCAAGTTTCTCAAGGGTGAGCTGGGCTACAATTTCCTCTGCGACCTCTGCGGGGTCGACTACCTCGGCAAATCCCCCCGGTTCATGGTGGTCTACAACCTCTACAATATCTCCCTCAAGGATCGCCTCCGTATCAAGGTTCCGGTCGAGGAGGGGGATGCCACCGTCGACACCGTCAGCACGATCTGGTCCACCGCCAACTGGCATGAGCGCGAGTGCTGGGACCTGATGGGGATCTCCTTCAACAGCCACCCCGACCTGCGCCGCATCCTGATGCCGGCCGACTGGGACGGTCATCCGTTGCGCAAGGACTATCCTGTCCAGGGGCCCGACCGGGAGCCGTACCAGGGCCGGTTGCAGTAAAACCCGTCACTCTGTCGAACGACTTCAATCCGAAGGACAAACGAGGATAACAATGGCACAAACCGAAACCATGACCATAAATATGGGTCCGCAGCATCCCTCGACTCATGGTGTTCTCCAGCTGATCCTTGAGCTCGATGGCGAGACCGTCGTCAAGGCGACGCCGCACATCGGCTTTCTGCACCGCGGTGTCGAGAAGCTCTCCGAGCACCGCACCTATCACCAGACCATTCCGCTGACCGACCGCCTCGACTACCTGGCGCCGATGAGCAACAACCTCGGCTACGTGCTGGCGGTCGAGAAGCTGCTCGGCATCGAGGAGATGATTCCCGAGCGCGCCAAGGTCGTCCGCGTCATGCTGGCTGAACTGACCCGGATCAAGAGCCACCTGGTCTGGCTGGCGACGCACGCCCTCGATATCGGCGCGATGACCGTATTCCTCTACTGTTTCCGCGAGCGCGAGGCGATCATCGATATTTACGAAAAAATCTCCGGCGCCCGGATGACCTCCAACTACTTCCGCGTCGGCGGCCTCTCGGCCGACCTGCCGGCGGGCATCACCGACGAGATCCGCACGTTCGCCGAGAAGATGCCGGCCCATGTCGACGAGTACGAGGGGCTGCTGACCGGCAACAAGATCTGGCAGAAGCGGACCATCGGCGTCGGCACCATCTCGGCCGAGGACGCCATCGACATCGGCCTCTCCGGCCCGGCGCTGCGCGCCTCCGGCGTCGACTGGGACCTGCGCCGTGACAACCCCTACTCGGGCTACGAGGAGTACGATTTCGAAATCCCGGTGCTCGAGGACGGGGATACCTTCGCCCGCTACAAGGCGCGCCTCGATGAAATCCGCGAATCGTCGAAAATCATCCTCCAGGCGCTTGCCAAGCTGCAGGACGGACCGATCCTCGCCGACTGCCCGAAAGTCTGCCTGCCGCCGAAACAGGACGTGGTCAACACCATCGAAGGCCTGATCCACCACTTCAAGATCGTCACCGAGGGGTTCAAGGCGCCCGAGGGGGAGGTCTATGTCGGCATCGAGGCGCCGAAGGGGGAACTCGGCTACTACCTGGTCTCCGACGGCTCGCCCAACCCGTACCGGATGAAGATCCGCCCGCCATCCTTCGTCAACCTGCAGGCGTTGCCGCAGATGGTCGAAGGGGCGATGCTGGCCGACGTTATCGCCACGATCGGTACCCTGGACATCGTCCTCGGTGAAATTGACCGTTAACAGAATCCGACGCATGAGGGTAACTCCATGAGCGAAGCTGTGGAACAAGTAGAAGAGCAGGAAATCGACCTCGGGCCGTGCAACGCGATCCTCGACAAGTATGTCGACATGCCGGGGGCCCTGATGCCGACCCTGCAGGCGATCCAGGACCATTACGGTTACATCCCCGAGCCGACCGTTCACCTGACCGCCGAGCGGCTGAATGTCTATGCCAGCCAGATTTACGGGGTGCTGACGTTCTACGCCCAGTTCCATCTCGAACCGCGCGGCAAGTACATCATCCGCGTCTGCATGGGGACCGCCTGCCACGTCAAGGGGGCCGGAAGGATCGGCGACACCATCAAGGACCGCATCGGGGTCGGGCACGCCGAGACCACCGAGGACCTCAAGTTCACCGCCGAGTACGTTGCCTGTATCGGCGCCTGCGGCATGGCGCCGGTCATCATGGTCAACGATGACACCTACGGCTCGATGACGGTTCAGAAGATGGACGAAGTCATTCAAAAATACCTGAAGATGGATTGATAACTGACTGAGGATTTTATGGCCGAAACAGCTGAAAATATCCAAGTACTCGTCTGCACCGGAACCGGCGGTTTCGCCTCCGGCGCCCAGAAAGTCATCGACGCCTTCGAGGCCGAGTTCGAGAAGCAGGGGCTCGAGGCCAAGGTCGGCAAGCGCTGCGACATCAAGAAGACCGGCTGCCGCGGTCTGTGCGCCAACGACGTTCTGGTCGATGTCATCCTGCCGGGCGAGGAAGCGGTCACCTACGACTTCGTCACCCCGGAGCTGGTTCCGCAGATCGTCGTAGAGCACATGATCGGCAAGGAGCCGGTGCCGAAGAAGGTCGCCGGCCCCTACTACGGGCAGTTCCTCGAGAAGCAGCAGCGCCTGATCTTCTCCCGCTGCGGCACCATCGACGCCGAGAGCATCGACGATTTCCTCGCCCACAAGGGGTTTGAGGGGATCAAGAAGGCGGTCACCATGTCGCCCGACGAGGTCATCGAGGAGGTCAAGCGTTCCGGCCTGCGGGGCCGCGGCGGCGGCGGCTTCCCGACCGGGGTCAAGTGGTCGTTCTGCAAGGCCTCGCCGGGCAACGAGAAATACCTGATCTGCAACGCCGACGAAGGCGACCCGGGCGCGTTCATGGACCGCTCGATCCTCGAAGGGGACCCCTACGGGATTATCGAGGGGATGATGATCGCCGCCTACGCCATCGGCTGCACCTTCGGCTACGTCTACTGCCGTGCCGAATACCCGCTGGCGATCAAGCGTCTGCAGAAGGCGATCGACACCTGCTACGAGCGGGGGATCCTCGGCGAGAACTGCATGAACCTCGGCTTCAAGTTCGACATGAAAATCAAGGCCGGCGCCGGCGCCTTCGTCTGTGGCGAGGAGACCGCGCTGATGGCCTCGATCGAGGGGGAGCGCGGCATGTCCCGCCCCCGTCCGCCGTTCCCGGCGGTGCGCGG
>JBFHOZ010000067.1:0-11500 GCA_041592975.1 Desulfuromonadales bacterium
GACCGATTTCCAGCGCATCGGGGAGGTCGAACAGCCTGATCTCCCTGATCTTCGGCCAAACCTTCGAGAAGGCGGCGGCATAGGTCCCCGGCCCGCCGCCGACATCGAGCAGCACCGAGGCCTGGCCGAGGGGGAGCTGCGGCGCCACCTGCGGCGCCAGATCCCGGGTGACGTCGTTCATCCCCTGGATGAAATCGCGGGTCCATTCCGCATCGTCGCCGAGGGCGTTGGCCTCGGCGGCGAAGTCGGGCCGCCCCGACCTGACGACCTTTGGCAGGCGGCTCCAGGAGTCCCAGCAGTGGTGGATGTGGCGGAAGATCGCTCCCCGGGAGGTCGCGGGGTCGCCGAGGTGCTCGCACACGACCGGATGGTTCCGGTAGCGCCCCTCCTGTTCCTTCTGCAGCAGGCCGACGGCGGTCAGGGCGTTGAGCATCAGCTCCAGCGCCCGCGCATCGACCCGCAGCCGGCCGGCGAGATCTCCGGCCGTCCGGGATTCTGCGCCGATGGCCGTAAACAGGCCGAGGTCGTTGGCGGTCAGGAATATCTTGGCGACCTGGAAGCCGCCAGCGATCTTCTGGATGTCACGAAACGACGTGATCATTTTTTCCCTCCGGCGTTCGCGGTCAGAGCTTTTCCCTGGAGCGGAGATCGGCCATCACTTTCTTGCGCAAACCGGCGAAACGGCCGGCCCCCTCGTCCTCGAGAAAGCCGAGCGGCGGCTCGGGATCGATCGCCACCAGGAGCATCTCACGGAACATCTCGGAGTCTTCCCGGCCGGTCGCCGCCCGCATCATCTCCATGATCCTGCCCGAGGCCGTGGCCGGCAGCTGCTCCATGACGATCTCCTCCCCCTCCTCGTCGTAGAGCGACAGGGCGACGTCCCCCTCCTCGCCGGTCAGGCCGGTGTCGGGCAGGTGAAAGAGCAGGCCGCCACGATCGGGGAACAGGGCCTGCAGCTCGGCCCCGGAAAGCAGCTGGTCGAGGCAGCTGCTGTGGAAAAAACCGGTCTGGTGATGGCGCAGGTCCTGATAGAAGTAACCGTCCTGCCCGGTGACCCGGCGGCCGCAGTTGGGGCACTCCCCGGCCAGGTGGCTGGCACGCCCCGGCGGCATCTCCTCGACCGCCGCCAGCACCCGCGCCGGCGGCTTCCGGTCGGGCTGGTGGCCGGCGGTATACTGGCCGGTGACGAAGGCGGCCAGGTCCTTCATCTGCCCGTGAACGCTGGTCCCGCGGGCGTGGGTCAGCACCGGGTAGATGCGGCTGCTGAAATTGGTGGTCAAGGTTTCAACCTTGGGGCTCTTCGAGACGAAGGTGTCGACCACCTGGAAGTCCCGCTCCTCGGCCGAGTAGACGAGGAAGTCGCGGATGCCGACGGTCCGGTCCTTGATCCGGGTGCGGCCGTCGATCAGGCTCGGCACCAGCCAGAGCTTGCCGGCATCGCTGCCGCCGTCGACCATCGCCTGCTGCAGGGCCGAGGCGTTGACCAGAGACGGCCGGTCCTTGACCGGCACCAGCACCAGGTCGGCGGCGAGCAGGGCGCTGCGGGTGAAGTAGTCGAGGATCGGACGGGTATCGATGACCAGGATGCCGGAGAGGTCCCCCTTGGCGAGAACCCTGCCGAGGTGCTTGATGTCGTCGTCCGGCGGCGCCAGATGACGCTCGGAGACCATGAACTGCACCCCGTACTCGCCGAGCTGCACCATCTCGTCGAGGGGGCGGCCGCCGAAGATCGCGCTGACCGACTGCCCCCGATGTTCGCCGATGGCGAACATGTTGTCGACGCTGAAATGGTTGTCGAACGAGAAGATGGTGACCGGCAGGTCCTCGCAGAGCGCCTTGAGGTAAACCGCCAGGTTGGTGGCGATGGTGGTTTTGCCGACCCCCCCCTTTTCGCTGGCGACGGTGACGACGAACAGTCCGGTATCCTGCATAAATATCCCCCGAATCAGGCTGATTCCGCCAGGTTCAGATCCTCCCAGCGGGTGTAGAGAGTCTCGATTTCGGCCGTCAGCTGGCGGTGCTCCTCGCTGACCTGCCGCCATTTTTCCGGATCGTTGTAGAGCGCGGGATCGGCCATTTGCCGCTCCATATCGGCCAGCATCCCCTCCTTCGCTTCCAGCCGCGCCTCGAGATCGGCGAGCTCCTTCTGGCGCTTCTTCTCGGCGCGCTGCTTCTCCTTGCGGTCGGCATGCGACTGCAGGCGGTTCGCCTTGTCGCCTCCCCCCCCCGCCGTAACTGCCTGCTGCTGCTCGACCCGCTCGCGGCTGTGGCTGCCGTCGCCGAGCTTCTCCTTGGCGGCGAGGAAATCCTCGTAATTGCCCGGATATGATACGACCATTGTGTTGCCGACTTCAAGCACCCGGGTGGCGAGGGCGTCGACAAAATAGCGGTCGTGCGAGACGAAGACGATGGTCCCCCTGAATTTCTTCAGCGAATCGAGCAGCACCTGCTTGGAGTGGATGTCGAGATGGTTGGTCGGCTCGTCGAGCAGCAGCAGATTGGCCGGCCGCAGCAGCAGCTTGGCCAGCGCCAGCCGGTTCCGTTCGCCGCCGGAGAGGACCGACACCCGCTTCTCGACATCGTCGCCGGAGAAGAGGAAGGCGCCGAGGATATTGCGCAGCTTCGGCACCATGGCGAACGGCGCGTCGGCGCTGAGCTCGCCGAGAACGTCGTTGGCCGGATCGAGCGCCGCCGCCTGGTCCTGGGCGAAATAGGCCTGGTGCAGGTTGTGGCCCGGCACCCGTTCGCCGCTCACCGGCGCCTCGGTTCCGGCGAGCAGCCGCATCAGGGTCGACTTGCCGGCGCCGTTCGGACCGACCAGGGCGACCCGCTCCCCCTGCTCGATCAGCAGGTCGACCTCTGCGAGGACCTGCAGCTCGCCGTATCTCTGTCCGGCCCCTTTCAGCTCGACCGCCGTCCGTCCCCCCGTGGGGGGCGGCGGAAACTCGAAGGCGATCCGCTTCCGCTCCGCCGGCAGCACGATCCGCTCGATCTTCTCCAGCTTCTTCACCCGGCTCTGCACCAGCGACGCCTTGTTGGCCTGGTAGCGGAAACGGTTGATGAACGCCTCGGTCCTGGCGATCTCCTCGTCCTGCTGGCGTTTCGCCTCGCGCAACGCGGCGATCCGCTCGTCGCGGGCGACGAGATAACGGCTGTAGTTGCCGGGGTACTCGGTCAGGGTGCCGTTCCAGACCTCGACGATCCGCCCGACCACCTTGTCGAGGAAGAACCGGTCATGGGAGACCAGGACAACGGCGTGCGGATAGGCGAGCAGGTAGTCCTCGAGCCAGTCGCGCGCCGGCAGGTCGAGGTGGTTGGTCGGCTCGTCGAGCAGCAGCAGGTTGGGGCGCTGCAGCAGCAGCTTGGCGAGGGCGATACGCATCTGCCAGCCGCCGGAGAACTGCTCGCAGGGGCGCTCGAAATCATCGTTCGAAAAACCGAGCCCGGAGAGGATCTTGCCGACCTCGGTCTCCATGGTGTATCCGCCCCGCTGCCCGAACGCCTCCTGCAGCTCGGCATAGCGCCGCATGTCCTCGGCGTCGTGCCGGTCGGAAATCTCCTCTTCAAGCCGGCGCAGCTCCCGCTCGATCGCCCGCAGTTCGGTGAGTGCCGAATGGGCCTCCTCGAACAGGGTCCGTCCCCGGTGCTCCAGCCCCTCCTGCGGCAGATAGCCGAAGGTCGTCCCCTTTGCCACCTGCAGCCTGCCGTCGTCGGCCTCGACCCGGCCGCAGAGCAGTTTCAGCAGGGTCGTCTTGCCGGCGCCGTTGTCGCCGCACAGCCCGATCCGGTCCTGAGGACGGATATGCCAGTCGATGCCGGCGAAGATCCGCCGGCCGGCAAAGTCCTTGATAATCCCTTTGAGTTGCAGCATGGCCCTGTTATATCACAGCTGCCGGGCGCGGCAAATCAATATCGTGATAAAAAGCTTGATATTTCGCAAGCATAGCTATAATCTCTACGCTGGACTCACTGGCCGGCCGGACGCCTCCGGTTTTTCTCGACTGTCGAGGCAGGGTTCCGGCCCGAATTGCTCACGCACGACCCGGGCGAACGACCGGTCGTTGGGCAGCGCAACAGCGCTGCCGGCATAAATTTGATGGGGTGCGCCGCGGTGCACCCGGAAGGTTACAAAAGAATATGAGCAAGAAGATGCTGATCAACGCCACCCATCTCGAGGAGAGCCGGGTGGCCATCGTCGAGGACGGCGTCCTGACCGAACTCGACATCGAAATCGCTGGCAGCGAACAGAACAAGGGGAACATCTACAAGGCGACCGTCGTCCGGGTCGAGCCCGGCCTGCAGGCCGCCTTTGTCGATTACGGGGCCAACCGGCTCGGCTTTCTGCAGATCAGCGAGATCCACCCCTCGCTTTATCCCAGGAAAAAAGACGACGATGACAGCAAGTCCCGACCGCGGATCAACGACATTCTCAAGCGCGGCCAGGAGCTGCTGGTGCAGATCGTCCGCGAAGAGCGCGGCACCAAAGGGGCGGCGCTGACCACCTTCCTCTCCCTGCCGGGGCGCTACATGGTCCTGATGCCGGACAGCACCACCAAGGGGGTGTCGCGCAAGGTCGAGGACGACGCCACCCGCAAGAAGCTCAAGGAGGCGATGGCGACCCTCGACATCCCCGACAACGTCGGCTACATCGTCCGCACCGCCGGCATCGGCCAGAAGGTGACCGAGCTCAAGCGCGACTACAACTACCTGATCGGCATCCACAAGAAAATCGAACAGCTCGCCAGGAAAGAGAAGGCCCCGGCGCTGCTCTTCCAGGAATCGAACGTCGTCATCCGCTCGATCCGCGAGCACTTCAGCCTCGACATGGACGAGATCCTCATCGACGATCCGGAAGTCTTCAATGAAGCGCAGGAGTTCTTCAAGGCGATCATGCCGGCCCAGGTCAAGCTGCTCAAGCAGCACCTCGAACGGCGGCCGATCTTCTCCCGCTACCAGATCGAAGAACAGATCGAGACCATCACCAGCAACAAGGTGCCGCTCCCCTCCGGCGGGTCGATCGTCATCGACCAGACCGAGGCGCTGGTCGCCATCGACGTCAACTCCGGCCGGATGGCGGGCGAGCAGGGGATCGAGGCGACTGCCTACAAGTCGAACATGGAAGCGGCCGCCGAAATCGGCCGGCAGCTGCGGCTGCGCGACCTCGGCGGGCTGATCGTCATCGATTTCATCGACATGCGCGACCGCAAGCACGCCCGCGAGGTGGAGAAGACGCTGAAGAACTCGCTGAAGAACGACAAGGCCCGGCTCTCGGTCGGCCGCATCAGCCAGTTCGGACTGCTCGAGATGAGCCGTCAGCGGCTCCGCCCGGCGCTCGCCGACAGCACCTACCACACCTGCGAAAACTGCGGCGGCAGCGGCCGGGTCAAGAGCGCCGAGGGGCAGGCGGTCGCGGTGCTGCGCCAGCTGCACACCTCCTGCGCCAAGGGGAAGGTCGATAAGGCCGAGGTCAGGGTGCCGGTCGAAGTCGCCAACTACCTGCTCAATGTCCGCCGCGAAGAGCTGGTCGAGATGGAGAAGCACCTCAAGATCTCCATCTCCATCTCCGGCCGGGCCGAGCTGGCTGCCGGCCAGGTGGAGCTTGAAGTCACCCGGCGCGAAAAGGATGCCGAGGAGAAGAAGGAGCCGATTCCGCTGCCGAAACCGGAGAGGGAGACGAAACTTCTGGCCGACCAGCATCAGCACAAGGCGGAAGGAAGCGGCGACGCCGGATCACCGGCGGCGAGCGAGGAGAAGAGGAGTTCCTCGAGGCGACGGCGTTCACGCCGCAAGGCGCAGTCCGGCGAGGAGAAGAAGACCGCCGCACCGGACCAGGCCGAAGCCCCGCCGCAGCCGGGCGACCAGGAACAGAAAGCGGATACCGGCGAGGCGAAGAAGGAGTCGTCCCCCCGGCGCAGAAGACCGCCCCGGCGCCGTTCGTCGGCGGGCAAGAAGACCGACGCCAAGCCCGCCGAAGAGCAGAAACCGGCCGCCGGGCCGGCCGAGCAGCAGGCCGCTCCGGAAAAACCGGCCGAGCCGACCCCGAAGCCGAAGCGCTCCCTGTTCGAATCGATCATGGAACCGTTGCGGCCGAAGGGGAACGGCAACAAGGAAGAATAACAGATGGAGCCGAGGACCTATCACTGCAGCTTCTGCGGCAAGATCATCAATGGCATCTCCCGCCCGATCGTCATCTCTTTCGAGCTCGCGCCGGACGAGCACCATAACCTCTACTGCCACCTCGCCTGCCTGCGCAACTCCCTGCACCCGACCATGCCCCTGGGCGCGCAGGCGCCGGAATAAGTCACAGCTGCGCCATCTGCCATCCAGGGGGTTACGGGAGCTGAACCGGATTCGGCCGCATTTGCCTGCAACCGTTATTAACGAAACGGATTCCACTGCCGACAAAGAAGCGATCGCACCACTCCGTTCTTGCGAGCCATCGGGGAACCTTACAGCCACCAGGAAATGCCGTGGAAAACCCGGTGTCATGTCGAAGCGGTTCATGATCGCACCCGCAGGAAGTGACAATCCGTCAAAGTGCCATGACACGTCGCGGCAACGGGGGCGAGGGTGGATTTTCGGACATTTTCATGAAAACTTTATTGCGGGAAGGTCATTTGAACAGGCGAAAAAGGGATGTGAATTGCAGGCAGCGAACAGACCCGCGGAGGCGTTCACTGCCAACCGGCCTTTTCGGACAACTCCCCTTTCACCCTGGCAAACTCCTTCTCGATCGACGCCAGAAGATCGCTTGCCTCGTTCAATTTGTCATTGCGTGCAACTTCGTTTAGCCTTGAAATCATCTTTGAGAAATTGAGTGCACCGACCAATGCGCTGCTCGATCTCAACTGATGCGTAATGCTCCTGACCGTCTTGCAGTTGTTCTCGCCGATTGCCCGGCCAAGATCAGAGAGCAGTTCTTCCGCATCATCAATGTAGAGGCGAATCATCCCTTCAACGGTAATTGTGCTGTTCCCCGTGCAAAGAACCCGCACCTGCTCGAAAGCTTCCGGATCGAGAACGGCCATGGAGTCTTTCTCGAGTGCTTGCTTCAACTGGACAGAGGTTGCAGCTTCCTCAATCATGCTGTTGCTGCTGGGCAACCAACGTTCAAGAACCTTGCTCAGTTGGCGCAAATTGAACGGCTTCCCCAACTTGTCGTCCATGCCTGAAATCAGTGGATCTTTCAGATTTTCATCCACCAGATAAGCCGTCTGGGCGATGATCGGGATTCTTGCTGCACCCGGCCTCGCCCCCTCCATCTGCCGTATCTTTTCAGTCGCCTCGAAACCGTTCATGACAGGCATCTGAATATCCATCAGAACAAGGCTGTATTCGGTCTGAGAAAAAGCCTCGACCGCCTCCCGGCCATTCTTGGCCAGATCAGCCCTGAGACCCAATTGCTCCAGCATCAAGAGGGTGACCTCCTGGTTCACGGGATTGTCCTCGACGAGCAGAATCCTGTTGGCCGTCGCGTTCAACGTACCGGACGACGCTGCCAGTGATTCCGCCCCCTGTCCTGCGCGGGCCGTCGACGGTCCCGTATCCTCCTGAAAAAGTTGCCGCAACGATGACATCCTCAGGGGCTTTTGGAGCGTTCTGCTGATGTTGAATCCTGTCAGCTCATTCGGCTCGATCACCTGATTCATGCCGACAAGGGCGACGAAATGCAAATGATTGAATTCCGGGAGCCCGGTCAGTTTGGCAACGGCAGACAGTTCGGATCTGTTTTCGGTATCCAGCTCAAGCAGAACCACACCAGCTGTTGCGATTGCACGAATCGATTCCGGCAGCAGGTGTTCTTCGGAGACACATGAGACACCCCATTCCGCCACTTGTTCACAAATCAGATGCCGAATCCTGGCATTCTTGTGCACAACCAGCATCGAGCTGATATCGGAAACCTTTTCCGATTGGGGAGAATGGTCCGTTTCTTTGGTCAGGGGGAGTTCGAACCAGAATGTCGACCCCTTCCGCGGCTGGCTGTCAAAACCGATCTTTCCGCCCATCATCTCCACAAGTTGCCTGGTAATGGACAGACCCAGTCCCGTGCCGCCGAACTCGCGGGTTAACGAACCATCGATCTGGACAAACTTTTCGAATATCTTTCGACGATCCGAACTGGAAATGCCGATGCCCGAATCTATCACTTCAAAGCGTACAACCGGCCTTTCTTCTGTCCCGGAAGGGGATGTCACACGGAGCAGAACCTCTCCTTGCTCGGTAAACTTGATTGCATTGCCGACAAGGTTGAAAAGTACCTGCTGCAGCCTTGCCGAATCTCCGCGCACTTTTGCCGGAACAGCCGATGAGCAGAAATAGCCGAGCTCCAGTTCCTTGGAGCAGGCGTTTTCCCCGAGAAGATCGACAAGCTTTTCCAATATTTCATAGAGATCGAAGGGCGCCTCCGATATGGTCATTTTGCCGGCCTCTATTTTTGAAATATCGAGGATATCGTTGATAACATCAAGCAGCAGATGCCCCGACTGCTCTATCCGGTTGGCAAAGTGCCGTTGCCGGGCGCTCAAATCCGTGCCAAGCAGCAACTGGTTCATTCCCAGAATACCATTCATCGGCGTCCTGATTTCATGGCTCATCCGGGCCATGAAATCGGATTTGGCCTGGCTGGCCTTTATCGCTTTTTCCTTTTCAGCCCGCAATTTTTCGTGGAATTTCACCTGGTCTGTTATGTCGCGTAAAACACAGACAATATTCCTGATGTTATTCGTGCTGTCTTTCATCACCGATCCGGAAACGGAGACGATCGTTTCGTTGTCGCTGCCGGATGCGAGTTGAAACTCCTCCTGAGCGGGACGGTCGGCATTGCGAATCTTTTTTATCCAGGCGTCCCAACGGGCCTGACCCGTTCCCGCAAAAAGGGACCGGGCGGACTTGCCGACAAGTTCATCCGGTTTGGCGCCGGTCATTTTCTGTGCCGCAACGTTGGTGGCAACAACCCTTTCATCAGGAGCAAGGACGAGGAGCATTTCGTTCATGTTGTTGATAATGCCCTCGTAATGTTCCTTGGAGATGGTTGTTTCCTGAAGATCCTGACTCATCTTCCCGAAGGATCGGATCAGGTCGCCAAGTTCGTCCTTACGGTCTGCCGGTTCGTCAACCAGATAATTCTGCTGTCCGACCTGCCTGGCGAACTCACTCAAACGGCGAATCGGCCTGATCAGGCTGCGTGCCATGGTGATTGCAAGTGCGACCGCCAGAACGATCAGCATCAGGGTCGTCATGACCAGCGTCCGGAGATTCTTTTCCAGCTCTTCCCTGGTAATCTGCGCGTGCTTCGCCCTGAGCCTCTCAATGTCGTCACGGACGCCATCCAGTGAAAGACCTATCTTGACTCCGCCAAGGGGAGACTCCCCGATCCAGATCGGGGTGGAGACGGCAAGGACATCCCCCTGCATCTGAGTCAGCAGGGCGCCCTTCTCCGTCGTGATTTCGATGCTCTTGCTGTCACCGAGCTTCAAATCGGATTTGATCTCGTCGACATCGCCGTCATGTACGATCGTCCCTTCCGTGTCGTAGAGATAGGCATAACGGACATCCTTCTGATCTAGGGTCGAGTTCATCAGGCGGCCGATATCCTCGAGGTCATAATAATAGAAGGGGTCGACAAGATTTTCCGCCAGGGTGGTGGCAACGACCTCTCCCCTCTTCTTCATCTGCGCGATCAGCGCGTCCTCGGTCATGGCGATATTCGACTCGGCCATCCGGTTCTGGGCGGCATCAAACTGGTAGAGAAGGAGTGCGGCCAGAACGACTGTGACGGCAATTGTCAGCAGGGCTATCGAAAGGGAGTATCGGGCCTGAAGCTTGAGTTTCATCGGCCTATACCGGGCTGAAGGGTTTCGAGGATTCTCTTCGCTTCTTCGATCCCGGCCCGGCTTTCGGCATCGAGCAGCTCAATTCTCGTACTCTTGTGATAGGCCTTGAGCGCCTTGCGGCCATCAGCAGACCGATCAGCTTCGATCAGGATTTTCTTCAGGGCGTTTTTCAGGGCCGGGTCGAGGTCCTTGCGAACCAGTTCGACAGCTCTGGGGAAACTCCCCGAGCGATAGAAAATCTGCAGTTCTTTTCTGAAGGCCTCGGGCATGTTGTCCGGCTCGTCCCAATCGGTGTTGCTGAACGCCGCCGCATCGACGAGCCCCTTGTAAACCCAGGCCGACTGATTGACCTCCTCACCGGCGAACACATAACCGGTCGTACCGGCCTTCGGCATATGGCGAACGGATTCAAGCCGGACCGGATCAATCCCGGCTTTGACCAGGATGGCATAGGGGACGTAAAACGCACTCGTGGAATCAGGCTCCTCGAACGCGATCGTCTTGCCCTTCAACTGGGAAAGTGATGTGATATTGCTCTCCTTACGGGCAAAGAAAACCGTATGGTACTTATCAACTCCTTTTTTCCACTTTTTCAGGATAATCTCGGCTCCCGCCTCTTGCTGACAGATGACCGCGGCAAAGGTTGTTTCGGTGACCCAGTCGACTTTCCCCTGGCGGAGATACTCGACCAGCTGCCGGTTGTTCTTCGCCAGCACCACCTTGCCTTCGGTGATGCCGAACGCGCCCAGTTGACTGGCGGCATAATCGACCATCGGCTTGAGGTAGCGATAATGTTTCTTGGGGTTGTCACTGACCGCGGCTATCACCAGCGTGTTTTTTCTCTCACTGCCGGCGCTGGCAGCGGCAACGGCCGGAACGCCCTGGCTGCCGGTCAACACCGCCAGCAGCACGACCGTGAGAATTGACAGCCTTTTCTTCATCAGAACTCCCATTCCTTCCCCCCGAACCATCAGAAGTGGATCTGGAAACGTGCCTGGAACGCCGAAGGATCGTCGTTGCCCGTCACATCGCCGTCGGCATCGGCATGATCGTCGTTGTCCACCATGATGTAGTTGGCCATCAGGCGCACGTTCTTGTTCAGATACCAGTTAATGCCGAAGGTGATGTTCTCTCCCTCGCCGCCGGTGATCACGCCGTCATTCAGGTCAAGAACGCTGTAACGGGCGGCAAGTTCGACAGCGCCCGTATGCGTATAGGGCTTGATGCCGGAAAAGGCGCCCTTGCCGTGCTTGTAACGGCGGGACTCCCCGGTCAGGAACCAGCTGGCATAAACATACCAGCCGGAAAAGGTCAGGTCATCAGCATTGCCGCGCGCTACCTCGGCTTGAAAATACTCGCCCTGCAGTGAAAAGGGGCCGTAGACTCCGGCCAGCTCCGCCACACCGCTATAGGTCCGGTCGACATCGTCGATTTTGCCGGTATCGAGATACTTGACATCGGTCAGGTGCGATTCCGGTCGGGCACTGAACTTGATCGTCCTGCCATCATCCGGCCTGCGCATTGCCAGTGAGGCGCCGAGATGCAGCGCCCGGGTTTTCTTCTGGACCGGGGCCCAGGTGAATCGGGCCGCCGCGCCCCAGCCTTCATCATCTTCGCTGTCGTCGCCGGAGTCGAATTCCTCACCGAACAGGCCGATTGCCGCC